>CAZSJU010000038.1:7689-13659 GCA_964607235.1 uncultured Anaerolineae bacterium | reverse complement strand
GGGTGCTGCTTTTTGTCCTGGCCTATTGCCTTATTGTGGGCCTGTCGCTCAAATTGCAAGGTCGCGGGCGGATCTGGGAAGCCTGGCGCAGTTTGTGGGTGCCGGGTGACCGGTGGACCTGGCTCTTGCTGGGCGTGACGATTGTTGCCGCCCTGCTCTATTTTCGTCCGCACGAGTACATCCTGGGCGGCTCAGACGCGGGCGTCTATGTCAACCTGGGCGCTCATATTGCGCGTAGCGGCGCTTTGGTTTTTCAGGACCCCGAACTGGCGACACTGGCCCCTGAGGCCTATCCGGTTTTGTTTCGCCGCCAGCCATCTTATTTTATTCCGCGCTATATCCAGTTTCCAGGTTTTTACCTCTCGGATGCCCTGGATGCTGGGGTAATCCCCCAATTTTACCCGTTGGCCCCTGTCTGGCAGGCGCTTTTTTACAGCAGTGCTGAAAGAGGTGTGCGGGCTAGCTTGTACGCCACACCGTTATGGGGCACCCTGGCCTGTCTAGCTGTGGGGATGGCGGCGATCAAGCTGTTGGGTCGCCGGGGTGGGGTGCTGGCGGCGGCGCTGTTGGCGATCAGCGCGCCCCAAATCTGGTTTGCACGCTATCCGACTTCGGAGGCCTTGACACAACTTTTGATGTGGGGCGGGATTTACGCTTTCGTGCGTTATATCGTCGACGAGTCACCCGAGATGGGACTGCTGGCCGGCCTCACGCTGGGTCAGGTGATGTTGGTCCGGTTAGACACTTATTTTTTGCTGGCGGTCCCGCTCTTCTTGGCCGCCTATCTGTGGCTGACGCGGCGGCTATCCTGGCAACATTGCGCTTTTTTTGTCCCAATGTTGGGTCTGGGTGTGCATTCATTGCTTCACGGCTTGTTTCAGAGCTGGCCCTATTTACGGAACACGTATTACTTTGAATTGGCCAGTTTGCCGTGGCCGTTTTTGGCGCTGGCTGGCCTGGTCGCACTGCTGGGCTATGTGCTTTTGGACCGCTGGGTGGATGGGCGTCCGGCGCGGTTGGCTGTGCTGGCGCGTTGGTTCAAGCGCGGGGGCGTGGTTGTGGCGGTGTTGGTGGCGGCGGCGGCCCTTTACGCGTACTTTTTGTGGCCCCAAAGCGGCGACTTGGACGCGACTGCGGTATATTGGTATGCTGGGGAAAACATCCCCAACGTAGAGCCTTACAATTTGGTGCGACTGGGATGGTACTTTTCTCCTTTGGGCATCGCCTTGGCGGTGTTGGGCTTGTGCTGGATGTTGTGGAAAGACGTATCGCGGCAGACAATCTTGTTCTTGGGCATAGGGCTCTTTTTTTCGTTCCTTTATCTCCAAAACAGCCGTAACAACCCTCACCATATTTATGTCATACGGCGTTACGTGCCGGTCGTCGTGCCCACTTTGGTCATCGGCATCGCGTACGCCGTCACGCGCTGTTGGGAACGTCGTGGCCGCTGGCGTGGGGTGGCCGTGCTCGTGACCGTCGCCCAGATTGCGGCCTTGCTCTATGGCGCGCGGGCGGTGATACGCCAGGTGGACTATGACGGGTTGGTGGCGCAGTTGACGCCCTGGGCCGAATCGCTGGACCCTCAGGCGGTGGTTCTGTTTAACGACGCGGGTTCGGTCAGCGCCGGTACGTTGGTCGGCACGCCGTTACGTTATCTGTTTGGCCGCACTGTCTTTGATTTGCAAGAGTCGGCTCTGACCGGGGAAATGTTGTCAGACCTGGTACACACATGGCAAGAGCAGGATCGCCCCGTGCTGTTAGCGGTGGGGCCCAAGGGCGTGCGCGAGCCCTTTGCAGATTGGGCGTTGACACCCTTGCCTGGCTTGTGGCTGGACACGACGGTTTTGGAGAGCTCTTATTATCATTTCCCCACCCAAATTTTGCGCTTTACGTTGCCGGTCGAGTTGTACGCATTTGAGCCTACGACCAGTGCGGCTGATCAGACGTTGCGAATTGACGTGGGGACCACGGACTTTTTCTATCTAGGTAAAGGGTGGCATGGCAAGGAATGGCTGTCCGATGACCTGACGATACGCTGGACCGACGATGCGGCCCAGTTTAGCTTGCCGGACGTGCTGATCGGGGAAGGGGAGTTGCGCTTGCGTTTGCGGATGGCCGCGTCTGACCAGAGTGAGCAAGTGCCAACCGTGGTGCGGCTGCGACAAGGGCCGCAGTCGGTGACCCAGTGGCAAGTTGATACGACGTGGAATGTTTACGAGGTGACGTTGCCAGCGTCGGTGCTGCAAGCCTCTGATGGTTTGGCAAGCTCATCATCGGGGCCAAGTGCTCCCTTGGATCTCTGGTTAGAGACAGAGACCTGGAACCCGGCTGCCCTGGGCCTCAGCGCCGACGCACGTGACCTGGGTGTGATGGTGGACTGGATTGAGGTGATCGGTGACGGGTAGCGTGCCCCTTCCTACTGTATGACCTCAACGCCGCCTATATAGGGACGCAGCACCGGCGGGATGACGATGCTGCCATCCGCTTGCTGATAGTTCTCCATGATGGCGATCATCACCCGTGGCAGGGCCAGGCCAGAGCCGTTCAGCGTGTGCACAAACTCGATCTTGCCGGTTTCCCGGCGGAAGCGCAGGTTGGCCCGCCGTGCTTGAAAATCCTCACAGTTGGAGAGCGAGCTGACTTCTAGCCATTCACCACAACCGGCGGCCCACATTTCCAGATCGTACTTTTTGGCCGCTTGAAATCCCAGGTCGCCGGTGCACATTTGCACCAGCCGGTAAGGGATCTCTAGCGCCTGGCATACGGCCTCGGCGTCGTGCACCAGCTTTTCCAATTCATCATAGCTGGATTCGGGCGTGGTGAGTTTGTACATCTCGACTTTGTCAAACTGGTGCCCGCGCTTGATGCCACGCACGTCCCGCCCAGCGCTCATCTTTTCGCGCCGGAAACAGGCCGTGTAGGCGACATAGTTGAGCGGCAGGTCTGCCAGGTCCAGGATCTCGTCCCGGTGAATGTTGGTCAACGGGATCTCGGCCGTGCCGACGAACCAGAAATCTTGTTCTGCATCGTGATAGATATTGTCGGCAAATTTGGGCAATTGGGCAGCGCCGACCAGGATTTCCCGCTTGACCATATAGGGCGGATAAATCTCGGTGTAGCCTTGGGTGTTGACGTGCATGTCGAGCATCCAGGTGATGAGCGCGCGTTGTAGCCGCGCCCCCAGCCCGCGCAGCAGGTAAAAGCGGCTGCCCGAGAGCTTGGTGCCCCGCTCAAAGTCAATGATGCCCAGCATGGGCCCCAGGTCCCAATGGGGCAGGGGCGTAAAGTCGCGTTCGGACGGCGCGCCTTTCTGGCGCACGATGATATTGTATTCCTCGTCGGGCCCCACCGGCACGCTGGTGTGGGGCAGGTTGGGCACCCACAGCATAGCCTCGTCCAGATCAGCTTCCACCTGGCGCAGTTGCTTGTCCAGCGCGTCGATGCGTTCTCCGACCTGGCGCATCTCTTGGATTTTGGCCTGGCGCTCGGCCTGGTCTTTCATGCGGCCGATCTGTTTAGAGACCACGTTCCGTTCCTGGCGCAGCCCCTCGACCTCTTGTAGCAGTGTGCGGCGTTGCTCGTCCAGCGCCACGATTTGATCGATGGGTGCTTGAGCGTTTAATTTGGCGATTTCGGCTTGGACAAAGTCGGGTTTTTCGCGGATCAGCGCTAAATCTAACACAACCAACCTCCTTGACTGGACCATATAAAAACCCCCTCGTTTGCCAGGACGAGGGGGCCGTTCGTGGTGCCACCTGGATTTGCCTACGCTTTGCAGTCGTGGGCCTTGATAGGTCGAATGGTCGCGTTGATGTTTTGCCGGATCGACAATCGTTCGACCATTGACCTTGCTCTATAACGGGAGCGACCGGTCTGGCTTGTTTGTCTCGACAAGCTCACCACTGGGGCTCAAAGGTGCCTGCCCTGAGTTTGCTGAAGGTGCCGGGTTGACCAGACGACTCGGGAGGGGATTTCAGTTGCGCCTGGCTACCGCCTCGCAGCCACCGGCGGCTCTCTGCAAGCCAGCACCCACTTACTTGGCTCCGTCCACGTCGTTTTCTTATAGATTGGCGAGATTATAACATGTGGGTGGTGGGTCGTCAAGGCGCCTCGGCCGGCGGCAGCCCTTTGCCGTCCATCACGCTAGCGCTTTGCTCCCGCGAGGCGGCAACCGTGCGGGAGAACAGGCTCTCCAGCAACTCTGGGGGGTAGATTTGTTCCATCGCCTGGTACCATGTCAGGCTGTCAGTGTGTTGGTAATGCCAATATTCGGTGGCCGTCGAATCCCGCTGCCAGTGAAAGTCGTCCAGGTGGTAAGATGCGATGCGTGACCAGCCATATCGCTCGGCCAGGGCGGTCACGTCTATGAAATAACCCGGGGGGATGGGCAACTGCTGTCCGCCATTGGGAACCATTTCAGGCTGCCCGGGCGGTGCAGTGTGCCACCAAAAATGCCAAGGGGCCTGGGGCAAGGGTGCGCCCATGCTGCCGTCCTGGGCCGTACATTTGAGGAACAGCCGCCAATATACTTGGCTGTTCAGGTCCTCGCGCATCACATAGAGCGCCTGTTGGCCTTGCGCGTCGTGCCAGTCGAATAACAGGTCGATGGCGCGCCCGGTCTTGTGCCAACTCAGATAGCCCAAGCGATGATGATAATAGGCCGCGGGCCGAAAGACATCACTGAGCTGTCCTAAAAAGTCGTGCCCGCTTTGGTCTCGGACGGCGGCCCGCCAGTTCTGAAAGGACTCGGATACCCCGGATACTAGACGCGGGTCCGGGGCGATGACGTCTTCCATGTGTACCAGTTCCTGCTGTGGGGGGGTGTTGGCTACATAGGCTTGGGCCTGGCCGATCTGGCGCTGGCTGTCCCAACTCTGAGACGTCAGTTCAGCGAGAGGTGCGATCGCCGGGTGGCGGACCTGAAGGGTTGGAAGTAGCGGTTGGGGCTCACCGCCATAGGGCGACAGTCGGTACAGATGGTATGCACCGGGGCGGTAAGGATCATAGACCTCAAAAGTCAGTCCTGGATCATAGCGAGTATAGAGCAAGTGATTGTCCGCTGCCCAGGTGGGGTGTTCGCAGGGCAACCCATCTGTGGTCAGCAGGGTGGGAGAACCATATGTTTCGTGTAGTGATTGATGATGCAGCCTGGTCTCCCCATCCCGCTCTGAAAGGTAGACCAGGGCACGGCTGTCAGGCGACCAGGTCGGTGCCCAGTCGTCTCCTGGTCTGGCACTGAGGTTTCGTACTGACCCTGCAGGTAGCACGGATGCGGGGCCGCCTGGGGCAGGCATCAGGTATATTTCCTTGTCTCCATCGCGCCAGGAGGTAAAAGCGATGTGGGCCCCGTCAGGAGACCAAGCGGGTTGATAATCGCCGCCGGCGCTCTCGGTCAGTCGCTGGGGAAGCCCGCCTTGGGCGGATATACGATAGATCTCCAGGTCAGGGCATGGCGGGGGATCGGGTACCGGCGTGCTCTGGTCACAGGGCACGGTGTCACGATAGCTTTCAAAGGCGATCCATTTGCCGTCCGGTGACCATGTGGGCGCGCCGTCGTAGGCCGGGTCAAAGGTGAGCCGGGTTAGCGCCTTGGTCTGCCAGTCCAGGACGTAAATGTCCCAGTTGCCCTCCCGGTTGGATTGGAAGGCCAGGCGGGTGCCGTCCGGTGACCAGGCCGGATAGCGGTCCTCGGCCGGGTGTTGGGTCAAGTTGACGGAGGGCCCCCCGTCAATGGGCACCAGGTAGATTTCATCGTCCCCCTCGACGTCCGAGTCGTAGGCCAGTAGCCAAGGTCCTGAGCTGGTCAAAGGGCAGGGAAATGACGTGCGCGTCGGGATGGCGAGAGGCTGGGGGATGTCACCCGTTGAGGCGGACGGGTTGGGCGCGAGGTTAACGTGCGATGCAGGGGGGAGGGTTGGAGAGGGACGTAGGATGGTCTCGTTCTCCCTCATTTGCCCTGGCGCTGTCTGC
>CAZSJU010000038.1:0-7589 GCA_964607235.1 uncultured Anaerolineae bacterium | reverse complement strand
CATTTGCCCTGGCGCTGTCTGCTGGGGTGTGGCAGAATGGGCCGGCGCTGGCGCACAGCCAACTGAGATAAACAGCAGGACTAACAGTACACCATGATGTAAGCGACGGTTTTTCATAGGTCAACATTATATCATTTGCGCCGGGAAGGGCAACTGAGGAACACTTGTGCTTATGCGGTCAGACGCGCTAGCGCGGCAATTGGTCCTTGACCTGCACGCCAAAGCGGGCCAGGATGTCCTTGATCTGCTCGAGTTCTTGGGTAGGGACGACGGCCAACGCCCGTTCTCCCATAGAAAAGGGGGTCAAGCGCTCGGCCAGTCCAGAAACCTCACGCAACTCTTTGAGAGCCACGTGGTCATAGAACTCGATCAGCGTGAGGGTTTCGGCCGCGGCCTGACCGTAATAGCTGCCCCAAGCTTTGATTTGACCGACCAGTTCCTGAGGAAGCGGGCCACGTCCCAGCCGGCGCAACTCTTCCAAGAGGTGACGGACTTTTTGCCGGTCACCACCGGCTTTTTGGATGGACTGCGGGGTAAGTTGCCAATGGCCGTTCGGCGATTGTTGCGCCACGCGAGCAAGCCGGCCGCGCAGGTGTAGGCTGGGCACGGCGTGAATGGGGTGAATGCTCCCGTCAGGTTGGATGATGACGCTTTGATCGGCCGATTGAGGGTCGGTCCCCGATACAGCGGGCAGCAGCCCACGCTCTAGCAACCCGTTGATCAGCGACGACTGGTGTCCTTTTTTGAGCAATGCCACCGTGGGCGTGATGGCACGGGCGAGGTGTTTGCTGGTGGATGGGGTCTGTAGCAGGTCTTCAAGCAGTGTGGCATCTGCTGCTTGTAACAGACTGACGCCGGTACGAAAGACGATGCGCTCGTGATGCGCGGCCCATTCTTTCAAGGAGCGATGGACGTTTTGCGGCAGCGCCGTCTCGCTGTTGTTCTCTAAAAAGTGGATGATTTGTGACACGTCCATCCCCAGTTGTTGGGCCTGGTACACGGCCTCGCGCGATAGCCGGTACTGAAAAGCCCCCTGGTCGGTGTTCTCGCGTTCGGAAAACATGTCCAGTTGGGCCAGCATGTCCAGACTGACCGGCCCCATCGCCAGCAGTTGAAAGCTGGGCTGGATGATCAGCTTGCCCGTTTCCGCCGGTGTGAGCTGGGCGGGCAAGGCGTCTGCGGGTAGACCCAGTATGGCCCGACCTAACGGGGTCAATCGGAACCCTTGATACAGTTCTTGATCGTCGGTTTGCGTCTCTGACATATAGCCCAACTCGATGACGCCTATTTTATATAAAAAGCTGAATAGGTCGCGAGACACAAATTGAATCTCCAGCGCGTCTAATTTGATCAGCAGATCCTTGGGGGAACCATAATAGTAACCGGTGCCAGAACTATAGTACCAATTCCCTTGATAGTTTTCAATGGCGCTGCGTTCTCGAAATAAAAAATTGGGGTCCTGGTCCCTCATCTGCTCCAGGAAATCTTCCGAATCCAACCAGGTGTCGGCGGGCATTTTTTTGAGGGCGGTCAAGGCGGCTTCCCGGGCATGTGCGTAGCGCGGCCTGTAACTGGCAGCGCTTTTGCTCAAAGTTTCTCGAATCTCTAATTGTGGCCAGGCTTGCAAGCAAGCGCGCAGTTGGCTGACCGGGGGCTGGCTCCAGAACTGTGGGATGTGGGTTGGATCTGTGTTGGTTAGCACGAGATGGGTGTCTGTCTTTTTTACGAGATTGAGCCGTGTGAGCAATTGGCGCAACAGATAGAGCCGCTGCGTCTCGTCTTCGCGGCGCACCTCGGCCAACAAGGGATCAGAGACGAGCAGGATTTTGTTGATCGCATTAAGCCCGTGCTTGCTCACAAAACCCGCTTTGATCAGCTTGACCTCGTTGCGGCGCACAAAATCCCAATATAGATACAGGTCACGCAGTAACAAGGCCGGGGTGCCGGTTTTCACGCTTTTGGGCTGCCACCGTTCCTGGGAAGCAATAGGCGTGGGCTCGGGGAGATGGCGTTGGACAAACTCGGGCACATAGAGCGTCTCGCCGGGATGGAACTGTAATTTAAAAGATGTGCCCCCGGAGGTCAACCCAGGGTCGCGGCTAAAGACCAGGCCGTGTTGAGTCAGGCGCGCGATGACGTCTTCAAAGACGCGCGAGCTGTTGATAAAAGGGTGACCGGTGTGGCCTTTTGCATAAGGGACGCGACGCCAATGGCGGTGTTGGTTGGGGGGCGGTGAGGGGGTAGCCAATCCAGCCCGGATGATTTCGCGCCGAAAGCGTTGGGTCTTGGCGGTGCCGCCTTGCAACAATAGCCGGTTCAGGATTTCTTTTTCGCGGATGCTCAACTTTTTCCAGGCAGCTTTTATCCGTGCTGCCGTAAAGTATATGCGCGCCATATTGTTGACGAGCACTGTTTTTTTCAGCTTGCGACCGTGTTTATCTTCTATTTCCAATCCGGCGGCATTGGCCATGCGTTGCAAGGTGGCGGAATGATAAGTGTTGAGTAGTTTTATGATCTCGTTCGCCATGTTGGTCTAGACCTGTTCTGTTTTCTTGGGCGTATAGCCTGCTTTTTCCAATGCCCCTAGCAAGAGATCGACGGTTTGATCAGGGATGATGACCAGCCGAGGTGAAAGTTCCGCGACCAAGTGTTTTTCCAAGGGGGTGACCGCTTTCATCTCGGCCAGCGCGTAATCGTCGTCAAATTCAATGATGGTGAGGTTTTCATAGATGCGCACCTGGCCGTACGCTTCCCACCATTGGGACAATTGAGATTGGATGGACGCCGGCATTGGGAGCGGCATCAAACGTTCCCAATCGGCCTCAATCTCGGATAGCGTTATGTTGGTTTCAAAGGCTTCATAAGCGGCTTGGGGATCCAGGTGGTACGAGAAACAATCGGCCGTGGCGCTCTCCAACCGGGCGATTTGATCCAACAGGTTATGCGCCTGGGTATCGATGGCCGAAGGCTGCACGTTGATCTGGTGTTGGTCAATTTGTACCGCGTCTGCCAGCCTTTCAGCGACGTCGGGTGTAGAGTGGCGGCGGGGCGCCGACACAATGGCGCTGCGATCCCAATACAGTTCAGACAGCCCGTGTAAGCGCACGGCGGTCAATTCGTCGCCGCTGTAGTTCAGATCGGCCAGGCCCAGCCAGTGCAATGGCCCGGTGATGAGGGCGCGGATAAAGTTGCCCTGGGCCAGTCTCCAATCCTGCGCATCGTCAGGGTCTAGAGGCGTCTTGCTGTTGTCCCGAAAGAGGATCCAGGGTTGGAGGGTCTGCGACTGATAAAAAGTGGGTTGGGTGGTATAGTCAAAATGGGGCCAGACGAGCTGCATCAGGCGGTCCAGCGTCTGCAAGGTCACCCATTTGTCTGGGGGCAATGAGGCCAGGGTTCTCAATGCCATATGACGCATGCCGACCAGTCTGGCGCGCAAGTGGTGAGGTCCAAGATGCCTAAATCGCCAGCTCCGTTTGAGCGTCAGTTGCTGCCCTAACAGTTCCCACAGTTCGCTCCAGTTGCTCATATAAAAATACACCCGGGTTAGTGTGGCTTGTTGGGTCAGTTTATCCTGTTTCAGAAACTCGGTTTTGACCTCGGGCCAAGGGGTCACCGGGCTGCCGGGTTGCAAGATGCCGCTGGCGATCAACAAGGCCAAGATGAACTCCAGACGTCTTTCGTTTCCTGCCACAGGCAGCAGTTGTTTCATAGCGCCGTCGGGCAGGATGGGGTGCGGAGGCGGAATGGTGAGCATCATGTCCGGTTGATAGGTCGTTCTCAGTCGTTGGCCGAGCTGTAGAATCTCTTCAGGGACATAGTCCCATCCTTCCAGCCCTTTATGGAACTTTTCCAGTTGCGGACGTGACATAGGTGGACGCAGGGGCATAGGTGACTGTTCCAGCAACAAGGTGACTTGGGCGACCGTATCTGTCAAGGCATAAGGATTGCCCATACAGAGCGTCTCGCTCAGGCGGCCCGGGTTGGCTGCGTCTGGTAGCGCCCCCTCTAGCAATGGGGGCAACCGGCGGACGATGGCGCGCGGGACGAGCTTGCTTTTTGCGTAATGGGGGGCAAAGAGCTGGGCCTCTACCGCTAATCCGCTCTTGCACAGGTGACGCGTGTACGTTTCAATGTGTTGATGGCGTTCCAGTTTTCCCCAAAAGCTGAGCACCCGTTCGATGTCTGGCGCTTGTATATAGGATTCACTGTCTAGCAGCGCCATCGCGCGCAGCACGCGCTGGTGTTCGTCGTCCAGGTTGTGAAAGATCTTGATTGCTTGTCCTGCATCCAAAAGTTGGGCGAGTATTTGTTGCACGATGTCTTTTTTGCGGTTCCCTTTGACTGGCCATTTGTGTTCTTGGGCCATATGGCGCAAGTCTTGCATCTTGACGTCGTGCAACCATTCGCTTAATTGCTCGTCCGCAGCGCTTTGTAGTTCTTGGAAAGAGAAGCGCATCCAGAAGGGGAGTTTCTCGGGACGATACGTGTCTGGCGTGGGGACCGGCGTCACTTGGCTGCTAGGGTCGTTAAAAGTAGTTGGCATTTTATCAATTTGATCCTGCAGGCAGTTGTGGTGAGGAAGAGACGGGCGTTAGCGTGTCGCAAATTTCTCCCTCGATGGTCGCGGGTTGATAGTTCGCTACTTCGTCATCATAGAGGATGGTGTAGCGGTAGCCTTGCTCGGTGAGAAACATTTGGCGGTTGGCGCTAAAGTCTTGGTCGTCGGTGTCCCGGCTGACCAGGGTATAAAAGTGGGCCAATAGGCCATTTTGCTTGGGGCGCAGGATGCGACCCAGGCGTTGTGCTTCTTCTTGACGGCTGCCATACGTCCCGCTAACCTGGATCATCACGCTGGCGTCGGGCAGGTCAATGGCAAAGTTGCCGACTTTGGAGACGATCAACCGTTGAATCTCGCCCGTACGAAAGCCTTTGTAGAGCTTGCGCCGTTCGCGCACTGTCGTCTTGCCGGTAATCAGGGGATAGTTGTAGCGTTTTCGGATTTCATGCAATTGATCCAGGTACATCCCGATGATGAGCAATTGGTCATCGGGGTGCTTGGCCAGCAATTGGTCCAACACTTGAAATTTGCGGGGGTTTTCGGCTGCCACCCGGTACTTTTGACGTTTGTCGGTGACCGCATAGTCCATACGCAAGTCCGGCGGCATAGAAATACGGATCTCGGTGACCTCGGCCGTGGCGATCCAGCCTTGTTTTTCCAGGTCTTTCCAGGGGACGTCGTACTTTTTGGGGCCGATGAGAGAGAACACGTCCTCTTCACGACCATCCTCCCGCACCAGGGTGGCGGTTAACCCCAGTCGACGCCGCGCCTGGAGGTCGGCGGTGATGCGAAAGACGGGCGCGGGCAACAGGTGCACTTCGTCGTAAATGATCAAGCCCCAGTCGCGTTGGTTAAACAGTTCGAAATGGGGAAACTGTTCGGCCAGGGGCAACCCGGTCTTTTTGGTGCCGCGCTTGCGGTAGGTCATGGTCTGGTAAGTGGCGATGGTCACCGGCCGGACTTGTTTACGATTGCCTGAATATTCACCGATCTGATCTTCGGTGAGTGTGGTCTTGTCCAACAGCTCGTCGATCCATTGGCGCACGGCGACGGTGTTGGGGCTGAGGATGAGGGTGCTGCATTGCAAATTTTCCATCGCGGCCATGCCGACCATGGTCTTGCCGGCCCCGCACGGTAGCACGATGACGCCCGATCCGCCATATACCGCGCCTCCCGCATAAAAGACGTCGGCGGCCTCACGCTGGTACTTGCGCAGCGCAAAGGGCTTGCCGTTATTCGTCATCAGCCGCAGGTGGAGTTCCAGGGTCTCGCCATCCACGTATCCGGCCAGGTCTTCGGCGGGATAGCCAATGTTGACCAGCGCTTGTTTGATGTGGCCGCGGCGGGCCAGATCCATACGGATGGTATAGGGGTCGATTTGGGCGGCGATGTAAGGGATGAGTTGCTTGTGCCGTACCAGTTCGGCGATCAGGGCCTCGTCGTCAGAGACCAGCACCAGGTCGTTATCGCGCCAGGTCAGCTTGACCCGCCCATAGCGCGAGATGTAATCTTGAATATCGACCCGCACGTTGCTGGGTAGGGGGTACTTGCTATAGCGCTCCAGACCTTCCAGGATCGCTTGTGCGCCCAGTCCGGCCGACGCGGCGTTCCACAATGACAGAGGTGTGATGCGATAAGTGTGGACGTACTCGGGACTCTTTTCCAGCTCGGCAAAGCGCGCCAGCACGTCGCGCGCTTCTTGATAGTGTTCGTTGTCCACCTCTAGCAGGATGCTCTTGTCACCCTGGACGATGATTGGATTTTGAGGATGATAAGTCATAGATAGCGTTTCCTTTCAAATCAATCCACAATCTTAACGCAAAAATGAATACGTGGCAAGTGATTGACGAAATTAAAGGGGACGCTCGATTTGGATTTGAGCATCCCCTCAAGGTCTTGAGCCTGTCAAGGGGCGGGGGGCCATGTCACTGTTTTTGCAAGGGGGGGTTAGGCGCTGTCTCTTTCCAGTCGCGCTTTAATCTGGCCTTGTTCGAGTCCCACTACTATGTGTTGTGTGTCCAGGTCTGCTTCGGTCAGGGTGCCGGCATTATAAGCGCGATAGACCAGTGGGTCAATGTGACGCTGCAGCACACGCCGTAGGGCGTGGGCGCCATAGCGTTTCAGGTTCTCCCTGGCCTGGGCAAACATGTGCGCTTTGGCGTCATCTTTAAAGGTGATTTGCAGCGCGCGACCGGGGAACATTGCTTGTTCATAGTGGTCAATTTCCAGGTCAAAGATCTGGCGCAGGTCGTCTTGATTCAACGGGCGCAAAACGACGGTCTCGTCAACGTAGCGTAGCAATGCGCGGGGCAGTTGATCCATGGCGCGCTGGCAAATTTTCTGGACCGCTTTGTACGTCGCTTCGACGTCCACCGCCTGGTCGTCATCGGGGCGCAAAAAGCCCAATTGCGTTTCGGGGTTGAGGGTCTGCCGGATCTCCTCGTCAGCGATGTTGGAGGTCAAGATAATGGTGCAGAGTCCCAGGGGCACCGGGTGGACGGTTTGTTCTTCAACCAGTGCGATCATGCCCGTCTCTATCAGGTGCGCCAGATTGTTGACAAAGCGGGCGTTAATCTCCCCGGCCGTTTCGACGGTCTCGACGATTACGGTGGCAAAGGGCGCCGCCAGCGCGTGTGGATTGAGATTCAAGGCGCCTTCGGGGTCTTGGGGCAGCGGCTTTAACACCGTCAACGAGCCATGGTCCAGCTTTTCCAGGGCCATAGGGATCAAGCGTGCGGCCAGGCTCTTGCCCCACGACCCGCCCATCAAGAGCAACACGGTGGGATCGGCCGGGATGCCGACGGATTGCGAGTCTTGGTGTTCCAGGGCGCGCTTGAGGAGCGCATTTTGCTTGTACAGCACGTTGGTCAGGGTTTGGACGATTTCTGGTTGGCCGACCAGGCGCTTTTTGAAAAAGGCAGTCACCTGATCCAGTTGCTCTGGGGTCAGGGCCTGCAAGGTTGGGGGGGCTTGATTGGACGCGTCTTGGCTCATTGATATCTTTACTCCTCGTAGGCGATATGGATGACAC
>CAZSJU010000037.1:16132-17263 GCA_964607235.1 uncultured Anaerolineae bacterium | reverse complement strand
CCCTTCCATGCCCAAGACAGTGAGAACCTCCAGACCTGCCCCCCGGCACAGCGGGACCACCTCGTCAGGGTGCGCGAAATAGGCCACAAACCGGGTGTCATCCGCATCGCGCGGCAGCAACCGTCCATCGCGCAACACCTGCGCCGATAGATCAGGCTGTTCCAGAAGCCAGGTCGGCTCGTGACGCGCCGCGTGACGATGGGCCGCGTAACGTGTGATAAAGGCCGCGCACAACATGCCGCCCGGCGCCAGCACGCGGACGGCCTCGGCCAACGCTTGGGTCCGTTCCGCCTCATCTAGCAAATGATACAACGGCCCCATCAGACACACAGCGTCAAAGGCATCGTCCGGAAAGCGAGACAGGTCAGTCGCAGTGCCGCGCGCATACTCTAGCGTCACGCCCGCTTTGCGCGCCTTTTGCCGCGCCAGCCGCAGAGCCTCCGCCGACAGATCAAACAGCGTCACCTGGTAACCCTGGCGGGCCAGCTCGATGGCATAGCGTCCCGGCCCCCCGCCACAATCCAGTATCCGCGCCGGCGGTGGGGGCAGATGCGCCGCCAGCGCGCGCATGGTCAAGGCAAACTCGGTGCGATGCCGGTCCGCCCGCGCCCATTCGCGCTCGGGTTGCGCGTTATAGTAGCGCGCGACGTAGGCAAAAATGTTTCCAGTCGTCGTCATAGGTTATACAAGCTCCACGACGACAGCCGTGCCATAGGCCAACACCTCGGTCATATTCTCGGCCAGCTCGGTGGCGTCGTAACGAACGCCGACGATGGCGTTGGCGCCCATCTCCCGGGCATGCGCCACCATCAGGTCAAAGGCCTCCTCGCGCGTCTCTTCGCACAGCGAGACGTATTCGTGGATCTTGCCGCCGGCCAGCGTGCGCAGGCTGGCAGCGATCTGTCCCGCCAATCCGCGCGAGCGCACGGTGACGCCGCGTACGATGCCCAGATGCCGCACGACGCGATAACCGACCAACGTGTCTGTCGTAGTCGCTAAAATGGTCTCCATAAAACCCCCCTTATTCTCTTACGCCTTATGCCCCACCACCAGGCGAATGCTGTCAAACACGCCAAACTCGCGCCGCTCGATCACCTGCAAGCCCGCCTGGGTCATCAGCGCCGCCTCGTC
>CAZSJU010000037.1:6715-16032 GCA_964607235.1 uncultured Anaerolineae bacterium | reverse complement strand
GGTCAGTATAACCCAGCGGCGTAAAGACGATGGGCTCCACACCCTCGGGCAATCCCAGCACCTCGCGCGCCGCCGCCGGGTCAAAGGCAGCGATCCAACACGTGCCCAGCCCCAGCTCGGTGGCGGCCATGATGATATGATCCATGACGATGGCGGCATCGACGTCGTTATGATTCTTGCCGTCCTCCCGGCGCACCCACCCCTGATCGCGCACGCCACAGACGCACAACACCAACGGCGGTTGGACGAACCATCCCTTGCCATAAATACGCCCCAGCTCGGCCTCGCGACCGGCCGTGTGGATCACGATCACCTGAAAGGGTTGGCGGTTGGCCGCAGTGGGCGCCAGACGCGCCGCCTCGAGAATCTGTTCCAACTTTTCTTCCTCGACAGGATCGGGCTTATAAGCTCGCACGCTATACCGTTTGGTCACCAATTCGGAAAAATCCATCACTTGCCTCCTCAGACACTCTTGATTGAAAAACCTGGCCGGCATCCGGCCCCCTTGCCGCAAACTGTAAAAACTCGCTTTGTCAAATTATACTACACAGGTCAAAAAATGATAAGCTGGTAAATTGGAAGCCTGGTCGCCTTGTGAGGGTGTGACGCCTGTAATATAATGAGAGTGAGTCGAGCCCATCACAACAGATGACAGACGAGGGAGATATGACCCAGTCCCCGGAAAACCGCAAGACGAGAATAAAGACATTGCAAAAGGAAACACCGGCCGCGGCCAGGATGCGCCTGGCTGCGGACCCACATCGACCGCGCTACCATTTTGTGCCGCCCGCCAATTGGATGAACGACCCTAACGGGTTGATCCACTGGAGAGGCCAATACCACCTATTCTATCAATATAATCCCCACGCGCCTATCTGGGGCACCATCTACTGGGGACACGCCGCTAGCGCTGACCTGCTACACTGGCACGACCAACCCGTCGCCCTTTCACCAACGCCAGGTGGGAGCGACCAGGATGGCTGCTGGACCGGTTGCGCCGTGGACGACGACGGCACCCCCACCCTGATTTATACAGGGCGACGGGGTGAGCGCGAGTCCGTCTGCCTGGCTACCAGCCAGGATGGACTGCTAACGTGGGCACAAGAGGCGCACAATCCCGTCATCACCGCGCCGCCCCCCGGCTTGTCCACCACCGGGTTCCGCGACCCTTATGTGTGGCGCGAGGGTGAGACGTGGTACATGGTGATCGGCTCCGGCATCGCCGGTCAGGGCGGCACGGCGCTGCTCTATCGCTCGCGGGACCTGCGCCACTGGGAATATCTGGGCCCCTTGTTCGTCGGCGACGCGGCCGAGCATGGCGCCATGTGGGAATGCCCCAACTTTTTTTCGCTGGGCGACCGGCATGTGCTGATCGTCTCCAAGTTTCAGAGCAGCGTCGTCCTATACTTTGTCGGCACCTATGCCAATCACAAATTCACCCCAGAAAGAGAAGGCATTGTCGACTATGGCGCACATTTTTTCGCGCCTCAGGTCATGATCGACCAACAAGGACGTCGCCTGATTTTTGGCTGGGCCTGGGAGGGATGCAGCGAGGCCGTACAGCGCGCCGCCGGGTGGGCAGGCGTGCAATCACTGCCACGCGTCTTGTCGCTGGCACCAGACCACACGCTGCTCACCCACCCGGCCCCCGAACTGACCACGCTGCGCGAGGCCTACACCTGTATAGAAAATATTGCGCTGACACCGTCCGCCGATGTGCCCTTGCCGGTTCAGGGAGACAGCCTGGAAATCGTGGCCGAGTTCCAGGTAGGGCTGGCCACATGCGGCCTCAAGCTACGTTGCACGCCGGACCACAGCCAAGAGACCGTGCTAGGATATGAGGGTAGCACAGGCTGCCTTTTTGTAAATCGAGAGCGCGCCAGCCGCGACCCCGAGGCTCAAGGCGGAGTCCACCGCGCCCCACTCTCACTAAGCGCGGGCGAGACGCTCAAGCTACACCTCTTTTTGGACCGTTCGATGCTCGAACTGTTTGCCAACGGGCGCCGTTGCTTGACCAGCCGCATCTATCCCATCCGGCCCGACGATAGCCTCGACATCAAGCTGTTCGCCAGCGGCGGCGGCGCGCGATTGAAATCGCTGGAAGCCTGGCAATTAAAATCAATCTGGCCTGAGTCTACATGGCCTGGAAAAGACAGATGAAAACCGCAAAACAGCGGAGGGTATAGCTATGCGCGCAGAGTTGATTTACAACGCTCACGCCGGGCAAATGTCCATCCAGCATGAGCTGCCATCGATAATCGCCTACCTGAATCGTCACGACTGGCGCATTACCCTGCAGGAAACCCACGCGCCGCTAGAGGCAACCGAGTTGGCCCGCCAAGCCGTACAGCGGGGCGCGCAAGTGGTGATTGCTGCAGGCGGTGATGGCACCGTCAACGAAGTCGCCAATGGATTGGTTGGCAGCGACACGGCGCTGGGGGTGCTGCCCGTCGGTACGACGAACGTGTGGGCCCTACAAATGCGCATCCCGGCCTTGAACCCCATATACCCCAGCACCCGGCTGGCAAAATGGATGGCCGAGCTAAAAGACCGCATCGAAAACCCCCTGCCCATCAACCTGTATCGCACGGTGCTGCACAACGCCTCGCAGGTTCTGGTTGAAGGCCAAACCCGCACCATAGACGTGGGAAAAGTCGGTGAGCGCCACTTTTTGATGTGGGCGGGCATTGGCCTGGACGCCGCGATCACACAGAGCGTCTCATCTGAAGAGAAAAAAACCCTCGGCGGATGGGCCTTTGTGATCCCGGCGCTGGACACGCTCCGCGAGTACGCTGGCACCCACGTCCGGTTAACGATGGATGGTCAGGTGTTGAAAACCAACAGCCCGCTCATCGTGGTCAGCAACATCCAATTGTACGGCGCCGTGGCGCCCATCGGGGCCAAGGCCTGCGTGAACGACGGCAAACTAGACGTGTGCATCTTTAAGGGCGAAGGGTTGTTCACCTTTGCCCGTCACGCGCTCAAGGTGCTCTCGCGCCAACACCTGCAAGATCCCGACATCGTATATTACCAATGTCGCGAGATCACTATCGAGTCCAGCCGCGCCCTGCCGGTGCACGTGGATGACGAACCCTTTACCGAGACACCGGTGACGGTCCGCGTGGTACCCAGGAGCTTGAAAACGATCGTGCCACAAAACGCGCCGGAGCATTTGTTCCAAGCATAAGTGGAATCGGCGGTCCATATGATCAAAGCACGCCGCATCTAAATGCACCCCTCTCCCCTCCAAGCTAACTCGAAGGGTTAGTATATGGTATAATGATAGCAGGCCGGTACATAGCCCTTGACCGGCCATTATTGGGCGTTGCTACCATGATGCACGACCTTTACCGCTGTCGAGGCCAAAAGACACGTGTCCGGTTGATCTATGCACGATATCGTCATACACCTACCTCGCCCACATGAAGGTCAGGAGGTCTATGTCCAATCTAGCTGCCGAAATTGAAAGGGCCATTCACGCCCACCGCTTGCCTGCCCTGGGAGACGCCCTGCCCGAAGGCGAGTTCGTCTTGCCTCGTTACGCGGATCTTTCGCTAGTCAACTTGCCGCCCACCAGCGCGGCCCTGCTGGGCGTCACCTTGCCGGGCGCGCCGCCCTTGCCCCACGACATCTGGAAGCCGTTCGCCGGCGGCGTGCGCTGTGTGATCCGGGTCATCATTGACGCGTTAGGCTATTATCGCCTGCAGCGGCTGATGGCAGCCCACCCGGACACCCTGTTCCATCAATTGCTGGGCCAGGGGGCGCGTCTCGTCCCGCTGACTTCGGTATGCCCCTCGACGACCGTGAGCGCATTGTCCAGTCTTTGGACCGGCTATACGCCAGCAGCGCATGGCATGGTAGGCACCCGCCTCTTTCTGCGCGACAAGGGCTTGCAAGCCCACATGATCTACTTTAATCCTATTGGGTTCAAAAACCACAACGCCCTGCTGGAAGAGGGGATGGACCCGGGACAATTCTTGCCGGTCCCGGGTATGGCGGCGCGATTGGCCGCTCAAGGGATAGAGAGCCACGTCTTTATCAACCGCCACATCGTCCACGGTGGCCTATCGGACATTTTTTTCCGAGGCGTCAAAACGTTGCACGGCTTTGTCGGGGGCAGCAGCGCCGATCTATGGCACATGCTGCGCCACTTTTTGGAGGAACGGACCCAAGAACGGCTGTTCATCTCGGTATACTGGGGATTAATCGACAGCCTATCGCACCAGCGCGGGCCTTCGTCCCCGCTCATCGACGCCGAGGTGCGCAGTTGGACCGCGATGATGCAACAGGAATTCCTGGACCGGCTGAGCCCGGCGGCGGCGGCCGGCACAGTGCTGACCTTTGTGTCGGACCATGGCCAGGTGGACGTCTCACGCGCTGATGCCGTACGTCTCGATCAGCATCCCCAGTTGACGGCAGACCTGTTGATGAAACCTGTGGGAGAAGCTCGCCTGCCCTTCCTGTATGCCCGCCAGGGACGGGTCGCAGCGCTACGACGCTACGTGCGCGAGCACCTGGGTCACGCCTTTATCGTCTTGGATTCGGCGCAGGCTTTAGAGGCCGGATTGTTTGGGCCGGGCCCCCTGGCGCCCGAAACAGCGGCGCGGCTGGGGGACTTGATCCTCGTCTCACGCCGCAGCCACATCCTCTACGACCGAGACGATAAACTCGACTGGTTGGGATTACACGGCGGCCTGAGCGCCAAAGAGATGCTGGTGCCCTTTATGATTACGCGCCTGGATGGATGAGAGAGGGAAAACGAGATGCCCCTTAGCGCCGGGGATGTCGTCCACGAACGCTACCGCGTTGAGGATTTGATCGCTCAAGGCGGCATGAGCGCCGTATACAAAGCCTGGGACCAACGGCTACAAGTGTCCTGCGCTTTGAAAGAGATGACGCCTTATCACGGGATCAACGAGCAAGCGCTCTCCCAGCTGCGCGCCCAATTTCTCCAAGAAGCCCAGGTGTTAGCCGAGCTACGCCATCCCCACTTGCCGCGCGTCACCGATCATTTCGAAGACGAGGGAGGGGCTTATCTGGTGATGGATTTCGTCGAGGGTCAACGACTGGACGAGATCATCACGGAACAAAAAATTATTCCGCAGGACGTCCTGTTCCAGTGGGCCAAAGAGTTGATGCAAGCCCTGGCGTACTGTCACGAGCACGGCGTGATTCACCGGGACATCAAACCCCAAAACGTCATTATCACACCGGAAGGCCAGTCGACGCTGGTGGACTTTGGCCTGGTCAAGGTGATCAACATCAACGACCGCCGCACCCGCACCGTCATGCGCGGCCTGGGCACGCCCGAGTACGCCCCGCCGGAACAATACGACGCGGAACCGGGTTCCACTGACGAGCGCTCTGATATTTACTCTTTGGGGGCTACCCTCTACCACGCCTTGACCGGCACACCCCCACCCACAGCGACGCAACGCATCGTCAACCCGGGCTTGCTCAAGCCGGCGCAAAATTATCAAAGCGACATCGGACGGCAAGCCAACGACGCCATTGCAAAGTCACTAGCTTTACAACCCAATCAACGCTTTGAGACGGTGCCCGAAATGGCCGAAGCGATGTTTGGCGAACCGATCGTCAAGCCCACCAGTCGTCCGTTGGAAAGCAAAAAGAATGCCAGCCCGCTAGGCACCATCACACTGTCCCAACTGGGCAACACGACCCGCCAACAACGACGCACGCTGGCGGCCGCTGGCGCCAGCATCGCGGTCTTGGTGCTCTTGTTTTTCCTGCTGCGCGGCAACTTTTCCCTGGGGGCCAGCGCCACCCCCACCCCCACAGAAACGCCAACCGTCCGCCCATCGGCGACCGCAACCCATACACCGACGCCCACTCACACCACTATACCGACTGCCACCTGGACCGCTACGGCGACCGCAGCTCGGACGCCCAGCCACACGCCTACCCGGACGCCTACCCGCACGCCCACCCGCACGCCCACAGCAACCGCCACGGCGACGGACACCCCGACCCCGACGCCCACCCGTTTTATCCCAACGTGGACGCCCACCCCTACGCCGACGCTGACGCCGACGTGGACACCCGTACCACCAAGACCGCGCCCAACCAACACAATACCGTCGCCAACAAACACGGCGACGCCCACGCCCACAAACACAGCGACGCCCACGCCTACGCCCACCAACACCATACGGCCCACTTTGCCGCCGGCCACTACCCAGGCGCCAACGGCCCAACAATCCGAACCGACCAGTCCATCCGCAGCGTCGACGGCGACAGCCCAAGCGTCCACGCCCACAGTCACTTTGGACGCCGATTAACCTTGCGTCCCACTCGGCTTGGATGACGCGTCCAAACTTGAGAAACACTGACAGAGAATAGTTTCATGCGTCACCTCGGGAAAAAGCGCCGCATCCCCCAAACTTTTGTACTGTTGACGGGTATGAGTGGCCGTGATAGAATGTAACCATGATAAAGCAGCAGTTTTGCCAAGCGAGGACAAAACAATGGCGCTAGACAAAATAAAGTTTCAATCCAGGATTCTGGTCTGCTTGCATCACGCATACTGGGTCCCCGTGGTATTATTGACGGCCCTGATGTTGGCTGGCTGCGTGACCTCTTATGCAGCCGGCCCACCCGAAGCGGAGCAAACAGTCCCCGCTGCGGCCAACCTGACCCAGTCTTCCCCAAAACCAACACCCACCCAGAAAACAAGTGTCACCCTGGTACCCAACACGGCCATACGCGCCTTCCAGGAAACGACGCCCACAGTCACGGCCACCGTGACGCCTACGGTCACCGCCACCGTGACGCCCACCGTCGCGCCAGATACCCCCAGCCCCACGGTCGAGCCAACCGACACGCCTGTTCCCACCGATACGCCGTTTCCAACAAATACGCCTGCACCGACCACCACTTCCGTGGTCGTCAGGCCCACATTGGCGCCATTCCAAGCTTATGCCTGGGTGGACAACTATTATCCCGCTCCAAACTCGGTCGTCACGGTTTATGGCCAGTTGCTTAAAAAGGGGAGGCCCGTCAACGGGGCGCAAATGGGAGTGACCTGGAGCTATACGCACCGCGAGGGGTATTGTACCGCCTACACAAACATCGAAGGCAAAGCTGCCTGTTCGCAAAACATTGGGCTACCCTTGCAGAACTATTGGGTCTACCTGGACGTCGTCTTTATACACGAGGATGAAACCTACTATGCCAAAACCGGCTTTGTGACCGATCCGTGAGGCTGAGCAAGAGGAAAGTCAGGCTTTGCCCAGTTCCATACCGGTGGTCAAGTAGAAAAAGGCCAACGACTCGGCCATGCCATGGGTCAGCCGGCGCTGCACCTGGTCCGAGATGTCGATAAAGCGTCGGTCCTCACCCGGCCCCCGTGCCGCCCGCCGGGTCAGTATCACGACCGGACAAACTATACCCAGCGTCAGTTTTTTGTCGCGTATCTGCATCGCCCAATAGCCACCATGCCGCCCCAAGAACGCCTGGCCCAGAAAAGCGATCACCTGCACCCGCGCCTGGGCGGACAATGGCGCCTTGCGCGTCATCCGGTCAATCCACTCGTCTAATAATTGGATGCCTTCCTGCCCCGAAGCGACGGGGCCGCCGGAAAAGCGCTCCAACATTCTGTAGCACTGGACCGCGGCCTGTCCCATATAACGGCTGCGCTCAGGCGGCAAGGGTTGCAGGGTGACCGGTGATGCGTTCATAAACAGATGCCTCACTCATCGCAAGATGCTAACAGACAGCACGCTCAAGCTGACCTCACAAGCATAATAACACAGTCTACAAAGCATAGCAAGTTGACAAACTATGCCTCATTCGGGTATCATGCACCTGTCGCAAGCTGCCATACCAACCCACGTCAGGAGTAATACGTTGATTCTCAAGACCATTGCCGTCGGACCGCTTCAGACCAATTGCTATGTCATCGGTTGCCCAGAGACCCTCCAAGGGGCCATCATCGACCCCGGCTGGGATGCGTCGACCATCCTGGCTCAGGCCAAGGACGCCGGGCTGACGATCCAATACGTGCTCAACACCCATGCACATTGGGACCACATTGGCGCCAACGCCGACGTGCTGGCGGCGACGGATGCCCAACTGGCCATTCACCCCAACGAGTTGCCATTGCTACACCAAAACGGAGGCGCCAGCATGTTCGGTGTATCGGCGCCCCGTTCACCGGAACCGGACGTGCTACTAGAGGCCGGACAGGCCCTACAAATCGGACAGATCCATTTGCAGGTGTTGTTCACCCCGGGGCACACAGCGGGACACCTCAGTTTTTACGCGCCGCAGGCGGGCGTCGTCTTTGACGGTGACGTGCTCTTTCGACACGGCATCGGCCGCAGTGACCTGCCCGGCGGCAGCCACTCTATGCTGATGCATAGCATTCGCGAGGTACTATTGACATTGCCGCCTGAAACGGTCGTCTATTGTGGCCACGGCCCATCGACGACGGTGGGGGAAGAACAACGCGCCAATCCCTGGCTCTAGCCTCTCCGCCCAGAGTCAGGGCACAGGCCCATAGTGCTGCCGGACAATTTCCTGGCCCTTCCCTGCGCTGACCCACTCGACGAATTCAGCCAAGCCATCACCCGGCGGCCGCTCAGCGACCAGGTAAAACGGACGCGCCAACAAATATCGCCCCTCTTCCAACGCCCCTGGCGAGGGCGTCGTGCCCTCTAGCGCCAACAAGTTGACCGCCGGCGCCAACCAACCCAACGAGACGTAACCGATGGCTCCTGGGTGAGCCGACACATACTCGACGACCGCACGGCCGCTGGGCATGACCACCGCCGTCGGGGTAACGTTGCGCCCCTCCATCACTAACGATTCAAAACTGGCCCGCGTCCCGGCGCCCTCCTCCCGGCTCACCGGCAGAATGTCGATCTCTAGCCCCCCCAGGTCCCGCCAAAACAGTGTCTGCCCCTGAAAAATGTCCCGCAGTTGCAACAATGTCAAGTCGCCGACGGGGTTCGAGGGATGTGTGATCATCACGATAGCATCTCGGGCAAAAGGACGATACCATACCTCCTCGCCCGCTTTTTGACCGTTACTGACCTGGCGGTCAGCACCGGCGGGCAACCAGGAAACGCTGATCAGGTCTGCCTGTGCCTCTTGCAACGCCTGCAGCGCCCGCTCGGCGTTTGGGGCGCGCACCAACTCGATCGTCACCTGAGGCCGTTCGGCGCGATAAGCCGCCACCAATTCTTCTACCAGCGGCGCGGTACTGGCATCCAGGGCCAATCTGAAACGAAAGGTCTCGACGGTAGGCGTGGGCGTCTGCGTGCAGGCGCCTAACAACATCGACGCCAACAGGCCCA
>CAZSJU010000037.1:0-6615 GCA_964607235.1 uncultured Anaerolineae bacterium | reverse complement strand
CCGACCCCGAGCACCGGCAAATGTCCCCCCAATGTGCCGGCGTCGAACAAGTCCTTTAAAGGCAGCAGGCCGGCCCCAAATATGACCGGCACCGACATCAAAAAACTAAAACGCGCCGCTGCGATGCGATCCAGATTCCGGCTCAGTGCCGCAGCGATGGTCGCCCCCGAGCGGGAAATGCCGGGGAACAATGCCAAGGCCTGCCCTAACCCGATCCAGGTCGCGTCCAGCCCGCTCAACGCTTCCAACGGACGATAGCGGCGTCCCAGGCGCTCGCTCAGCGCCAACAATACTGCCGTTACCAACAAAAAGACCGCCGTCGCCGTCGCCGAGTCAAAAGCGGCCTCTACCGTGTCTTTGAGCAACAATCCCAAGACCACGGCCGGCAAGGTGGACAACAACAAGAGCCAACCCAAGCGCGCCTCCCACGTGGACAATGGCTGGCGCGCGACCAGTCCCGCCACGACCGCCTTGAGGATCGCTACCAGGTCACTCCAAAAGTACACCACCACCGCCACCAACGTCCCCCACTGCACCAACACGTCAAAAGCAAAGATGATGTCGGGATCCAATTTCCAACCCAGCAACCAGGGCACCAGCACGAGGTGCCCAGAACTAGAAACGGGGACAAACTCGGTGGCCCCTTGCACGAGGCCCAAGATGAAGGCTTGAAACAGACTCATATCAGCTCCTTTGGGATTAGTCGGTTGGCAATTGTAATCGATCCAGTATAGCCGTCGCTTCGTCGCCCGTGGCGAGCTGGACACGGCCGTGTCGCATCACGGTGGGAATGGCTTGAACGGCTACGATGCTACCACGGTCTAGCATTATACGCAAGATGGCGCCCCGACGCGTATCGTCAAAGGGCTGATCAAAGAGAAAATTGCCCAAACTGTAGGCCACCCACGCCCCGCCCATCCGCTCGACCGGCTGCAACACGTGGGGGCCGTGCCCGATGATCAGGTCCGCGCCGGCCGCCACCAATTCCCGCACCAACGCGCGCTGGCGCGCGGTGACATCGTGGTATTCTGCACCCCAATGTACCGAGACGACAACTAGATCGGCCCGCGCTGCGGCCTGATCGATGGGCGTGAGGTCCAGAGGCCGGCCTGCGTCGCAGTAAGCCACGAGAGCGATGCGGTCGTGGGAGCGATAATGGACCGTCGCCTCTGTCAACGCCAGGATGCCGGCCCTTTCTAGCGTGCCCAGCGTCTCTTTCAAGCCCACCGCCCCCCCATCCAGAGCGTGGTTGTTGGCCACAGAGACCACATCGAACCCGGCGTGCGTCAAGGCCAACACCGCCTCTGGGGGCGCGCGCAGGTCAAAACGCCCCCCAACAAAGGGTGCCGTGGTCAACGGCGACTCTAGGTTAGCAAAGGCCAAATCCGCCTCGGCCAGCCAAGAGCGCACGTCAGCACCCGTGCTGAGCGCAGGAAAAGCCGCCGCCCAGTCACCATCCAACGCCGTCGCGATGTCGCGCCCCAGCATCACATCCCCCACAAAGACCAGGGTCACAGCGCGGCCAGGAGACCGGCAAGCGAACAACAGCAGGACGGCGATCCATCCCAGCACCGCGCGACAAAACAAAGCAAGCGCCGGGACGTGTGCGACGTGTCCCGGCGCTCGGCATCCTCGCAAGGGTTGGCCCTAACCTTGCTGGCCTGTGCTGATTGCGGGATCAGCAAGCGACTTGGCGAAACGATAGCCAAATTCTTCGCCCTGCCGCAACAGTTCCAGGGTAGGGCTGCCCTGGAACGCCAGGTTTTCGGAAACCTGCCATTTGAGTGTCTCGGCCAGCTTGTTAAAATCGCGCTCGGCGCCGCCACTCCAGCCATAGCTGCCAAAATAGCCCGCCGTGAGGCCCGTAATGCGCTTGTGTCCCGCGCCGTGCAGCACATCCGCCATCGTGGGGAACAACCCGCCCTCATAAGTGGGCGCCCCGACCAGCACGCCCTGGTGGACATACAACGAGGGCAAAATATAGCTGAGGTGAGTATGGCGCACGTCATACATCTCGATGGGCACCTCGGCGCGGGCCACCCCTTCGGCCACCGCCTCGACCATCTCTTCCGTATGACCATACATCGTCCCGTACAACAATGTCACGCCCAGCTCGCGCGGCCCCTGAGCATACTCGGCCCACTTTGTGTACAGCTCGACGATGCGGCCCGGATTTTCACGCCATACCAGGCCGTGGGAAGGCGCAATGACGTCAACCGGCACGCCCTCTAGCTTTTTGATCGCGTTCAACACCGGGCGCGAGTACAGCGCGACGATATTGACATAGTAACGCAACGCCTCACGCTCGTAAAAATCGTGATCGTCGCACTGGTCGTCAAAGATCTTGCCCGGCAGCGCGCCATATCCCCCAAAACCATCGCAGGAAAAGAGCACGCGGTGGTTCACCTCGTAGGTCATCATCGTTTCCGGCCAATGGACAAACGGCGTCGTCACAAACTTGAGCACGTGGGTGCCCAGGTCTAGCGTCTCCCCATCCTTGACTTCTCGCACACCTTCAGTGATGCCATAGTACCCATCCATCAAATCCAGGGCTTTTTTGGTGCCCAAGATCTCGACATCCGGCGCCACCCGGCGCAAGGTGCGCACCACGCCTGTGTGATCCGGCTCCATGTGGTTCACCACGATGTAATCCAGAGCAGCAGGGTCTGTGACCTGCGCAATCTGGTCCAACAGCGCGTCCGCTTTGAAATCCTTGGACATGTCGATCAGCGCCGTCTTTTCCCCCGTGACGACGTAAGCGTTATACGAAACCCCCTCGCGCGTGATGGGCCACAACCCCTCAAACAAATCGGTGGTGCGGTCATTCACGCCGATCCAATAGATTCCTGGCTTGACTGTAATTCCTGACATACGTCCCATCCTTCGTACTTTATAAATAGCTACGTCCGCATAGGCGCACTTGCCCACGCAGCCTTACTTTGACCAACCATACATATTATGGAGCAATCATCACAACCTGTCAAACAAAAGCACCGATTTGGAAATCATGCCGGTCCGCCTCGGTGCTCTCGTCGCTCAAAAGATCTGTCAACTAGGGGGCGATAAAGATGGAGGTCCAGGTAGGCCGGTCAGGCGCCTCGCCAGCAAACAACATATCCCGCCACGCTTCGTCGGTCAGGCGATCATACATCGGCCAACTGAACTCGTAATAGGCAAAGAGGCCGCCCTTGGCGATTTGT
The DNA here is from genome assembly GCA_964607235.1 of uncultured Anaerolineae bacterium. GTDB lineage: Bacteria > Chloroflexota > Anaerolineae > S140-20 > S140-20 > CAZSJU01. The sequence continues at coordinate 3,415 of CAZSJU010000037.1, read as the reverse complement.
AGACGCCCGAACCCATCAGGAACGACGACGTATATCTCGTCGATTCGCCCGATGGCTTCCTCAAGCACCATGCCATTGGGATCGGTGGCCACGTCCGCGACCAGGGCCGCCTGCTCGTCACCGGCAAACCCCTTGCCAAACGCGTCATCCTCCGACGCGTCGGCGGCAGCCAGGGTGATACGCTCCAGCCACCCCCCATAAAACTTGATGCGTTCGTATTCTTCCTCCGTGATTTCCTCACCAGCCAGCTCGCGCTCGGCCATGTCTTGCAAAAAGGTGAGCATCCATTCCAGTTCACCCAGGTTGAAACCCATTTGCTGCGTCAACAGGCCGCGCTCAAGCCCGGCACGGGTCATAAGCGTCAGCGCCAGCAAACGGGCATAGGCCTCCGGGTTGGGTTCGACATAGCCGTGCACGGGTGGCTCCTCCAAAGGCCCACCACCACCCAACTCGGCCATCACCTGCTTGGCATAGAGGATCGTGTCGTGCTTGAGCTCGGTCCAACTGCCCAGCGCGGTGTGTAGGTCCTTGCGCGCCCATGACTGGGTGCGCATAAAGGCTGGATAGCCCTCTTCTTTGGGCGCGATGACCGCCCGCAGGGCGTGCAGCCAGTTCCAGTACAGATTCTGGGTCCAACTATCGACCTCTAGACTCGCGATCTCGCCTCTGACCTTTTCCAACTGCGCGTCATAGTTCACATACGCAGTCTCGCCCATCTCATCGAGGATGGTATAGGCTTCCTCGTTGCCCAACGCGGCCAAGACGTCTAGCCCCTTGGGCAACCAGCGCTCGTTCCCCATCACGCCAACCTCACGCCAGATCATCTGCTCAAAGATATAAGCGTCCAGCACAAAGCGCTGGCCCATGAAGCGAAAGCCCTGCGTGGCTTTTTCTTCGTCCTCCCAGATATAGACCCACATCGAGTTAATTTGGGGGGGTGGGAGCTGACGGGCGGCCTCGATAAAGCGCGCCAGGCGCGCCTCGTCAGCCAGGGCCAGGGGATCAAAGGCGCGCGCCCAGGGGACATCAGGCCGCAGGACACGACCGATCTGCGCCAGTTGCTGCAGACGCCCCTCGCGGTCAAGCTGATCCACCAAACCACGCACCTTGTTGACCCGGCCAATCGAGGGCAACGCATCATAGTCCACATCCATCTCGGCCGCCAAACTCTTGAGCTCATCGATGCTCAAATAGCCCACCAGTGCCTCGCGCATGTCGCTCAGATACTGGTCTCTGGATTCTTTTGTGCCCAGGAACGAACCATATACCGCCTCCATCAGCGGGCCGTACTCGTGAAAGCTCAAGTCATCCGACTTGCCCACCAAAAAGACAGTGGGGTCGTACACGCTGGCCCAGACCTCGGCCGCCGGCTGCCCGTCAACGGTGGTCCGGTGCAACAGGCGGGTGATGAGCAACGCCATGCGCGTCTCACGCGGGTGCTTGAGCCGCAGGTTGATGCGCCCGTACCACATCATCGCCCGAAAGTAGCGTTTGAGTTGCTCGTCGCGGGTATAGTGACCGCGCGGGACGTACTGGCTATAGTCCTCGCAGTAGAATTTGTTGGCCTGCTCTGGGGTGGCGTCGGGGTCACAAAACAACCCCTCTTCAAAGGCCTCGGGCAGCGTCAACAGCGGCGACATATCAATGCCTATATGGGCATCAATTAGCGCCAGCTCACCGTTCACCTCGTCCACCACGGCCTCGGGGATGGGCGGCGGGGCGACGGCGATCAACTGTTGGGCCACGACGAAATAGCCCCACACCCGCCGGGCTGAATCTTCCACCGGGGTACCGACCAGCTCCCGGTATTGGGCCCCGGCCGCATCCGCCAGGGCCGACGTCAGCGCCTCAATGGCCGGCGCCAGGCGTTCCCGCTCCAGGTCGCGCAGCAGCTTGTCAAACAACAAGTGATAGACGTGATAGACCGAGTCGGTGGTGACAAAGACCGGCAGATCCTGGTAACGTGCCGCCTCGTACAACTGGAAGAACTCGGGCCAGTCACCCCGCACAGCCACAAAGCCATTCTGGCTCAGCAGCGCCTCTGCCTCCGGACCAAACTCGAAACGTTCGGCGTTGACCAGCGTCGCCAGGTCCACCGGCAAGGCATAGTCGGACTGGGCCGCCACGCTGGCAGGCAAACGCACCGCCACCTCCTGGTAAAAACGGGCAAAGCCCGGTGAGCGGATTCCCTCCGGAATCTCGATCGGCTCGTCTGACACAGGGGGTGCTACAGTAGGCAGCACCTCGGTTGGCGTCGCCGTCGCCATAGAGGGCACGACCGTCGCGGTAGGCGGCGCCTCAGTCGGGACGGCCGTCGGAGGTAATGCCGTCGCGGTCGCTGGGACCGTGGTCGGGATCACCGTCGCTGCCCTAGTCGGGGTTGCTGTCTCATCCTGCCCGCATGCGGCCAGCAAACCGAGAGACATCACCATCAATAGCGCAAAACTTGTAAAGCGATAAAGCTTGTCGTTCATCGTTCGACCTCCTTACTCGTGGCAAGTTTTCAAAATAGAAAATCCAAGCCAGGCGCGGCGCTAAACCTCGGCCGCACCACACTACTCTTATGGCCCACCGTCACGCCTGACCAAAATCTCAGACACCCCGTCAGCGTCTAGATCAGCCAACGCCAGGTCTACCAGTTGACCGGATGGGCTGCGCCAATCCATTGTAAATCCAAACCCATTCCAACGCCAGACCGCCACGTCCTGCGCAGGCCCTTTGCGCCCGACCGCATAGTCTCCTTCCAAAACCACCAACTCGTCCCAGCCATCACCGTCCACGTCGCCCGCTTCAATTTGCAGGACGGGCCAAGCCAACGCCGATCCTGCCCACAATTCCCGATAGCTGCGTGCGCCGGAATAGGGGGCGACCAGGATGACATGTGCGCTTTCACCTTTGTCATCCCGATGGGCGGCGATAGGGCTGGGCGACGCGGACCAGCGCATGATCGGCCAGTCCTGCCACGGACGCCACACCAACAAGACACATTCAGACACGCCGTCGCGGTTGAGGTCTGCCAGCCGGGCAGCGCGCACGTCCCACTCTGGCGGCAGATCGGCCGGAGGACAAACTGACGAGCGCACAGGTGGCTGAGCGGGAACGTGCGCCACCGGCGCTGCTGCGACAAATTCCTCGTCCCGATAAGCATACACGTGCCAGAGCGGTGCATCGGGTGACATAAACGTGAACACAAAAAGCACGAAATTTATCAAGGACACGAACTTGCGAGCCAGCGGCGCCATGGGATCAATTCCTCCTGATGATATTGTACCACAAGTTTAGCCGCACACACTGTACGCCCCCACGACCAGCAAGCGTTGCATGCCGGTCGATCAGGCAACGCTTGTCCTACAAAGCAGACGCGGAGACAGTTGCCGCCCGGGGCCGGTACGCTCAAATCAAGCGGGGCCACGCT
>CAZSJU010000036.1:14134-17447 GCA_964607235.1 uncultured Anaerolineae bacterium | reverse complement strand
TGCTCGTATAAATCGGTCATAAATCGCCTCCTAAAGGTTGCATCACGCGTGATGCTGCTAGAATATCAAGACAAAAACACCTCTGTGCCACAATAAGGACATCTGACGACGCCCTTGCCGCTCAGCTCAAGCTGGCCGCCGCATTGAGGACATTTGTCGCCCCGCAACTCGGCCGCCCGGCGCGAGATGAGCGTCCCCTCATCCCAATTGACATATCCGCTGAACAAGCCCTTGCCCACCAGATCATAAACCCAGGCCTTGACCTGGTCGCGACTCGTGTCAAGTTCCAACGCGGTCTGCGCGATGCTGACCTGGCCCTGGGTCGAGACCATATTGAGGATTTTTTTCTGCTTTTGGACCTCGGCCATCTGGGTCTCCTCGGCCCGGCCACGCAGCACCAGGTAAACGCCGCTGCCCAGGAAGGGCAGCCCAAGGATGACGACCAGCGCCACAGCGAACACAAAACCAGAAGTCTCCAAACCGTCCTCGGCGCCCAGGTTGGCCAATCCCCACACAATCCCCAGCGCCAGGATGATCAACCCCACGACGATCAAGATGATACCTACCGTTTTCCCGCTGCTCACAATGCCGTCCTTTCGTCAAACGCTCAAAAAAGCCTAGCCAAAACCTCGCGAACCGCCGCCGCTGGAAGAGCCACCGCTAAAGCCGCCACCGCTAAAGCTGCCGCTGCTAGACTGGCTGGGCGCGCTGGTAAAGGTTTTGCCCACGTCGTTAAACATGCTCACCAAGCCATCGGACATGTCTTGCAGCCCGCCGGCCAGCCCGTCGCTGACGTCTTGCATCGAGGGCGGCTTGCCCAACCCTCCGCTGCCGCTCCCGCGCCCACTGTGCCGCATGCCGCGGCCCGTGGTGCGCGTCGCCCAATACGGATAGTACCATCCCGGTATCGGCGTGGTCTCGACGCGTGCAAACTTGCTCACCCACTTGCGCTCCAGGCCAAAGGCGATGGCATAGGGCAGGTAGCGCTCAAACAGCTCGCTGGCAGTCTCTAGGTCGGTGTAGCTTTCGATCTCTTTCAGATAGCGCTTGAACGCCTCCCAGCGCGCCTTGGCTTCCGCGCCTTTGCGGGTCTTGGCCGGCATCACCGAGCTCACGACGGCCAGAGCCACCGTGGTGAACAACAGGCCAACAGCGGGACACCAAATCGTACCCACCCAATCGACCAACAGCGCCGTCGCGACGACGCCCACGGCCAGTATCATTATACCCAGCACGATGCCCAAGATCAAGTAGCGCTGGCGCGTCTTTTGCGGGTGGCTGCGGAAATAGCCCGCATCCACGACCTCGTCATACAGCTCTTTGCGCAGGGTGGGCAAGGCGGTGTAAAACTTGTTTTTCAAGTCCGACATACGCATGACGTCGCTACGACCGAACAACTTTTTCAACAACGTCAACTCGTAATTGCGCAGGCCGCGCCACTCTTTATCGGCGCGCTCAAACACAAAGTCCCGATTAAAGACCAGGCCGGCAAAGCCTTTCTCAGTCTTTTCCTGTATCGTCAGGTACCCCCGCCGGGCCAGGTCGATCAAGGTCGCGATCACGTCTTCCATATCGGCCTTTTCGTCCACCAACGTCCCCACCACGCCGGGCGGCACGTCTTCTGGCAATTCAGCGATATAGTCGGCCACCAACCCGACGTGCGGGTCGCGTCCGCGCCGGTACCACACCAAATACACCACGATCGGCCCGCCGATCAACGTCAGCAAGCCCAAGACAGCCAGCAACACCTCTACAAGTGTCTTGTAACTATTGGCCCAGTCCTGTTTGCGGTCAAAGCCGGCCTGCCAGGTAGGCGAGCTGCCCCCAACGACGCCAGGCGTAAACTTGACGCCTATGGCCAGAAATTCACCCGTGCTCAGCGACTCTTGGGCAATAGCGGTGACGGCGCGCCGGTCATCGCTGACCGTCACCTGCGCCGAGACACCATCCGACTCGGCCACAAAGCCGTCGCCGTCGTCCCGCGGGTTGACGGTCGCGCCTGCGGGCAGGTTCACTGTAACCCGTGCGTTCCGGATGGGCGCGTCGTGATCGCCGGGCACCGCCATCCACCGCACCTCGTCCCCCTCGTCGTAGCGGCGCACCGCGCCCTGGACCGTATAGCGGAACTCAAAGGTGTGGGTCGAGTCTGAAGTATAGGGGAAATACCAGCGCACCCACAGGTCGCCCTCTTCCCACCCGCTCTGAAACGTATAGTCGCCACTGCCACGCCGGTAAGACCGGTCCGCTTCCCAAATCTCAATGTCCGTGATGTCATCCAAGAGGTCGCCGGGGATGGTGGCGTAACCATAGTGAAAGGGGCCACCTTCAAAGACGATCTCTTGCGTCTCGACCACGCGCAGGTCGCCGTTGGGCAACACAGTCACGTCCACGTCAAAACGTTGCCAATACAGAGACTTGGAACGGGCCGCAGCAGGGGCCGACAGCCACACCACAGCCATCAACACAATGCACACCCAAACGAACAAACGTCTCATGAAAAACTCCTTTTCACTCTAGCTTGAATTATTATATCCCAACTCTTGATCCAAGCAAAGCACAAGATGATTAAACCATAAATCGCCGCGCCGAGAATGACGCCAGGCCGCCGGACAACAGACTCCAAGCTGACGGCGCGGCGCGGCTACTCGGTTTCCAGAGTGAGCAACCAGCCATCAAAAGGGGAGGTAGCGACGTAAAGGGCGTCATTCACTGCCCATTGCAACCCCATCCCGATGTCCATTCCTGCTCCCAAGGGGGCGTCGCTGGTCAACAAGACGTTCTCGGCCCCACCCGCCAGGTCACGCACGACCAGCCGGTACTGATCTTCCATGTCCTTATAGGTGTACAGGACCTTGGAGCCATCGGGTGAGAATGTGGCTGCGTTGGGACCCAAGAACTCGACCGCTTCCCCTTGCGCTTGCTTGAGCGGTTGGGTCTCGCCCGTCTCCAGGTCCAGCAGGAAAAAGAACGCGCGGTTCGGCTCGGCAGAAAAGCGCATCGCCGCCTCATAGTATTCGATTAGCGCCTGAGGCGCTTTTTTCGAGACCTCGATCAATACCGGTGGACCCATCTCGTCCGCCATCCCCAACAATTTGACCGGGTTTTCGCCATCCTGGTCCGCGATCCAGATGCCGTTATCAGGGTCGTCAGCTTGCGTCTTGCCCACCGTATAGACGATCTTTTTCCCATCATGAGACCAGTCCACGCCGTACCAGATCGCCGCCGGCAAATCGTCAGTCACGGACAGCAGCTCTTTGGCCTTGCCGCCGTCGGCCGAGATGCGATACAGCGCTGTGCCTTGCCACTCGCCCCC
>CAZSJU010000036.1:5832-14034 GCA_964607235.1 uncultured Anaerolineae bacterium | reverse complement strand
CCTTGCCGCCGTCGGCCGAGATGCGATACAGCGCTGTGCCTTGCCACTCGCCCCCCCACACGAATGCCGCGCGCAAAGACCAGCGATTGACCATCACGCGACCACGTAGGCACCATGTCCAAAGACACGTCGTCCTCTTGCATGAATCCCCCGTCCACGCCGTCATCACTCAGGTTTTTCAGTTCTCCGCCCTCGACCTCTAGTGTCCACAGGTCGCCATCCATCATGAGGCGGAGCACGTCTTCGGTAAAGGCCAATCGCGAGCTATCGGGGGCCCAAGCCACCGTCCGCCGATCCATGGGATGCCCCTCCAAATTCGCACAAGTCTGCTGGGTCAACGTGCCGGCGGCGTAAACGCACAGGGCGTCCCCTTCCATCACGGCCAGCCAGGCGCCGTCCGGCGAGAGCGACAGCATCCGCCCGCCACCGAGTTGGATTTTATCCTGATCGGCAACTTTTAAATCAGCAGCCGGTTGGGACGCCGAGGGCGGCAATGGCTGTGCTGGGCCATCCTCACCGCCACAGGCCACGAGCGTCGATGTCAGTAAAAGAGTCAGCAGAATCAGACCCCACAAGCAGTCCAACTTTTTCATGATACATGCTCCTTTCAGTATTAAAGCGTCACGCAAAGATAATACAAGCGCCCCTGAAAGTCAATTCCAAACGTTTTGGCATATAGAACGCATAACGGCTTTGAAACCCGTTCACCTGGACGCCACAAGCCCGGCGCTCGCGCCGGGCTTGTGCTTGTGCTTGACTTGTGCTTGACTTGCGTTTGACTTGCTTAAATCGATCTGTTGCACATCAGGGTGACGTTATGCCGGCACCTCGGGCAACTCGGTCAGGGCCTTTTCGATCGCCGCCTCGTCGAGACGATAATCCGACAACTCTTGCCGAAAGTGAGCGTCATAGGCCGCCAGGTCGAAATGACCGTGACCGCTGGCGTTAAACAGGATGACCTTGGACTCGCCGGTCACCTTGCACGCCATAGCCTCATCATAGGTCGCCTTGAGCGCGTGCGCCGTCTCGGGCGCCATGATAAAGCCTTCCGCCCGGGCAAAACTCACCGCCACATCCAAGACCTCGTTCTGATGGTAGGCACGCGCCTCTATGACCTGTTGGTCTAGCAAAGCGCAGATGCTGGGCGCCATGCCGTGGTAACGCAACCCACCGGCGTGCACCGGCGCCGGGATAAAACTATGGCCCACCGTGTGCATCTTGGTCACCGGTCCCGTCTTGGCCGTGTCTCCCCAGTCATAAGCATACAGCCCCTTGGTCATGCTGGGACAGGCGGTCGACTCGACAAAGATGGCCTGCAAGTCCGGCCGGGTGCCGTCCAACTTTTTTCTCAGGAAAGGAAAGATCAAACCGGCGGCGTTGCTGCCACCGCCCGCGCAGGCAATGATGACGTCGGGATAATCCCCCGCCATCTCCATCTGCTCGATCGCCTCCAGCCCCTCGACCGTCTGGTGCAGCAACACAAAGTTGACCACGCTGCCCAGCGAATACTTGAACCCATCGTGCCGGCCGGCATACTCGAGCGCTTCGCTGATCGCGATGCCCAGGCTGCCCGTCGTATCGGGGTCCACGGCCAGGATATTGCGGCCGGCCTGCGTCTCAGAGCTGGGGCTGGGCACCACGTTGCCGCCCCAGGTCTCAATGGCTACCCGCCGGTACGGCTTTTGGTGAAAGCTGATGGCGACCATAAAGACCTTGCATTCCAGGCCAAAGATCTGGGTCGCAAAGCTCAGCGCGCTGCCCCACTGACCGGCGCCTGTCTCGGTAGCAAAGCCCTTGAGCCCTTCTTGCTTGCCATAGTAGCACTGGGCCACGGCAGTGTTGGGCTTGTGACTCCCCGGAGGGCTGACGCCTTCCCACTTGAAATAGATCTTGGCCGGGGTATCCAGCGCCTTTTCCCAGCGCGCCGCGCGATAGAGCGGCGTGGGGCGCCACATCTTGAGCACGTCCTGCACCTCGTCTGGGATCTCGATCCAGCGCTCCCGGCTGGCCTCTTGCTCGATCAACGCCACAGGAAAAATCGGCGCCAGATCCTCAGGCCGGAGCACCTCCAGCGTCGCCGGGTGGCGATGGGGCGGTGGCGGCTGCTGCATATCGGCGACAATGTTGTACCAATGCGTCGGCATCTGTTTCTCGTTCAGCAAATACTTGTATTGGGTCATGTTGTACCTCCTCTAGATGTTAGTATGATGGTGTCCATTTTGACGCTTGAACGACGTGGGCGCGTCGGATGTGTCCAACAAGGCGCCGCGGTCGGCAAAGAACTGCTTGTAAAGCTGATAGTGCGCGGTCTCTTCATAGTCCAGCGTTTCGATGCGGGACCCATCGAAACTCAAGATTTGCGCGTCTGGCAGGGCCAGCAAGAGGGGTGAGTGGGTCACGATAATAAACTGGGCGTGGCCCTGGGCTGCCAGCCGCTGCAACAGGTGCAAAAACTCGATCTGGCGGGCGGGCGAAAAAGCCGACTCGGGCTCATCCAGAAAATAAAGCCCCGGGGTCCGGTAGCGATTGTCAAAATAACTCAGAATCGCTTCACCGCGCGACAGCGTGTTCAGGATTTGCCCGCCCTGATACTGCAACCGTCCAGGGTCGCACAGCGCCACGTCGTCGATAAAGTCGGCGAAATCGCGAAACGTCTCGGCTCGAAACAGCGCGCCCGGCACGCGCCCGTTGGCCCAGGTCACGCTGACACAGTCCGCCAGCCGGCCTTCATAGGGGTTATGGTGAGCGACGTGCCGCTTGGGTTTGTCCCAGATGTGGACGCCACAACACCGGGTGAGCGCCTCCAGCAGCGTCGATTTGCCCGACCCATTCTCGCCCACGAAAAAGGTAACGGGGCTGCGCAGGGTCACCTCGGTCGGGGCACTCAAGAGCGGCACGTTGAACGGGTAAAATCGCCGGGTGGGGTAGCGTTCGCTATCGATCCTAAATTTAACCAAATGCATCGTGGATATCCTCCAAAAGATGGCCGCCTGGGGCTATGTAAAGGTCCCGACCGGCGCCCCAACGTGTTCACGAATATGCGTGCTATTTCGTTTTTTCACTGTCATTTCAAACCTCCATTCCTCTCATTATCTATCCTCTTTAGGACGCGCGTCACGCTGGATTGTCGGCACAAAAAAAGCGCCCGTCCCCGAAGGGACGGGCGCGCTCGCGCTCGTGGTACCACCCTACTAAAGCCGTTCATAATACAAAAAACCGCCGACGACGGCGGTAAAGTATTGTGAGCCAGCCTCACTCGTTCGCAGGTACGGCCCTATTCAACTCGTGACAGGGCGATACCCTCAGCCCTGATAACGGTGGCGGCTCCGGCCCGGACTACTCGGCGCGAACCTTTCGGCGGGCGACTCCCAGGCCCATTCAGCATCAGCGCTGGTGTTGGACTTGCAGCACTAGGTCCAACTCTCTAAAACCCCGCTTTAACGCCTACTCTTCCTGATCTTTGTCTTTCAGTATACAATTGTCCTCACGTGGAAAAAAGTATATCATGCCCCGAGCGGGCTGTCAAGCCTAATTTTTCAGTTTTCAGTTTCAGTGCTCGATACCCGATACATAACTTTTGAGTTTACATCGAGTTGTGTTATAATTGATCAGGTATATCTCGGGACAGATGCGCGTGTGCTGCGCATTCTGTCATTGCCAGAGATGAAATAATGATCGCTAGAGCGACAACAGCCAAGGGTCAGCACAATCATCCTAACCGTCCAGGGGCAGTGCAAACGTCTGAGCGCTGTTACGCCCTGGTCTCTTGAACCATCCCAGTGAGAAAACGGGTAGAGAGGTAAAATATGGGATACATAGATAACCTGATGGGACGCAATGAAAAGATTGTCTTTATTGACCGCAAACATTGGCTGGTGCTGGCCGTCAGAGCGCTGATTGACGGCATATTGACCACCGGGATCCTGGTTGCCACGGTTTTGCTGACCGGCGCCCAACCGTTTTTGATCGTATTGGCGGTCTTGGTCATCATCCCTATCGCCGATTTTGTCGTGCGTTTTCTCAATTGGTACAATGAACAATACATCATTACCAATCGACGCGTGGTGGAAATTCACGGCGTCATCAACAAATGGGTATCTGACTCGTCTTTGGACAAAGTAAACGACATTATATTGGAACAGTCGATCCTGGGACGATTGCTGAACTATGGCACCGTCAAAATCATCACGGGCAGCGACATCGGCGTCAACGTTTTTAAGCATATGGCGCGGCCTGTGACCTTTAAGACAGAAATGCTGAATCAAAGAGAAGATTTGGCCGAACTGGACACATTTAGAGCACAAACGCAGCGCGTGTTGTCAGAAGAAGCGCCGGATACCGGCGACATCCCTGAACTGATCGCCGAACTGGGCGAATTGCGTGACAAAGGGATCATCACTGACCAAGAATTTCAGACCAAAAAGGCCGAATTGCTAGGACGTCTTTAGCTTGAGGAGACAATCCATCTATGACTGCAGAATGGTTAACCCTGGACCAAATCAACCAGGCGGCTGACGCGATCCGTAAACGCACCCAACATCACCCCACCGTGGGGATGATCTTGGGGTCCGGATTGGGTCCGCTGGCTGATCAAATACAAGACGCAGATTATATCCCCTTTGACGAGATCCCTCACTTTCCCGTTTCGACCGTGTGGGGACACAGCGGCCGGCTAGTCATCGGTCAACTGGAAGGCCAGACGACTTTTGTGATGCAAGGTCGCGCCCATTATTACGAGGGGTATTCTATCGCCCAAGTCACGCTGCCCATCCGGGTCATGCAGGCGTTAGGCATCGAAATACTCGTCGTCACCAACGCCGCTGGCGGACTCGACCCCGCATGGCAAGCCGGTGACTTGATGCTCATCACCGACCACATCAACATGATCGGTATGTCCGGCTTGAATCCACTGCGCGGCCCCAATTTGGATCAGTTTGGGCCACGGTTCCCGGATATGAGCCAGGCTTATAGCCTGGAATTGCGTCAACTGGCGCGCGAGGCTGCGGCGGAAGGCGGCATCCCCTTGCGCGAAGGCGTGTACGCGGGTCTGGGGGGTCCCAACTTTGAGACCCCGGCCGAGCTGCGCTTCTTGCGCAAAATCGGCGCCGATGCCGTCGGAATGTCCACCGTCGCCGAGGTCACAGTGGCCTGTCACGGTGACATGCGCGTGCTGGGCATATCGGGGATCAGCAACATTGTGGTTTATGATCCTTCTCAAGAAAAAGCAAGCCACGCACAAGTGATACAAGCGGGAGAACAAATCGTCCCCAAACTGATGACGCTGCTCAAGGGGACGCTGCGTCGCCTGCCTTTGGCTGTTTAGCCAAGCAAGGGAACTTTTATGACCATTATTCCGCACTTGATTGCGCGTTATGCACCTGTGCTCTATGCAATCTGTGCGATGGGGGCGTTCTTTTACGTCTGGACCGCGTTTCAGGCCCGGCGCAAGGAGGACATTGCCCTTTTTGCGATGGAACGGGATGACGCAGCCAATAGAAGCCGCCATTCCTGGCTGATGGCGAGCGCATGTGTGCTACTGGCTCTGGGCGTGTATGGCGTCAGCAACTTTATCGTGCCCAATATCCAGCTCGAAGAAGCTCAAGAGACACCCGTCATAGCGATCTTGTTTACACCCATACCCAGCCCCACCGTGGCGCCGGTGTCAACGCAAATTGCCAGCCCGACCGGCACTTTTGGGCCGCTGCCCAGCGTGGCGCCGATCGCGACGCCGCTAGATCGCCCGCCGGACACGCCCGCTCCACCGGCGACAGCAGAGGGTGAAGCGCTGCTGCCGGCAGAAGCGGCCTGCTCCAGCGCCGGGACGCAAATTCTCGCACCGGGCAACAGTGAGCAACTGTGGGGGACCGTGGAAATACTCGGCACGGCCAGCATCCCCGACTTTGCCTTTTACAAGTTTGAGATCCAGTGGCCCAATAGCAGCGAGTGGGTGACCTTGCGGACCTTTGAAACGCCGGTGGCCGGTGGTGTGTTGGGCTATTGGGAAACAAGCACGCTAGAGCCAGGTAGTTACAGGTTCCGGCTGGTCGTCGTCGACCAGACCGGCAACTATCCCCCACCCTGCGTGATCGGCGTGCAGGTTGCGCCACCCACACCGGAGGAATAGTGAATTTTTTTCCCGACTTGACGAAAACGCTGAACTACATTAGAATCTGTGTTTGGTCACGCCAAGTGATATAATCTTACTGCCGCCGGGCCGTGGTCCGGCGGTTTGATGATAAATTCGGGCATCGAGCTATGTTTGAGAGCCTCACTGACAAACTACAAAACGTATTCGATAAACTAGGCAAGCGCGGCATGCTCAACGAAGCGGACGTCAATGCAGCCTTGCGTGAGGTGCGTTTGGCGCTACTAGAGGCGGACGTCAACTATAAAGTCGTCAAAGACTTTGTCAAGCGCGTACGCGAACGAGCGGTGGGCATAGAAATCCATCGCAAACTTAGCCCAGCCCAACAAGTCGTCAAAATTGTCCACGAAGAACTGATCGAGACCCTGGGTGAGCCGGAAAAGCTGAACCTGGGCAAGCAACCGCCGCATGTCATTATGCTGGTTGGCCTTCAAGGGTCCGGCAAGACCACTGCGGCAGCCAAGATGGCGCTGCGCTTGCGCAACAGCGGCAAAAAGCCGCTCATGGTGGCGGCCGACACTTACCGTCCGGCGGCCGTTCAACAGCTAGAGACCCTCGGCCGGCAGATTGACATCCCGGTATACACTGAAGGCATCAAGCCCTCGCCCCCCAAAATCTGCGCCAACGCGCTCAAGGTGGCGCGCAAGGAAGCGTTCGACGTTGTGATTTTGGACACCGCCGGGCGTCTGCAGATCGATGATAGCATGATGCGCGAGCTGGAAGCGATCAAACAAAAGACCCAGCCCGTCGAAGTGTTACTTATCGCAGATGCGATGACAGGGCAAGAAGCCGTCAACGTCGCCCAAGGGTTCCACGAACGGGTCGGCCTCACCGGCTTGATCTTGACCAAGGTCGACGGCGACGCGCGCGGTGGTGCGGCAATCAGTATGCGGTCAGTGACAGGCGTCCCTATCAAGTTCTTGGGCGTCGGTGAAAAAGTCACCGCGTTAGAGCCATTTCACCCAGACCGGCTTGCCTCCCGCATCCTGGGTATGGGGGATATGCTCAGCCTGATCGAAAAGGCCGAGCTATCTATGGACCAGGAGGAGGCGCAAAAAGCGGCTGAAAAGCTTCTCGAAGGTAGTTTTGACCTGGAGGACTTTTTAAGCCAGTTAGGGCAGATCAAAAAGATGGGACCGGTCAGTCAATTGTTGGAAATGATGCCGGGCTTTCGGGGCGTCGCCAAAGAAGTTTCCCCTGAAGTCACCGACCGGGAGCTGCGCAAAATAGAGGCGATCATCAGTTCGATGACGCTTCAGGAACGCAGAAACCCGCGCGTCATCAATGCCAGCCGCAAACGGCGCATCGCCCGCGGCAGCGGCACGCAAGTGCAAGACGTCAATGCGCTGCTGACACAATTCCGACAGATGAAACGCTTGATGAAACAGTTGACCGGTAGCAAGGGAAAAGGTCTATTGCGTATGATGGGCCTGTAATCAGGCCTTATTTTCAATAACAAATCGGAGCTAAGCAAATATGGTACGAATTCGATTGCGCCGCATGGGCGCTAAAAAGCAACCTCATTACCGCGTCGTCGTGGCCGATCAGCGCTCCCCGCGCGATGGGCGTCACATCGAAGTGATTGGATTTTACAATCCACGCACCGACCCGGAAACCGTAGAAATCCAAGAAGATCGGGCGCTCTACTGGTTGAGCACCGGTGCTCAGCCCAGCAAAGCCGTCATGCGTTTTCTCAAAAAGCAGGGCACCCTGGCGCGCTTGACTCGCTTGCAGGCAGGCGAGTCCATAGAAGCGCTCATGGCCGAGTATGAGGCTGAGGTGGCCCGGCAAGAGGCCGGCGAAGCCGAGCCCGTTGAGGAAAAAGCTAAAGCGGAAGCTGTGGCAGAAACTGAGGCCGAGGTACAAGAGGAACCGGCCGAAGCGGAAGCCGAGATAGAAGCTGAGGCTGAGGCTCCAGAGGAACCGGCCGAAGCGGAAGCCGAGATAGAAGCTGAGGCTGAGGCTCCAGAGGAACCGGCCGCAGCGGAAGCCGAGGCAGAAGCTGAGGCTGAGGCTCCAGAGGAACCGGCCGCAGCGGAAGCCGAGGCAGAAGCTGA
>CAZSJU010000036.1:0-5732 GCA_964607235.1 uncultured Anaerolineae bacterium | reverse complement strand
CTGAGGCTGAGGCTCCAGAGGAACCGGCCGCAGCGGAAGCCGAGGCAGAAGCTGAGGCTGAGAGTCAAGAAGAACCGGCCAAAGCGGAAGCCACGGCAGAAGCTGAGGCCGAGGCGCAAGAGGAACCGGCCGAAGCGGAAGCTGAAGGCTAATAGCAGCTCTGCGCCTGCATTCCTACGTCAGCAGGTGATCTGCTGACGCGATCAAGTGTGTTTTTTCCTGAAAGGAAGGCGCTGTCATGCAAGAACTAGTTGATTACATCGCCAAATCACTGGTCGATGACCCTTCACAGGTAGAGGTAACCCAAATCCGCCGGGGCAGCTCGGTGACGCTTGAACTTGAAGTGGCGCAAGAAGACAAAGGTCGCGTCATTGGCCGTAATGGCCGAGTGGCGAACGCGATGCGCAACTTGTTAAGGGTCATGGCCTCGCGACAAGGAAAAAGGGTTAACCTGGAAATCGTATAATGGTCCCTATACAAGACCAAGAACAAGGCTCAGGTGCGTCCAAACGTCGCCCTGAGCCTCGTTATTTAGCAATAGGCCGCATAGTTCGTCCCTTTGGCATTCGGGGTGAGTTAAAGGTCAAATTAATGACCGACTATCCTGAGCAGTTGGATCGGTTGCGTACCGTCTATGTCGGACCGGAGGCGGTCCCCTGGCAGATAGAGGGGCTACGTCTGCATCATGGCGCGGCGCTCTTTAAATTGGTTGGGTGCGATGACCGGACCGGCGCCGATACGCTGCGTGGCGCGTTGGTACAGATCACCCGCGAAGAAGCAATGCCATTGGAAACGGACGAATATTACGAACACCATATCATCAACTTGTCGGTCGTCGAACGAGACGGCACCTATCTGGGTAAAATCACCGAGATCATTCACACCGGCGCCAACGAGGTCATTGTCGTCGTCGGACCCGAAGGCGAACTATTGCTGCCCTTTATTGAATCGGTGGTCCTGGACATCGACTTGGATGCCGACCGCATAACCGTGCACGTACTAGAAGGATTGCGTTAGCAAGACGCTGCCGACTACTCACCCCACCTTGCTAAACACAGTCACGGGGGAATGATGGCGTGTCTTTAAAATATTGGGTAGGCTTTAACATCACCAGAGGCATCGGCCCTATGAAAGTGCGGGCGCTGTTGGATTTTTTCGGTGACCTGGAGAGGGCCTGGACGGCGGACGCCTCAGCCCTGCGTCAAGCCGGTCTCGATCGCCGGGCACTGTCCAATCTGCTAAAAACCCGCGCCAAACTTGACCTGGACGCCGAGCTAGAAAAACTGGCCCGACAAAATGTGCAAGTCCTTACCTGGCAAGACCCCGCTTATCCCTCCCGCTTGTTCCAAATTCCCGACCCGCCGGCAGTGCTCTATGTGCGTGGGCAGATCGCACCTGAAGACGAATGGGCCATCGCCGTGGTTGGCACACGCCGGGCTTCAGCCTATGGTAAAATGGCTACCCAACGGCTGGTGACGGACCTGGCCATCAACTGCCTCACCGTCGTCAGTGGATTGGCACGCGGGATCGACGGCGAGGCCCACCGGGCAGCCCTCGAGCACAGCGGTCGCACCATTGCCGTGCTGGGGTGTGGTCTGGACCTGATTTACCCACCGGAACACCGCAACCTGGCCCGAGAAATCGTAGAACGCGGCGCGTTGGTGAGCGAGTACCCTTTGGGCACCCGTCCCGAGGCCAGCAACTTTCCGCCGCGTAACCGCATCATCAGCGGCCTCAGTCTGGGCGTGCTAGTCGTCGAAGCGGGAAGCAAAAGCGGTGCGCTCATCACTGCCGATTACGCCGCTGACCAGGGACGTGACGTCTTTGCAGTGCCAGGTAACCTGTTTGTACCCAACAGTACAGGCACCAACCGGCTCATCCAAGACGGCGCCAAGTTGGTGACAAGCAGCCAGGATATTTTAGAAGAACTGAATCTAACCATGGCGGTTCAACAGTCTGAGGTGCGCACGGTCGTGCCCGAGAGTGAGACCGAAGCTCAGTTGCTGCAACATCTGAGTCTGGAGCCCGTTCACGTCGATGAACTGGCCTTGCAGACACAGTTACCCATCGCCACCGTGACGAGCAACCTGGCGCTCATGGAGCTCAAAGGCATGGTGCGTCAAATGGGCGGCATGAACTATGTACTCTTGCACGAGTCTTCAGTCACATACCGCGTAGACTAGCTATAAATTGATCGCGCGTAGCATCGCCATCCCTAGTTGAGGAGTCAATCATGTCATCTTTTTACAGCGTCATCATGGCCGGCGGCGTCGGCACTCGCCTATGGCCGCTCAGCCGTCGCACCACCCCCAAACAAGCGCTGCAGCTAATCGGCGACCGCACAATGTTTCAACACGCGATTGAACGGCTGCGCCCTCTGTTCCCTGCCGAGCACGTCTTTGTCGTCACCGGCAAAACATACGCCGAACTCCTGAGCGCCCAAACGCCCCAACTGCCCCAAGAGAACTTTATTTTGGAACCGATGGGACGTGATTCTGGGCCGGCCGTGGGGCTGGCAGCCATCCATTTGCAAAAACGTGACCCCGACGCGGTGATGGCTGTGCTCACCGCCGACCACTATATCGCCAATCAGGAACGCTTTCGTGCTGTCCTGAGCGCCGCCGCTCAAGTCGCCCAAACAGGCAAAATCGTCACGTTGGGCATCAAGCCCGAGTTCGCCTCTACGGGCTATGGCTATATCCGGCAAGGCGATTCGCTGGGAGAATTTGACGGTTTTGAGGCGTTCCGCGCCGAACAGTTTACGGAAAAACCCAATGCCGCCACCGCCAACGCCTTTTTCGAGAGCGGGCGATATAGCTGGAACAGCGGCATGTTCATCTGGCGCGTGGACCAGTTGCTGGCCGAGTTTGAGCGCCAGCGCCCCTTGACCTATCGCCAGTTGATGAGCATCGCCGAGGCATTGGGCACGCCCAACGAAAAACGCGCGATGGATCAAGTCTGGCCCCAAATCGAAAAAATCTCTATCGACTATGCCATCATGGAAGGCGCGCGCGACGTGGTCGTCATTCCCGTCGACATTGGATGGAAAGACATTGGGAGCTGGGCCGCATTATTTGATATCATCCCCGGTGATGAGCACGATAACGTCATTGTCGGCGATCACCTGGGCATAGACACCACCCGCACGCTGGTGCGGAGTCAAGATCGTCTGGTCGTCACCGTTGGCCTGGAGGACATTATCATCGTCGACACCGATGACGCGTTGCTCGTCTGTCGCAAGGACCGCGCGCAAGATATAAAAGCCGTCGTGCAACAACTGCAAGATGGCCGCAAGAATCTCTTGTAAACCCATGCAAGCCTACTGTGTCAAGTGCAAAACGAAACGTGAAATAGCCAACGCTACGCCGGTTTTCCTCTCCAACGGGCGAGCCGCAACGCGGGGCAAATGTCCCGTGTGCGGTACCGGTTTGTTCCGGATTGGCCATACGCCGGCACACGACGATCTAGAGATAGAAGGAAACATTCACGGCCTGAGCGGCCGGCTGGTCATCGTCGAGTCGCCGGCCAAGGCCCGCACGGTGGGCCGTTTCCTGGGCCAGGGATACCAAGTCGAGGCCTCTGTGGGTCACGTGCGCGACCTGCCCTCCAATCGTATGGGCGTGGACGTGGCGCACAACTTTGAACCGCACTATATCGTCCCCAGCAAGAAAAAAGAGATCGTGCGCGACCTGCGCCGGGCCGCCCAAAAAGCCGCCGAAATTTACCTGGCCACCGACCCTGACCGCGAAGGGGAAGCCATCTCTTGGCACTTGGTGGCCGCGTTGGGCCGCTATGCCCAACATAAACCCGTACATCGCGTCGAGTTTCACGAGATTACAGAACAAGCGGTCGAACACGCCTTTTCGCACCCCCGCGAGATTGACATGGCGCAGGTTGACGCCCAGCAAGCGCGTCGCATCCTCGATCGTCTGGTCGGCTATACGCTCAGCCCATTGCTCCGCGAAAAGATGCACCGCAAAGGGCTCTCGGCCGGCCGGGTGCAATCCATCACGCTGCGGCTGATCGTGGAACGCGAGGAGGAAATCAAGGACTTTGAACCAGTAGAATACTGGTCGATTGAGGCCGAGTTGGCGCAATCGGCGGCAGAGCAAGAGCCCACAGGGCAAGCGTTCATCGCCCGGTTACACCGCATTCAGGGCGAACAAGTGGACCTGGGCGACGCCCAAACAGTACAGCACATCCTCGACGAGCTGGCCGAGTCGCAATACAGCGTCACCGAGGTGCGCCGAGGACAGCGCCAGCGACGACCGGCGCCCCCCTTTACTACCAGCACCATGCAACAAGACGCGTCCCGCCGTCTAGGGTTTACCACCAAACGCACAATGGCCGTGGCCCAACAACTCTACCAAGGGATCGAGATCGACGGCGAACCCGTTGGCCTCATCACCTACATGCGCACCGACAGCGTCAACGTCGCCGCGACGGCCCAAGAGCAAGCCCGCGCGTATATCCGCCAACGCTATGGTGAAGCCTATCTGCCCGCCGAGCCACCCCAATACAAGACCAAATCTAAAACGGCCCAAGAGGCACACGAAGCCATCCGGCCCACCGCCGTGCAGCGCACGCCCAAAGCGATCCGCCGGCACCTGTCCAAAGACCAACAGCGGCTCTACGGACTGATCTGGCAGCGATTCCTGGCCAGCCAAATGACGCCAGCGATTTACGACACCTTGTCGGTAGACATTGCCGCGGTCACAGGGGAAACACCCTCCTCTTCCCCACCATACTTGTTCCGCGTCAGCGGATCGCAAATCAAGTTCCCCGGCTTTCTGCTCGTGCGCCAAGGGCACACATCAGAGGATGATGAGCAAGACGACGAGCAATCCTTGCCGCCGCTGGAGCAGGGGGATTCGCTCGACCTGGTGCAGTTATTGCCCCAACAACACTTTACCCAGCCACCGCCCCGTTACAGCGAAGCCAGTCTGGTACGCACGCTAGAAGAATATGGCATCGGCCGCCCCAGCACCTACGCGCCCACCATCAGCACGCTCCAAACACGTCATTTTGTGATGCGCCAAAACCAGCGACTGTATCCCACCGAGGTCGGCAAGGTGGTCAATGACCTGCTCGTCAACCACTTTTCCGACTATATCAACATAGACTTTACGGCTCAGATGGAAGCTAGATTGGACCGCATCGCCGAGGGGGACCGGGAATGGGTGGCGATGCTCGAAAATTTTTATGGGCCGTTCAACAAGACCGTAGAACAGGCCCACAAAGAAATGCCCCAAGTCATCATGGGCAACAATCCCACCGGCGAAATATGCGAAAAGTGCGGCGCGCCACTGATATTCAAGTATGGTCGATACGGCCCTTTTATCGCCTGCAGCAACTATCCAGGCTGCCGCAACAGCAAACCCATCTCGGCGCCTACAGGGGCCAAATGTCCCGAATGTGGCAACGACCTGGTGGAAAAACGCACGCGACGCGGACGCACATTCTACGGTTGTGCCGGCTATGACCCCAACGACGAGGCTTCGTGCCACTTTGGCCTGTGGAAACGGCCTTTGCCCCAGCCATGCCCGGCTTGCGGCGGGTTGCTGGTCGAGGCCAAAGGTGAACAGGCTCAATGTCATCATTGCGAGGAGACCTTTCCCTTGGATGCCCTCCCGCCGGTGCCCAGGCCATCAGAACCCAAAAACAAGCCGCGTCCTGCCATCCAATACCTGCCGGCCGACAATGCGTACGAGCATAATCACGTCGCAAACGAC
>CAZSJU010000035.1:2428-18163 GCA_964607235.1 uncultured Anaerolineae bacterium | reverse complement strand
CCATAAAGGCAAAAGACCACCCGCTCCAACCCCGTCTCCCCCTGCAAATAATCGATCGTCGCCGCCAGCATCACCTCTGCAGCCTCATCCAGCGGGTACCTAAATATTCCCGTGCTGATGGCGGGCAGCGCGATGCTTTTTAGCGCCCGTTCATCAGCCAGTTTTAGACTGCTGGCCACCGCCGAGGCCAACAGCTCAGCCACGCGCGGGCTACCATCATACACCGGTCCCACGGCGTGAATGACGTATCGCGCCGGCAGCTCTCCGCCCCCTGTGATGGCGGCCGACCCGGTCGGCACACGCCCGTATTTTTGCACCCAGGCATTGCTCTCACGCTGAATTTGCGGCCCGCCCCGGCGCGAGATGGCGCCGGCCACGCCACCACCGTGGGCCAGGTGCTCGTTGGCCGCATTCACGATGGCGTCGGTATCTATCGACGTGATGTCGCCCTGAACCAATTCAAGGATTGTTTGATCGATCATCACTTGCATCATCCTTATCCCTCCAACATAAAGACCTCCGAGGTTTACAAATGGACGCCATTGTGACAACCGGAACGGTAAGCAGCTTGGTCATTGACGCGCAATCAGCACCTAAACCTCAGAGGTCTGAACGCTTACCCTCGGGCCTGTGTCACGCCCTTCCAAGCTCCCAATCTATTTTAGCACGTCCCGGCCACATGACAAATCAGCCAAAGGCTGCTATACTCGACCCTTGACGATAAGCATTCAATCTTGTCACGAGCGGAGGGGAAAAATGAGGACCGACTGGATTATCGCCATTGATCTGGGTGGCACACACTTGCGTGCGGCATTGTGCACCCCGGACGGAACCATTCACAAACGTGTCAAGAAAAAAACCTTTGCCGAGCGTGGTCTCAAATCTGTCATGGAACGCGTGCGCGAAACTGCCAAAGAAGTCTGGCCCGAGGGAGGAAACGTGCGGGCGGTCGGCATGTCGGCCCCCGGCCCGCTTGACCCCACCCAAGGCGTCATCATCAGCCCTCCCAACTTGCCTGGATGGGAACAAGTGCCAGTGCGTGCGATACTAAGCTCACAACTAGACTGTCCGGTCTTTGTGGGCAACGACGCCAATCTGGCCGCCTTGGGCGAACATCGCTTTGGCGCCGGACGCGGTTTTGACGACATGATCTATATCACCATCAGCACCGGCATCGGCGGCGGCATCCTGGTCAGAGGCAAATTGTTGTTGGGCCACAAAGGGCTGGCCGGTGAAATCGGCCACATGATTGTGCAGCCAGGCGGACCACAGTGCGGTTGCGGCAACCGAGGCTGCCTGGAGGCCCTGGCCAGCGGCACGGCCATCGGGCAACAGGCGCGCGCCTTGGCCAGCGCCGGACGCGCCCCGGAAATTTTGGCGGCTGCTGGCGATGAAATCGACAACATTAGCAGTAAACACGTCGGAGAAGCGGCTGCGCAGGGCGACCAGGTGGCGATCGAGCTGCTCCACCAAGCCGGACAATATATCGGCATTGGCATCACCACCTTGATGCACCTCTTTAACCCCAAGCGATTCGTGCTGGGAGGCGGCGTCACCCAGACGGGCGACCTGCTTTTCGAACCCATTCGCAGCACCGTGCGTCACTGGGCAATGACGCCCTTGTATTGGGAAGAAACCGAAATCGTGCCGGCAGAGCTAGGGGACGATGCCGGATTGCTGGGCGCGCTGGCGTTGGCCGCCCAACAGTCCTTCTAGACACAGGAGCGCTGAAAAACTGTGAACTGGCTGGTCCGTAAAGCAGTGGATGGATACCGCGCCATAGCCCGCAAGGTATATATGCGGCGCTATGGGACATTGGCGCAACATATGGGGCGTGAACAAATCGTCTCGCCCTCAGAATCCCAAGCCGCACGGGGCCTGATTATCATCCAAATCGACGGGCTATCGTACGATCACCTGGTGCAAGCGGTCGCCCGGGGCACCGCCCCCCACATCAAGCGGCTGATCGGCACAGGGCAATTACGGCTGTCTCCCTGGCATTGTGGCCTGCCCAGCACCACCCCGGCGGTCCAGGCAGGTATCATGTTTGGCAACAATTGGGACATCCCCGGCTTTCGCTGGTACGACAAAATACAACGGCGCGCCTTTGTCTGCAAACGCCCTACTACGCTCCAAGTGCTGCAAACACAAGTGGCGGATGGACGCCCGGGAATTCTATGCGGCGGATCCAGCTACTATAATATGTTCGATGGAGGCGCCGAGTGGGCGGTCTTTACCCTTAGCGCGATGCACGTGATCCGTTTTTTCGAAGGCGTACGGGGCTTGGGGCTCTTGTTGCTGTTCCTGATAAGCCCGTTGCGGGTATTGAGTGTGATCGGACGGGCGCTATGGAACTATCTTCTAGACCTATGGCGGCGACTGCTGGCATTGTTCCGCCCCAGCGTCTACCGCCCCTTTGACTTGCTCTCACCAATGACCCACATTTTTACCCAGGTCTTGTTCCAAGAGATGATTACGTTTGGCGTCCAGATGGATATCTATCGCGGCGCGCCGGCGGTCTATGCCAATCTCACCAACTATGACGAGACCGCCCATCACGTCGGGCCATCGCACCCGGAGGCCTTTAAAGCCATCAAAGACATGGACCGCCAAATCGGACGTATTGACAAGACACTAAAACGTCACCCAGGTCGCGAGTACGACTTTTACATCTTGTCCGATCACGGCATGTCTCCCTCTGTACCCTTTAAAGAACGCTTTGGCCTCAGCCTGGGCGACTATATCGCGCAACAAATTGATCAACCATTGACGCTGGACGAGCGCTATGGCGCCCCTAGCAATACACTGAAACAGGTTCACTATTTGCTGGAAGAACTGCACGGGTTGGAAGAACGACTTTCGCCCCGCGGCGCCGCCGTCGTGCACACTGCACGGGAGTATCTCAGTCGGCATGTCCTGCCGGCATATATCAAAGAACGCCAAGATCTGCTAACATGGCCACTAGACGCAACAGAACACGACATAGACCTTGCGCCGGGCCAAAATGAAAATCGTCTAGATCCAAAACGCCATAGCGACGTGGCCGTCCGGGTTTCAGGCCCCCTGGCCCACATCTATCTCAACGTGTCTGAAAAACGCCTCAATTTGAGCGAAATTGCGCTGCTTTACCCCACTTTGCTGACGCGCCTAATCGAACACCCTGGTATCGGGTTGGTAGTCGGCCACGAAGGCAACGAGACCGTCATGATGAACCAGCACGGCACGCTGACCACAACAGGCATCTTGGAACAACTGCACGGCAGCAACCCGTTGGCGGGCCTGGGCGACCGGCACGCGCAAGCAACGCGCATTAACCATCTGGCCTCCTTTCCTCACTCCGGAGACCTGATCCTGCTGGGCGCCTGGACAAAAGACCACGTCATTACCTTTGAAGATCAGATTGGCACCCATGGCGGGCTGGGCGGACTAGAAGAAAAACCGTTCATCCTCTACCCGGCCAACGTTGACTGGCCCAATGGCATCATTCAAGATCCATGTGAGCTGTACGATCTCTTTATCCGTTACACACACCCCCAAGCGCAAACCCATCAACACACACGAGCAAATTCCCAATCCTCCCCCATTAAAAAAGATAGGCTGAGCTACCCAGATAACGGCCCGGTAGCCCACGTACCAGAGCCAATAAAAAAGTCGTTCTAAATCTCGAAAACCCCTTGACAAATCCCAAAAACGCTCTATAATATTTTATAATGATTATAAAATAGGAAATATTCTAATGAATATCACATCACCTGTTGATAATTTTCTAATTGAACAACTGAGGGAAAAAAGGTTGCGTTTGACGCCTCAAAGGCTCGCTATCTATCGTGCTTTGGTGACGACGGACGCTCATCCCACGGCGCAAACACTTTTTGAACAATTGCAGCCCACCCTACCCTCACTGAGTCAAGCCACAGTATACAATACATTGCAAGCCTTGGTCACCCATGGTTTGATTCAGCAAATTGGTACAGCCGGTGATGACGCAGTTCATTACGATGGCAATCCTACGCCACATATCAATCTCATATGCACACGCTGCCACCGCATAGAAGATCTTTGTGATGTGTCGATGGCAGAAATCATGCAGCAGGTTGTCTCTGCTTCGGGCTACAAAGTGCAAGGGATGCGTGTGGCCTATTATGGCTTGTGCAACAGTTGTCAATCAGAGTTGGCACAAGAGCACGAATAAACTTAAAAACCTATAGCGCCACTAATTCTAACGATATGAAAGGAAAGAAAAATGTTAAAAAGTATGCAAGATGCAATGAACGAACAAATCAATAACGAGCTCCACTCAGCTTACATCTATTTATCGATGTCTGCTTATTACGAATCACTCAACTTGCCCGGGTTCGCCCGCTGGATGCGCCTACAAGCTCAAGAAGAAACAGAACATGCGATGCGGTTCTTTGACTATATCAATGATCGGGGCGGTCAGGTGACGCTAACAGCCATTGATAGTCCCCCACTTGAATTCGAATCGCCTTTGGACGCTTTCAAAAGGGCCTACGCACACGAGCAAAAGATTACCGGGACGATTAACGCGCTTTACAAACTGGCCATTGAAGGAGAAGACTATCCTGCCCAAAGCATGCTCCAGTGGTTTATAGACGAGCAAGTAGAAGAAGAAAAGAACGCGCTAAAAGTCGTAGAACGGCTAGAGATGATCGGCGACAACAAGATGGGATTATTCATGATAGACCGCGAACTCGGACAGCGTCAGCCTGAAGAAGAATAAAATCCCACCGACGACTGTTAAGGATGGTTGCTTGTCAGCAGCCATCCTTTTTCTTTATGTGCCTTGGCTTTGACAGTTTGGACAAACTGGGATACAATGTAACGAAACGATATATATCGAATCACAATATGTCTATCAACTCGGTCAAATTTCGCCAATTTATACTAGGCCTACTCGCACAGCAAGCAATGTCAGGATACGACATCAAGCGTGTCCTCAAAGAACTTGGCTGGCTGGTGGGCACACCCAGCTTTGGCAGCTTGTATCCGGCCCTGCACACGCTGCTAGATAACGGTCTGGTGACCGTCAAAGTGGTCTCCCGCCAGGACAAGCCCTCTCGCAAAATCTACACTATCACGCAAGCGGGCCAACAGGCGCTGCAGGAATGGGCAAGTCAACCGATTGGATCCAATCTGTCGCTCAAATCCTTTATTATGCGTCTGATATTGGCCGACAGTTTCACAAAAGAAGAACTGCGTACCCAACTGTGCCAGCGGCGCGATCAAGTCATGGCACATCACACTGCACTAGAAAAGGCATCCGGCTTGCTAGACGAAACCAGCAGCTTTGGCCAACGATTGGCATCAGACTATAGCTTGGCTTTGGCAGACGCCGAATTGTCCTGGATTGAGGGCACATTGAACCACCTCTCCCAAGAACCATCGCCTATGGAGGCCGAACAAGCCAAAATAATGGATCACAAATAGCGTGGTTACCTCTCCCCTACTCAACCTGCTCAAGAATCGCATTGACATCCGCCGCGTGCCTTTCAGTGATCGCGGCTCGCGTTTGTTGGTCTTTCGGGACCCCGATGAACCGCGACTCTTTATCAAACTGGCGGAACGCCTCACAGAAATCCAACCTGACATAGAAGCCTACTTGCATCGTCCACCCTTTATCCGCGACCTCAGATTGATCGATCAAACAGGGGCAACGTTGGACTTTGAGCTTGCCGTCTACCCGCATATGCTGCACTTGCAAACCCGACTCGGCGATTTCAGGGTCGTCTTTCAAGACAAACGCACGCTCACGTTCGGCTTGCCATCTCAGGTGACGGCCGGCCTGCATTTTCACGTCTCGCCCCAATTTTGGGAGGAAAGTCAACACGGGGGCGCGTTCAAGGCCATCCGCAATTTCACCTATGCGACCGATGGCGAGACAGTGGTCAACAAAATCACGCCCCACGAGGGGGGATACTATGTAGAATTTATCATTCAAAGCCAAGAGGACTGTGCTATATCGCTACAGATGCACGAAAAAAACACTCCCCCCTTCCAAGTCCTCCCCTTTTCCATCACGTATGAGGCAGCCGAGTCGCGCTGGCACGATTGGTTTAGCAACGTGCCCGCAGTAGACGAAAAATATCGTCTGACGTACGCGTATGCCTGGTGGACCATGGCCAACAATCTCATCAGCCCGCAGGGCAAAGTGGCATACGAGGCGATGACCCCTTCCAAAGTTAACTATGTGGGGCTCTGGTTGTGGGATAGCGCGATGCACGCGCTTGCCTACCGCTATATAGACCCCCAACTGGCGCGCAATCAAATCCGAGCAATGTTGACTTGCCAACTCGCCGACGGCATGCTGCCCGACGCCGTCTATGATGAAGGCGTCGTCTCTACCATTGACCATCCCATCTACGCCGAGGTCACCAAGCCGCCCATCCTGGCCTGGGCAGCGCTCAAGCTACACGAAACCGACCCCGACCTGGATTTTCTACAAGAGATTTATGTGCCGCTGGTGCGCTGGAACGCATGGTGGTTCAGTATGAACGACGACGATGTGGATGGCCTGGCGCAGTACAACCATCCCTATTCCTCCGGTTTGGACGACAGCCCGCTGTGGGACTATGGCATGCCGGTCGAATCGCCCGACCTGAACACCTACTTGTGTGTACAGATGGGCTCGCTGGCAGTGATGGCCGAGGCGCTAGGTATGGACGTCGAAGGCGCCATGTGGCGCCGCCGTGCCGCCGCGATCGTGCGCCGGATGATCACGGACTTTTGGGATGAAAAGGCCGGCCTGTTTCGTGCCCTGCACGATGAGCAACCCATCTCTGTGGTGACCCCGTTTAATCTCTATCCGCTGTGGACCGGTCAGTTACCCGAGCAGATACGCGAAAGAGTCATCGCGCACCTCACAAACCCAGAAGAGTTTTGGGGAAAATATGCAATCCCAACAGTGGCACGCAACGATCCACATTACGACCCCCAGACGATGTGGCGCGGACCTGTCTGGATCAACATCAACTATTTTTTCATCGAAGCGTTACGCCAGGTGGGCGCGCATGACCTGGCGCGCGCGCTCCGAGAAAAGACGCTGGACCTGGTAATGAGTCAACCCAGCATCTATGAGTACTATAACTCGGAAACCGGGGAGGCGCCGCCTACGGCAGCCGAGACTTTTGGGTGGACGGCGGCAGCATTTATTGACCTCGCCATCCAGGCCAGTCAGGAGGAAGGTGTCGAATGAACGAGACGCTCGACGTGCGCGACGCTGCGGCCCAAGAGGACCGACGTCAGCATTGCAAAAAACTACAAGCAGACTTTTTTTCTGACCGTTCACTGATCATCGCCGCTAACCGTGGACCGGTGACTTTTGAATTCACCGAGGATAGAAACTTGCAATCCCAGCGTGGCTCAGGTGGACTGGTGACGGCGCTTACAGGACTCGCGCAACAAATTGACGCCAAGTGGATCGCCTGCGCCCAGACTGAGGCCGACGTCGCCTGGGCCGAGGGGGAGGTCTCGCTCTGGGGCGAGGACGGCACGATGCAGGTGCAATTTCTCTCGCCAGACCCGGAAGCGTACGACGGGTACTATAACGTCATCTCCAACCCGCTCCTATGGTTCTTGCAACACTCAATGTGGGATGTGCCACGCGCCCCCATGATCAATCGCGCGACGTGGCAAGCCTGGGAAAAGGGTTACGTGGCCGTTAACCGTCTTTTCGCCGAAGCCATTGCCGCTCAGGTCCTACAGAACCCGCGCCCCACCCTCGTCATGTTGCAAGACTATCATCTATACTTGGTCGCGCGGTTCCTGCGTCAAAAGCTACGCCCCAAGGAACGACCGACGGTCTTGCACTTTGTCCATATCCCCTGGCCGGGTCCCGAATATTGGCGCATCTTGCCGCCGGAAATGCGACGGGCGCTGTTGGATGGATTGTGTGCAGTGGACGTGATGGGCTTTCAGACCCAAGAAGACAGCCTGGGCTTTATCCGCACCTGCAATTCGCACTTGCCCCGCGCGTATGTCAAATACAAACGTGGGCGGGTATGGTACCGCAATCACGCCACGTACGTGCGCGACTTTCCCATCTCTATCGACGTGCAGGCGCTCAAGCAACTGGCAGCCTCTAATAAAGTCACCGAATATCGCGCCGAAATCAAGGACTCGCTGGGCAACCAGCAGCTTGTCTTACGGGTCGACCGCATCGAGCCTAGCAAGAACATTGTGCGTGGCTTTCAGGCCTTTGAAGAAATGCTAGAAATATATCCAGAACACCGCGAACAGGTGAGCTTTCTGGCCCTGCTGGTGCCCTCCCGGCTAGAGGTGGACGAGTATCAAAACTATATGGACGAACTCATGGCCGCGGCTGGACACATCAACGCCCAGTACGGCACCAGCGAGTGGGAGCCGGTGCGGGTACTGGTGGGCAACAACTATCCCCGCGCAGTGGCAGCTTTGCAATTGTATGACGTATTGCTGGTAAACTCGATCGCCGACGGTATGAACCTGGTGGCCAAAGAAGGGCCCATCGTGAATCAAAACGACGGCACGTTGATCCTTTCCGAACGCACCGGGGCGCGTCAGCAACTAGAGCACGGCGCAATCGTCATTTCACCGTGCGACGTGTACGCTACGGCTGAAGCTTTGCACCAAGCGCTCGTCATGCCCAAAAAAGAACGTCGCGAGCAATCACAGATGTTACGCCAGAGTGTCGAACGTGAAGATATCGCCGACTGGTTGTGCCGCCAACTAGAGGCTGTTTCCAAACTAAAGCTGTAGAGAGGAGCAGGGAACTCATGGGACGATCCACGACGGCCATACTGCACTATACGGCCCCGCCCATCATTGGCGGCGTAGAGGCCGTCATCCAGGCCCACGCGCAAACGCTTGCACAGTTGGGCTATCCCGTCACGGTGATCGCCGGCCGTGGCGCGGCCGAGGCGCTGCCGTCCGGCACGACGTTCACTCTGATTCCCGAGATAGATTCGCAACAAGTCGCGCAGATGAGTGCATCACTGGAACAGGGCCAGGTGCCAGACAATTTCCAGCATATGACCCAGCAGTTAGAGAAAAGGTTGGCGCCGGTCTTGCGTCAATTTGAAAACGTCATCGTCCACAACATTTTCACCAAGCACTTTAACCTGCCCCTGACAGCGGCGCTCCATCACCTTTTAGACAACGGTGATATCCATCATTGCATCGCCTGGTGTCACGACTTTACCTGGACCAGCCCCCATTCGCGTTCAAAAGTGCATCCGGGCTATCCCTGGGACCTGCTGCGCACCCAACACCCTGACGTGACCTATGTCGTCGTGTCCCAACGACGACAGCGGACATTAGCCCGGCTGCTGGGCTGTCCCGAGGAAACAGTCCGGGTCGTTTACAATGGGGTAGACCCCCGAACGCTGCTGGGCCTATCCGCCGAGGGGTATGAACTGGTCAACCGGCTGGGATTACTAGAAAGCGATCTGATCTTGCTGATGCCGGTGCGCGTCACCCAGGCCAAAAACATCGAATATGCCTTGCAGGTCGTCGCGGCGCTCAAGGCACAGGGCAGCCACCCCAAGCTAGTGGTTACCGGTCCACCAGACCCTCACGACGAGCAGAGCATGGCCTACTTGAAGTCATTACAGGCGCTGCGCGAGGAACTGGACGTCGAGGCAGAGATGCGCTTTGTGTTCGAATCTGGGCCGGACCCTGACGAACCCTTTACTATCGACATTGCGATGGTAGGGGAACTGTTCCGCGCCAGCGACTTGACGTTCATGCCTAGCCACCGGGAAGGCTTTGGCATGCCCGTGCTGGAAGCCGGCCTGGTCGGCCATCCGGTGTTTTGTACCAATATCCCTGCAGCGGAAGAGATAGGCGCGCCAGACGTGACCATTTTTGACGCCGGTCTGCCCCCGGAAGAGCTGGCCGCACAAATTGACGCCTGGGCTCAAGCCAGTCCAGAACATCGCATGCGCCGGCGCATGCGAAAAAATTACACCTGGGAAGCCATCTTTGAACAATCCATCCGGCCGCTGTTGAAAACGAGGAGCACGGACCATGTCGCGTCTGCCTGACAAACTCGGCGAACGCCTGGCACAAACGAAACGGCTGCGGCTATTCCTGGACTATGATGGCACACTGGCCGATTTCGCACCTACACCCGAGCACGTCACCCCCGACCCGGCGGTCATATCGTTGCTCCGTGAGCTATCTGAGCATCCGCGTATCCGGGTGTCCGTGATCAGCGGCCGGCGCTTGGCCCACGTCCAGGCGTTAATCCCGGTGCCTGGCATCCTTTTGGCCGGCACCTATGGCGTCGAACTGCAAACGCCCCAGGGTGAACGCATCGACCGGGTCGACTATCGGGCTGTTCGCCCGGTATTGGAAATCCTCAAGCCACGCTGGGCCGACCTGATAGACGGGCGCCAGGGGTTCTTTTTAGAGGACAAGTCCTGGGCGTTGGCGCTGCACGCCCGCTTTGCCGCCGAGGACGAAGCACAGGAGGTGCTCGCTGCGGCGCGCCGTATGGCGACCGCAGCAATTGAGGACGTCACGCAAGCGCCACTGCGTGTGCTGGGCGGTCACAAATTTTTAGAGATCGGCCCGCAACTGGCCCACAAGGGCCGCACGGTAGCGCACTTGTTAGAGCGCTACCCCTGGCCTGCCGCGCTACCGCTGTACCTGGGCGACGACGACAAGGACGAACAAGCTTTCGGCGTGATCCAAGCCCATGGCGGCATGGCGGTCCTGGTCGCCCCGGCGCCCCGCGACACCGGAGCCGATTGCCGCATAGCGTCACCGCAAGCAGCGCGCGACCTGCTCTCCGCACTGCCGGCGCACCTTGCTCCAGCAGAGCAACATAGCACACATCACGTAAAGTAAAAGTTGTCGAGTTTTTAAGAAAGGAAGAACTATGGAATCCACAGTCAAAGATATCGCAGCCGTACTGCGTTCAACCGATACGATGGCGGACGCATTCGCCAAGCGCGTCCAAGAGCGCGTCAAGCACCCCGTGACCTATGATGAAATTCTGGGCGCTATGGAGAAAATGTCGGTCAAGCGACTTTCAATGGACAAAGTCGTCGCAAAGCTAAAAAAGATGAAAAAATAACCGGGAAGAGCAGAAACTTTCTAGATCCCGCGCAAGGTCACCTCATAGCATAGAGTTAGGTATCCTCTCCAAGCAAAAGTTATCAATCACCGGCGGGGGATGGGGGGTCCCACGTACAACTCGGCAGACCACATATGTCCGCGGACTCGGCCAAGTCCGCGCTGAGCGCGTGGTATCTGTTCCCGAGCATCTTGAGCAGTAGCACTAATTAGACGCGACACACAGCCAAAAGGAGAAACCCGTGGCAGGCATTATAGGTATCAACAGCAACGGAAAACAAGAACAAGCAACGCGCATGTTGAACAAGATCACCCACCGGGGTGCAGCCGGTTGTAAAATCATCGAGCATCAAAAGGCCACACTGGGAGCGGTCTGGCCTGAACCGCAAACAGGACCGACAGCGCTCAAGCTACGCCAGCAGGCGGCATGGGATGGGCTTCGTCCCCCCTTGCCAGATCCGGCGACCCTGCTCCAAAAACGTGGTCCCTTTGCGCTAGCAGCGATGACGCCAGACGGGTTATTCCTGGCCCGCGACCCGCTGGGCATCGCGCCGCTCTACTATGGCCGAACCGCGGACGGCGCGCTATGTTTTGCCTCGGAGGTCAAGGCGTTGCTAGAAGTGACGCAACAAGTCCAAGAGTTCCCGCCCGGCACCTGGTACCAAGAACGTCACGGCTTTCAGACTTTTTTCAAGATGGGAAAATGGCCAGCCCTGGACCAAAAAGCGGACGCGGTCGCTGACAATCTGCGCTTGCGACTGGAACAGGCCGTGTGCCGGCGACTGGACAATGAGGTGATGGGCTCATGGCTCTCTGGGGGGCTTGACTCTAGCGCCATGGTAGCACTGGCACGCCCCCACGTGCACAAACTGCACACCTTTGCCGCAGGCCTACCTGGCGCGCCGGACCTAGAGTTTGCCCGTCAAGTGGCTGACTTTGTCGAGACCGAGCATCACGAAATCATTGTTCAATTAGACGACTTGTTGGCTGCATTGCCAGAGGTCATCTATCACCTCGAGTCGTTTGATGCGCTCCTGGTACGCTCTTCGCTCACCAACTATCTGCTCGCCCAATACGCCGCTGACTATGTCGGCTCGGTGTTCTCTGGGGAAGGCGCGGACGAGCTTTTCGGTGGATATGCCTACCTAAAGGGATTGGGACACGAGAAACTGTCCGGCGAGTTGGCAGATATCACCGGACGATTACACAACACTGCTCTGCAACGCGTCGACCGCAGCGCCAGCGCTCATGGACTGGTCGCGCACGTCGCATTCCTCGACATCAATGTCGTCAAGTATGCGATGTGCATCCCAGCAGAATTCAAGATACAACAACATCGCTCAGGGGCTAAAGACACCACGGTCGAAAAGTGGATCCTGCGTCAGGCACTGACTGACGTGCTGCCCAGCACAGTGCTGTGGCGACGCAAATCTAAATTCTGGCAAGGGGCCGGCGTGGGGGACCTGTTGGCCCGTTACGCTGAAGCAAGAGTGACCGACGACGCCTTTAACCGTGAGCGCGTCCTGAAAAACGGGTGGCAACTCAACACCAAAGAAGAACTACTATACTACCGCATCTTTAAGGAGCACTGGGGTGACCTGGACACGCTCTCGTGGATGGGCAGGACCAAGGGCGCACCCACGCAGGGAGGTAAGGGATGAAAACTGTCGTCGCGGCCGCACTGGGCGAATGCGTACACGTGGCTGGGGTGATGAACTTTTTACGACTGGCCGAGAACGCAGGCTGGAAGACCGTGTTCCTGGGTCCAGCCGTTTCTCCTCAGCAACTGATAGCGGCGGCCCGCCGCGAAAACGCCGACATGGTCGGCGTGTCTTACCGGCTCACCCCAGAGACGGGGGAACGACTACTGGCCGAGTTTGCCGAAGAGGCCGACGCGCTGCGCAGCGCAGGCGTGCGCTTTGCTTTTGGCGGCACACCGCCGGTAGCGGAACGCGCACAGGCCATCGGCTTTTTTGAACGTTGTTTCGACGGCACCGAACCCGCCGCGGCCGTGTTGGGCTATTTGAAAGGGCAAACCCAAGCCACTATGACCCAAGACGACTGGCCCCAAACCGCCGTGGAACGGATCAAGTGGAAATCGCCCTATCCCATCATCCGCCACCATTTTGGCTTGCCGACGATGCAAGCCACACTGGCCGGGGTCGCTCGCATCGCTGAGGCGCAAGTGCTAGATGTCATCTCTTTGGGGATTGACCAGGATGCCCAGGCAAACTTTTTCCATCCAGAGCGACAACACCCGCGGCGCCGTGGCGCGGGCGGCGTGCCCGTGCGCAGTCCGGCGGATTACAACAAGCTGTACGAGGCCAGTCGACGGGGCAACTTTCCCTTGATGCGCACCTATTCTGGCACCGACGACTTTGTGCGGCTGGCCAAGATGTACGTTGACACCATCAATATCGCCTGGTGCGCCATCCCCATCTTTTGGTTCAACCAGATGGATGGACGCGGCCCCTGGGGCCTGGAGGAATCCATCCGTGCGCACCAGGAGATCATGGCCTGGTATGGGGAACGCGATATCCCGGTCGAATTAAACGAGCCTCACCACTGGGGTATGCGCGATGCGCCCGACGTCATCTTTTGCGTTTCGGCCTACCTGTCGGCTTATAACGCTCGCGCGTTCGGCGTGCGAGACTATATCGCCCAGATGATGTTCAACAGCCCGCCCGGTACGTCGGACCAGATGGACCTGGCCAAAATGCTGGCCGCGCTCGAGTTGACGGCGCCCCTGACCGGGCCGGACTTTTGTCTCTGGCGGCAGACACGCACGGGCCTGCTGAGCTATCCCCTGGACCCCGACGCAGCACAGGCGCACCTGGCAGCCAGCGTTTATCTGCAAATGGCACTCCAGCCCCACATCGTGCACGTCGTCGCGCATACCGAAGCCCATCACGCTGCCACGGCAAAAGATGTGATCAAAGCGTGCAAGTTGGCCCGGCGCGCGATCGAAAACGCGACCCGCGGTCAACCAGACATGAGTGCCGACCCCGCCGTCCAGGCGCGCAAAGAAAAACTGATGCACGAGGCACAACTGACACTGGACGCCATCCGTCAACTGGCAGACGACGGGGTAGACGATCCATTGATCGATCCGCATACCCTGGCCCAAGCGGTGACCACAGGCATACTAGACTCGCCACACCTGCGCAACAACCCCTTTGGACGTGGAAAAATCGTCACCCGCATCAACCCACAAGGCGCCTGTGTGAGCATAGCGCCATCAACAGGACAAACGCTGTCAGAACAAGCACGGCTTGCCGCTTTAGACTCTGATCTTTGAGTTTTAGCGTCAAGCATCGCACGAACAAAAGGGCTGCCAGGACGTGCCTGGCAGCCCTGCACCAGCCAAGGGTACCATCATTCCAGACCCTCTGGAAATGATACATATGCCAGGCAATACCAGGTAGGCGCAGTTGCGTCTACTCGAATCTTTGGTACCTTGTACGGCCATTGACGTTGGAATGCCTAACGTGAAAAGGAGAACGTTATGAAAGAGACACGCTATACGATCATTGGTGCCGGTCACGGCGGAAAAGCCATGGCGGCCGACCTGGCCGTAAGAGGTTTTACTGTGACCCTCTTTAACCGCACTGCCGAACGGATCCGAGATATCGCCATACGCGGCGAAATTGAGCTAGAATACGAAGATGGGACACTGCGCCGTGGCAAAATGGCCCGCGCGACCGGGGATATCGATAAAGCGATCCAAGACGCCGATGTGATTATGGTCGTCATCCCCGCCTGCGGGCACGCGGACGTGGCTCGGATGTGCGCGCCATACTTGCAAGACGGTCAAATCGTGGTGCTCAATCCTGGTCGCACCGGCGGCGCGCTCGAGTTCCGCCAGGTGCTTAACCGTCAGGGATGTACCGCCGAGGTCATTGTGTCCGAAACGGGCACCTTTATCTTTGCCAGCCGCAGTACCGGTCCCACCCAGGCGCGCATCTTTCGCCGCAAAAACGCCGTCCCCCTGGCAGCCCTGCCGGCCATCCGCACCGGGCACGTGCTAGAGGCCGTGTGCGAAGCCTATCCCCAGTTCATCCCGGCGCCCAACGTGCTCCACACCAGCCTGGACAATATGGGCGCCATCTTTCATCCTGCACTGACGCTGCTCAACGCGGGCTGGATCGAACGCACCCAGGGCGATTTTCAGTTCTATACCGAGGGTGTCACCCGCTCCGTCGCCAAGTTGCTCGATGCACTAGACCGCGAGCGCGTGACCATCGCGGCATCATTGGGCGTGCAAGCGCGGCCAGCTTTGCGCTGGCTCAAAGACGCCTATTCCGCCGAGGGTGACACGCTGTACGAAGCGATCCAGGCCAACCCAGGCTATCAAGGGATCAAAGCACCGCGCAACTTGCGCCATCGCTACATCTTTGAGGACGTGCCCTTTAGTCTGGTGCCATTGGCCTCCATGGGCGAGCAGTTTGGCGTGAGCACCTGGGCCATCAAGACGCTCATCCGGTTGGGCTGCGTGATCCACGGGACCAACTATTCTGAACGGGGGCGCAACGTCACAGACATGGGGCTCAAAGGGTTACGTGTCAACGAGGTATTACAATACGTAGAGGAAGGAAAAATAGACCCGCCGCTTTACACCCTTCCCAATTGCAAATAAGTCACATCTCGACGGCCAAGACATCC
>CAZSJU010000035.1:0-2328 GCA_964607235.1 uncultured Anaerolineae bacterium | reverse complement strand
ATGGTCGCCCAACCATAGCTCTCGGCCCAGCACGCTGCCCGGCGCCCTAGACGCATGCGCAGCAATTCGTCGCTTAACAACAATTCAATCTTGGCCGCCAGCGCCTCAGGGTCGCGCTGGGGAACGTGAAAGCCGGTGACGCCGTCGCGCACGACAAATGCCAGCCCACCCACCTCGCTGGCGATGACGGGCGTGCCACACGCCATCGCCTCCAACGCGACCATACCAAAAGATTCATAATGAGACGGCATAACGACCATTTCAGCCGCTGAATAATAATATTGCAGGGTGTCTTGATCCTTTGCCCCTAGAAAAGTGACCAACTCGCCAATGCCCAACTCGTTACGCAGCGTCTGCAAGCGGGCCAACTCGGCGCTCTTGTCCTGGCCGCCGATGATTGCCACACACACGCCAGACAGCCACTGGGGATGACATTGCGCCAGCAGCGCCATCGCCCGCAGCAACGTGTCGATCCCTTTGAGCGGTTCAATGCGACCGACAAAGAGGATCAAGCGCTGCTGCTCTTGCACGCCGATGGCCAACTTGGCCGTGGACTTGGCAATGGGATGAAAACGCCGCAGGTCCACCCCCGGGGAGACGATACCGATTTTACACGGGTTGGCGCCATAGAGCCAGATGAGCTGCGCCTTTTCGGCCGGCGTGGCCGCCACTAAACGGTCGGCAAAATCAACGATTTCGGTCTCGACCTCAATGCGCTGGCTGGTCTCACGTTCGTCAGGCCGCTGCGCCACCCGGTTTTTCATGTGTCCCAAAGTGTGGAACATCTGAACGATAGGTGTGCCCCACCGCTCCCGCAAAGACCGCGCCACCCAACCCGAAAGCCAATAATGGCTATAGAGCACATCGTAGCGCAGTCCCTCGCCCTCTGCAAAACGGACCAAGCCTTGAGTAAACTCGGGCAAGTGATCGAAAACCGCGTGCTTGTCATAAGGCGCTTCAGGTCCAGCCGGCAAGTGAATCACCCGAGCACGATGTCCCAGCCGCGGACTCACGCTCGGGAGCTCGGGATTTTGTGAACGGGTATAAACGTCTACATAGATGCCACGCCGGCTGAACTCTCGGCTCAGGTCACGCACATAGACGTTCATACCGCCAGTTTCTTTGCCGCCCAGCGTCGCCAAAGGGCAAGTATGCACGCTGAGCATCGCGATGCGTCGAATAGTCATGCGCCTCTCTGCCAATACGTTCCCATCTATCCACGCACGACCGTCAACCGGCAAACGTGCGTATCCCTGCCACCCAAATCATACTTGTAAGATTCATCACCACGCAAGAAATCAAAAATCTCGCGCTCGTCCTCGATGGCCTGCCGTATCAAGTGCGCCAGGAGCACGATGCCGGGGCTCAACTTGTACGCGGCCGGGTCCAACCCCGAGTTATAGACCATGACGCGCCTATTGTAGATAAAGTTCATATAGGCAGCTATCCGTTCTTCATTTAGCGTTAAAAAGGCCAATTGCAACTGCCCGCCTTCCAAAGTCGCCCGCGCAATGGATTGGAAAAAAGCACGGTTGCGCGCATCCATAAAATCAGCTTTTTCAGGGTGGCTCTTGACTAACAACGCGATAAAGGCATCCACCTCAACCTGCAAATCGTGTTCAGGCCCGAGTATGTACCACTCGACACCGTTGTGCGGCCCGGCTTTGCGCAGCTTGCGCCGCATCTCGCGCCGCGCCTTGCCTTCCAACAGCTCCTCATAAGCCTCCCAGCTTGCAGGGACCTGGAACACAGGCACCTTATTCTCTATGGTCTGGGTCACCTGCCAGCCGCGTGCTCGAGCCAGGCGCGGCACCCACTCCAAAGTGGGCGAATCCTCCGGAATGTTGCACAATGCCAACGTTTTCCACTCGTCCGCCAACGTTCCATCCAACGCCTCAAGCAAAGCCTCAAATACGGGCTCCTCCTGACCCCGGCGCGCAATCCAGTCCAAATAATCCGAAACGTCCACACACCCTACGGTACTGAGCACCGCCCGGCCCTCGATTTCATTATGTTCATTATGCGGCACGCGAAA
This sequence comes from uncultured Anaerolineae bacterium, assembly GCA_964607235.1. Taxonomy (GTDB): domain Bacteria; phylum Chloroflexota; class Anaerolineae; order S140-20; family S140-20; genus CAZSJU01. Next base: position 293 of record CAZSJU010000035.1, on the reverse strand, counting down.
CAATGGCGCCAAACCTAGCAAGACATCTTGCTCATCACGCACGGCCAAAATCCTCAAATCGCCTTCACCCAGATGGCGCCACCACGTCGTTTGCCACATGTGGGTCATAAAAACAGTGTCGGCCTGGCTATCATGTAACAAAACGTCCCATTCCAAAGCCAACGCGTCGAAACCCGTCTCGTCCCGGTAAATCATCGTTTTCATATCGGTAGTCTCTTTTCTTTTTCATCTATGACCTGCACGCCCTTCGGCGTTGCTCCCCTGGCACTGCCCGCCCCCTGGCACTGCCCGCC
>CAZSJU010000034.1:0-18278 GCA_964607235.1 uncultured Anaerolineae bacterium | reverse complement strand
TGAAAGAGCTGTCCAACAACCATTGGCCTTATCCTGGGAAGATTCTTAACCCCCGATTTACTGAGAAGTTACCAACTCGGTCATATCAATCTCCTTTTTCGATAATGGGCTTGCGGGGCCAGGGTCTCCTGCCCCACTGCCCCTGGCGAGGTACCATCTCGCTGGGGGCGCCCTTTTTAACGCAAAAGCCCACAACCGGCGCCGTGTCGTCTTGTTCCCGACAGAGCAGAACAACCTTTCACCGGTTGTGGACCTTTGCGCGCAACGAAATACAGTTGTGAAATAAAAAAGATCATCCTCACACTCCGCCACGAGTGATAACAGTATACCATATCTTGCTGGCCGATATTAAAATGCTTGCACTTATTTGCCAAAATAAGAAACTTTATTTGCTGTGACGAGAAACACCGGATAAAAAAAGCTCTGACCAGGTCGCGGTCAGGGCCTTAATCTCAACGTAGACAAATACTACTGTCCAGATTACATTCTCTATATTCTATCTATGATTTCATCGATCATAACCGCGAACAACTGCTCTTTTACCTTTCTGTTGGGCGGCCATCCCATAGACATAAGCCCTATGACTTCATCAGTATCCATAAGGCGTAACGGGCCGCCTGACATTCCTTCCCTTCCACTATAGGAGAGTTCTATGAGGTGCACATCTTTCAGATTCACATCTTTCGAGCGCACGAATCCCCTTCTGATAGCTATTATTTCTCCTTTTCCATCCAACACAAGCTTTGATAAATCCGCTCTTGTGAAAGCAAGCTTAGGTCTTAATCCCTGATTTATGACTGTGAAAGAGAGCCCCTGTCCGCCCCCGCCAAAATGACCTTCATTATATACGCTATCTCCAACCAGAGCCTTGTTAACAGCAATTGGCAACGATGGGATAATGCTTTGCGGTTCATCGAAAATGATAACAGATGCATCAATATCCGGATAATGCAACATTTGATCGCTTTTAATCTCTATAGCTCTACCATTTCTTCCTACTAACCAATATTGGCATTGTTCGTAACCAGCATTCGGTGTGAAATCAGATTTGAAACCGTGACAGGTAGTTAAGGCAATATTGGGTTTAATGAAGAAGGCAGTACTACAAACTCCACCTCTAACATTGGCATCCACCACCCATCCCAATCCATTTGGATTAGGAACAAGATTATATGATGCTTTGACAATAGCGCATACACTCATGTTGGTCTCCTTCTTGATGCAACCTTGACGATAGCTGCGTCAGCTAAAAACCCTACCCTCGCTCCCACCCCGCCGTCACCTCGGTGAACCGTTCATACACCCGCAGCAGCGTCTCCATCTGGGCGCGGTTCCTCAACCGTTTATCCTCCTGCCAACCTTAATCATAGGCTTGCGAACGAGGCCAGCCAGAAGCATTCCAGAGCGCATCAAAAATCGGTCTCATAACCTCGGCAGGCTCTTTCTCAAAGCTACCGATCATAACCTCCGGTAACAGAAGCGTGTCCCTATCAATCGGATGATTGTATTTACGTATCAAATTCTCATGCATCTCAACAGGTTTTACCACACAACCGGATACTCCAAGCAAACTCACCATCGCAAAAAATGGCATTTCAACACCAAGTCGCTTTTGAACTGACAAAAATATAGATAATGCTGTTGTCAAATTCTTTTCATAATCCTCACCATTGATTTGGGTTAGTTGCTCTCTTTTCTCCAGTTTGTTTATAGAATACGCGTCGACAGATTCAATACACCCATTGCGAAATATCTGCAGATATGAACAACAAAAGCCAGTGTTAGAAGTCACAGAAGTTAGAAGCCCATCTAAATTGTATCGCCATCCATTAATGCTGGACATGCCTATGGGGAACAAGCTATCAACATCACGCTCAAGAGTTGCTATATCCACGTTAAAACCCGGATCAAATGCTCCAAAGGGCACAAGGTGAAAAACAGTCATGGCAGCCTCAGGTAACTTCATCGGCGTCTCACCGGATATGACCTTTCCAAGCCGTTCAGCACGGAACGCCCTAATGCGCTCTGCTCTTGTTTCCGACAACAAGAACTTCCCACGCACCTCGGAAACATCAAGTTGATATTTCCCCATTGAGTTGCGAGAGTAGAACCTCCAATGTCCTCCAAGCTTGACCACGTGAGGTTGTGCCCAGCTTTGAGGTATTCGGAAAATGATTACCGGACCCGAACCCGATGACAATGGTATAGACTTTGGAGTGACACCTGGTATTCTCGGTTCTACGCTGTCACGAAGCATATTTTCTAGACGCTGGATTTCCTTATCGAGATTAACGTCCTGCAATCCACAGATTTCCACGGGTATGGCATCTTTCGCTGCGATACCATAGATAAGATAACCACCGGCAGCGTTGGCGAATGAAGATACATCATGCAAGAACTCCTTTTTATCTTCATCTTTGCCACCAGGCAACTCTCTTTTGTACTCGATGACCTTGCACTCAGAGACTTGATTAGCCACCAGAGCTTCAAGATCAGACTCGTCAATTGAATCAAAGGGTTTGTCTAATATCATTTTAGCCTCCTAAAAATTCTTGACACTACCCCGCCGAACCAATCACACACCCGCAGCGCCTTCCAGGCCCCCGGTGTCGATCCAGATCTACAGATCCAATATACCCCAAACCGCACAATTTGTCAAGTGATCTAGGTAATTCTACATTATCGCACACGTTATAATGTATCCCGATCCAATCAAGCGTCTACATCCACTTACCAATACGACAAACCTCACTTGCCATACTGAAAAATCACCGCCCGACCGAAAAGCCCCTTGCCCTCTCGCAATTTGCACTATACTCCTGTCAAGGTCCCCGCGCCTGCTGTGCTTGACATCAAGGAGCAACACGCTATGCCATCAACTTCCCGCCAACTGCCTATGCGCCTTGGTACGGCACCCTAAAAAATAATCCATTCCCGCATCCTTTGGACCAACGACTTGAGGTATAGAATGGCTGACCACAAGAGACTCAAAAAACGCCTCTCCCATAATGCCTCTCTGGCTTGTGTAGTGTCAATCATTGACGCAGTTCCCCTTTGATGCTATACTGCATCTGAAACTCACCAAATTCTTCAGGACATACAATCATCAAGGAAAGAACGATGCAAGATACCAAAGTAAAGATCGCATTTGCGTTTGGCATTATCGTTGCGGTAATTTTATGCGCATTTGGCGCTCTCATCCTGGTATCATCTTACACCGAACCTGTCATTTGCATGGTTGGATCTGCTCTTATTGGCGCAGCATTACTTTTGTTTGGATATTTGATTAACTTTGGCAACAAACGCCGCAAAATTAAGGCGCGTAAAGAGCGCATCAAACGAATCTATTCCCATAAAAATGAATGGGGGGCTGACGTATGCAAAAAAATAGTACAGGGCGAGCTTGAAATCGGGATGACTCAACAAATGATCGTTGCTGCACTTGGCGAGCCCCATACCATTGATCAAAAAACTATCACAGCCAATAGCAAACGCTACCGGTTCGTTTATGGTCAAAAAGGGAAAAACGCCATCTATGTGTATTTGAAAGATGGCGTGGTGAACAAGTTGCAGCAGACGTAAAAAGCTCCAGACTATGAAAAGATTTTTCAAGGACCTATGGGCATATCTGAAAGCGGTTTTCTCCATTTATCTCGTACTTTTGGATATCTTGGGTATATTTCTTGTCCTCTATGATCCAATTGAATCATACAGCAGAATCATTGGCGGGATCCTTTTACTCCTCTCATTTCTGGTAGCAAATTTCCGACTGTATAGGGAATTAACTGAGCAAATCTCAGACCAGGCAGATCTACGCCTTTCAGTCGTAGAAGAAACCCAACACTTTGGGTACCTACGCGGAAGGCACTCTTCATCCTGGAAAGGTGGCTTCAACGAGCAAGGCTTACCAGACGGGGGATCGCTCCAGGTAATTATCAGAATTATAAACAATGGCTCGCGGGAAGGCGCACTGGATTGGGAGCTCGATCTAGACAAAACCGAACTGTGGTCCTTGTTTGACAAGGACCAAATCAACATTCCTCAGTTTCTTTGCCCCAAAGAGGTTGCCAAACGAGACTCATATGAAGCGCAACTAATCTTTGACATCAAGTGCACCGAACAAGCTCCACACGTCTTTGCGCAATCCTTGGGAAATCTCATTAAATTCGACCGACAGTACCGAGTTGTATTGCGCTATAGCACGAAACACTGGGACGGTAGCAAATCCGACATCCGAGAGCTCCACATTACAGGAGACTTTCAAAAATTTTACAACCAAGTGCTCGAGTATTGGGACAATCCCAAGTTCCATCATTTAGCAGACATAGCATGCAACACCGCCGGATGAAACCAGGAGAAAAATGGATAGGCCCACAGTCGAACGTCTCGTAAAGACAGCAAGTCTGAAAACGTCACGGCTGAAAGCGCAGCCCACACACTCACCGCTAGCTATGCACTATAACAGCGACAGCGACATCTTGATGTTAATGTTCGTACCGCCCGATGTCGAAACCATTGTCCACTATATCGACGAACACGTCGCGCTGCTGTACGATCCCGAAAACCAAGAGGTCGTTGGCTTTCAAGTAGAAGCTTTCCAGCGCGCTTTCCTGCCGCAACATTCGTCAGTAGAAAACGCCTGGAAACTGAGCGATTCGGGCAAAGAACTCCAAGACCTCGGAGACTTGAGCTTGGCTTTTGAGGCCGGCAAGTCCGAAATAGCGCGCGAACTCACCAACATCACAGAACGCTTGATAGACCTCCCCAACGCGCTCCATCCCGTGCCCGCCTAAACGCTGATACCCTACAGAACCAAAACAAGGCCCTGACCAGGTCGGCCAGGGCCTTTCCCTTTGCCCCATCCCCTAATCTACCAATCCCCTTTCTACCAGGACAGCGCTCAAATGGTTGACGAAAAGTGGACATCACGTTATAATTGTGCTTGAGGATTGAGGGGTTTGTGCGCGAGTTCAAGTCTCGCCACATTCACCTGGCCCTACGGGGGCGAAATGGCTTCGACGGGAAGGACCGGGTTGCGTGCTGCAAGCCGGGGCGCTCGGGCCTCGTTAACAACTGAGCAAAACTTTTAGGTGCCAATAACACCGAATATGCCGCTCTTCCTCTCGCCGCTTAATTGTAGCTTGAGGAGAGTCTGACTGCCATAGAAGGCGGTCACGTCTGTCCCGGCCCCTTGCCGGTGGGCCGGGGGGCAGGCGTCATAAAAACCGGCATGCGGCGGCGAGACGCCACTAAACGCCGCCCAAGACCAAGTGGCTAGCGCGCTCAATCACCCTGTTGGCCGGGGGATGACGGGCGAAAATCAAATAGGCCAACTATGCTTGTAGGTGCACGTGATCGGCTTTTTCGGACGCGAGTTCGACTCTCGCCGCCTCCACCTTGAGGCCTCTCTGTTAGCAGAGAGGCCTTTTTTTTATTGCAAACGTAAAGACCTCCAAGGTTTAGCCCTGACTAGGCGTCAAAATGAAATCTCTTTCTAAACCTCGGAGGTCTTTTTACTCGCTACAACGGGGCCAGGGGCAGGGTGAAATAAAAAGTGCAGCCCTTTCCCTCCACGCTGCTGAGGCCAATTTGACCATCGTGCGCTTTGATGATCTGTTTGACAATGGACAACCCCAGCCCGGCGCCCCCAAAGCGCCGGGTGGTTGAACCGTCAGCCTGGTAGAACAAGTCAAACACGTGCGGTTGCGCCTCGGCCGGAATGCCAATGCCCTGATCCTCAACTTCGACGTACATGATCTGATCGCCAGGCTTGGCCCGCACGGTGATTTGTCCGCCGTCGGGGCTAAACTTGAGCGCATTGCCCAACAAATGCCGCAGCGCGCGCGCGACCAGGCCGGGGTCAGCTTTGACCTGTGGTAGATCGGATGGCAACTCGCAGACCAGGTCAGCACCCCGTGCATGCATTCGTAGGTTCTGTAACACTGCCTCAACCAACACGTTCAAGTCAAAGGTTTGCAAGTCCAACGCATCCGTGTCAATCGACTGTATGGTCGCAATGTCATTCACAAGTTGGGCCAGGGACTCGGCCTTTTCCATGACCACGGTCAAGCCCTCTCTTTGCTTGGCATTCAAAGGGCCGATCTCTTCTTCCAGTAATAGCTCTAGATAGCCCCGGATCAAGGTGAGCGGCGTCCGTAACTCGTGAGAGACATTTTGGATAAACTGTGTCTTGCGCTCATCTAGCATCTCGAGTTCGTTGATCAATTGCGTTTTGCGGGCGTCCAAATCTTGCAGTTCACTGTAGGCCTGTTCCAAGCGCGCGGCGTGATGCTGTAAATCTTGATAAAGATTGGCGTTCTCGATGGCGATAGCGGCCTGACGCGCGATGCCCGTCACCAGCGCGATTTCCCTGTCGCCCGGCGGATGGCGCTCGCGCGTATAGGCGGCGATGATCAACCCCACCACCCGCTCCTGCACCACCAAGGGCACGATGAGACTGTGCTCCAGCCCCAACAACGGCTGCATCGAACCGGGCAATTTCTCACGGATGTCCTGCCGGTTCAAGGATACCGGTGTCCGCTCTTCCGTGGCTCGTTCGACGCACGACATATCCTCCGGATTAAAGTGCATCTGGGAAAAAGTGTCGCCCAAAGCAGGATCAAGCCCGCTCTGCGCACGCGGCACAAAGGCCGCGTGTCGCTCTTCCCAGGAAGCGATCAGGCAATGATCGCAACCGACCAGGCGATGCGTGATGCGGGCCACTGTTTTCAACAATTCGTCCAGGTTGGTCAGGCTGCTGATCGCCTGGCTCACTTTTAAAAGCGCCGACTGGATTTGCACGTGCTCCCGCTGACGGTTTTGCAACGCTGCGCGCTGTAGCACACTGCTGACCTGGTGGGCGAGAATGGAGACCAGATGACGGTCCTGCTCACTGAACGCTTCTCCGTTGCGCTTGTCGGCCACCACCAGGAGCCCAAATTGCTGTTCGTCGAGGGCGATGCGACAACTCAGCAGACGCCGGATGGGTAGCTGGGCCAGCAACGCTTGATGGGCCAACAAGTCCGGATCGTGTGGGACATCATTGCTAATCAGGGGCTCAGGCGCGTGAACAATCTCGTACAGCGGGTCATCTGGATCTACTTTTAACGCCAGCTTGGAAGCGAACCCCGGCGGCATGCCATAACCCGGTGGACGCCACCGCAAGACGCCCGCCTGGTAAATCAAGAGCGCGCACTTTTCCGCATCCAGCAGCCGAGCCATCTGCATCGTCAAGTGATTATAAATATCATCAATGTCGCTAAGGCGGGTCACGGTGCGCGTGATTTCATACAGGGCGGTCAACTCGCGCAGGCGTTGCTGGGTCTTGTGATAAAGCGAGGCGTTCTCGATGGCGCTCGCCAGGTTGGTGGCCAGCGTCAAAGCCAGCGTCTCGTCTTCTGGGCTAAAAGGCGCCTCCCCACGCTTGCCTGCCAGCAGCAACCGCCCCAGCGTGCGCCCCCGCGCGTGGACGGCGATGCCGAGAAAGCTGTTCAGGATGTCGCTGGGCAGCGAACGCCAGGTCTCGGCCACTCCTGTGAACTCGGTGCTGCGGATGACCTCGCGTTTGCTGCTCAGCACGGCCAGGATGCTATGCTCCAAAGACCCCAGATTGAGGTCCGCCACCTCGGATTCAGTCAGACCCACGGCGATGAATAAATGCGGCTGGCTGTTCTCGGCCAAGATGTCCAGGACGCCATAACGGGCTTGGGTCAATCGGACGATGCGGTTCATCAGCTTGTGCAGCGCCGCTTGATCTAGCTCCAGGCCAGAGAGTAAAGCGCGGCTGGTCTCGTGCACGGTGACGATACGCTGGGCTTGCTCGGCCAGTTTCAAAGTGGCCTCGCGCGTCGCCTCATAGAGCCGGCTGTTCTCGATGGCGATGGCTGCCTGGTGGGCAAAGCTCGTGACCAGGCGGGCGTGATCCTCTGTGTAATATCCCGGCTGATCATGATCAACGTTCAAGGTGCCGATCAGGTGTCCCTTGATCAACAAGGGCGCGCCGATCCAGGAACGGATGTAGGAAAAGGGGGCAAAGTGTTGCCAGCGGACGTCGGTGTGCGTGTCTTGAATGAGCAACGGTTGCCGGGTCTCTACCATTGCGTGGATCTTGGCATCCAGGCCCAATTTGCCCACCACGTGCGTGGCCACTTGCATGTCGCCGATGTCTCGGCTGGCGCCCAATTCGAGGCCGCCCTCTTCGGTGACAAGCAAAATAGAGGCGCTGCGATACTGGATCAATTGCGCCAGTTGATCCAGTATCACGTCAAACAAAGCTTCCAGGTCACGCGGCGTCGTGAGCGCTTCCCAGGCCAGGCGCAGCGCGTCAGCCTCGCGACGGCGCTGTTGCTCCTGATGAAAGTGCCGCGCGTTTTCAATAGCCGGCGCTGCCACGGCGCCAAAGGCCTCTAGAAAGCTCAGATCCTCGCTCGTAAAAACGCCTTGGCGTTTATTGAGCACCTCGAGGGCGCCGATGACCTGCTCACCGGAGAACAAGGGGGCGCACAATACTGCGCGCGTCTGAAAGCCGCTGTACCCGTCCACGTCAGGCCAAAAGCGGTCATCGGCCACGACGTCGTTCGCCAGGAGCGACCGCCCCTGCGCGATGACCCAACCGATGATGCCCTTGCCCGGGGGGATGCGTAACCCGCTAATCGCCTCGGCCACCGGGCCAGTGGCATACAGGATGTTTTCGTCGCTCTCTTGGTCTACCAATGCGACAGAGGCGGCCTGAGCGCCCAGCGCCGAGCAGAGTTCATCAATGATGCGCGTCAGCACCTCACCCAGCGCCTGAGTGGCATAAAGCGCCTGGCTGGCCTTGCGAAAGCGTATCAAGGGATGGGAATCAGCAGATGACCTGCTAGCATCCATACGTTATCCCGTCAAAGTGGCCTGGGTGGGGGCGCAGGCGCACGCCTGCGCCCCTGTCAGATTACAGATCGTAAACCTCATCTACTTCTTTGGCGATCTCTTGCAAATCCGCCACGACTTTGGGGTGCAGCAGCACGCCATTTACCCGGCGTTCCGCCTCAATCTCGAATTCTTTTTCGCCGTGGATGTAAATGCGGTCCTGGCCTTCAGCCTTGGGCGCATTCTTGAGGCGGCGGATAATGTCGTCCATAGAGGCTTTAAAATCGTCTAGCGGACGGAAAGCGTCTACCCGCAACGCGCCAAAAAAGTGTCCCAGGTCAGACGGCAGCGGTTGGCCATCCGGCGCTTTGGGATAGACCTTGGTGGCATAAGCCGCGCCGGACAACACACCACACAAAATATCCACCAACAAGGACAGCCCATAGCCCTTGTGGCCGCTCATCAGTTCACCCGCGCCCCCCAGGGGCAACAAACCGCCGCCAACTCGATCGAGCAAATTTTGGATCACGTGGCCGGTGTCCTGGGTGGGCACGCCGCGCTCGTCCGTGGCCCAGCCCAAAGGAATCGGCTTTTCCTGCCGATTGTATACTTCTAGTTTGCCCCGTGGGACAGTGCTGGTGGCCATGTCGAGCACAAAGGGTCGCTCTTGGTTCGCGGGCGCGGCCACGCTGATGGGGTTCGTGCCGAGCACCGCGTCACGGCCAAAGGTCGGCACCACCAACACACTGGCATTGGTCATCGAGAGGCCGATCATGCCATGTTCCAACGCCATCATTGAATAATACCCGGCGATGCCATAGTGGTTCGAGTTGCGTACGGTCACAAACCCCGTGCCGTAAGATTGGGCTTTGTCGATGGCCATCTGCATCGCCTGTGCCGAAACCGGCTGCCCCAATCCCCCGCCGCCATCATACAGCGCGGTGGTGGCCGTCTCGTGCACGACCTCGATCTTGGGGCGCGCTACCATCACGCCATCACATAGGCCTTTCATATAACGGCGCAACCGCGCCACACCGTGGGAGTTGATCCCTCGCATATCGGCGCTTACCAGGCTATCGGCTGTCACCTCGGCGTCCTCGGGGGCAACGTCAAGCTTGACGAAAACGCGGCGACAAAATGCCTTCAAGGGTTCTGCTTGCACACGTATTCCGGTTTGCTCTGCCATTCTAGTTTCCTTTCGTGAACGACTATAGAGGTCAAGGAAGCAACTTGCACTTTGATAATAGCACAAGCGCGTGAGGAAAACAAGCGCGCGTAAAGCGGTGTTGACAATCCTCGTGCTGTGCCACGTTAAAAGCAAACGGCGCCCTAGTAGGGCGCCGTAGATTAACGCATGCCACGGTCGAGAGAGACGCGACCTAGGCGATGCCCAACGCGTGCTTGGCGCCGCGCATGGTGTTCTGCATCAGCATCGCGATCGTCATCGGGCCAACCCCACCGGGGACCGGCGTCAGATGACCGGCGACCTGTTGGACGTCATCAAAGTCCACGTCACCCACCAGGTTGTACTTGCGGAACAGGTCGACCGTCTCACAGTCGTCGATGTTCTTGGGGACCTGATTCTTCAAGTAGGCCTTGTCGTGCGTCGTGCAATACACGCCCATCTTGCGACGCCCGCCCTTTTCTGATTGATCCTTACGATGCGCGATAAAGGTCTCGCCAGTCGCCGCACAGGTCCACTCTTTATCAGCCGGGTGCGCGATCCACTTTTGGTTAATGCCCACGTCAATCACGGCTGCGCCGGGCTTGACCCAATCGCCTTTGACCATTTCAGTCCGGCCCACGGCGGCAATGAGAATGTCCGCGCGGCGACAAGTGCCGGGCAGGTCCTTGGTGCGGCTGTGACAGATGCTAATCGTGGCGTTACGATGCAACAGGAGCATCGAGACCGGCAAGCCGACGATATTGCTGCGACCCAATACCACCGCCTCAGCGCCTTCAATCTGTACACCGCTGCGCACCAGCAACTCGATGCAACCCGCCGGCGTACAGGGGACAAACAAGGGCTCGCGGCCCTTCATTGACAACCGTCCAATGTTGACCGGATGGAAACCATCCACGTCTTTCTCAAGGCTGATGGCGCTCAGGATCTTTTCCTCGTCCAGATGCTTGGGCAGCGGGAGCTGGACCAAAATACCGTGCACGGCCGGGTCAGCGTTAAGCTCCTTGACCAACCCCTCGACTTCTTGCTGCGTCGCGGTGGCCTGCAGCTTGTGGCCAATAGAATTCATGCCCAACTCTTGGCACGCCCTTTGCTTGCTACCCACATACGCCTTGGAAGCCGGATTTTCACCGACCAACACGGTCGCCAGGCCTGGCATGATATCGTATTCTTTTTTAAGCTTTTCTACCTCGACCGCGACCTCTTGGCGCACAGTCTTGGCAATGGCCGTTCCATCTATTAATTGTGCAGTCATTTGCCCTCCTAATCTCTAATTGTAACCGTTCAGGTAAATGAGAAAAAGACCTCCGAGGTTTACAAAGGGATGCCATTTTGATGGTCTGAACGGCAAACAACCTGATTTTCGACGCGTAATCAAAGCCTAAACCTCGGAGGTCTGAACGCTGATCTCTAATTTACGCGATCATTAAAACGGGCAGACAGGTCGTCCTAATTGCCTGTCTGCCCGTCTGTTGCTCTGACATCAAGATGTCAAGAAACCCGGTCGGCCTTGAACGTTGCCGCAGAGTTTCGATTTCCGTACTGGCTAGGACAAGCCCAGAACCTTTCCCGTCTCCACGTCGATGTCAATATCGACAAAAACCGGGCGGGTGGGCAAGCCGGGCATTGTGCGCATTGTGCCGCACAGCGGAAAGATAAAGCCCGCGCCAACCGAAGCCCGCACGTCAGTGATGGGCAATGTCCAGCCGCGCGGCGTGCCCTTGAGCGTCGGGTTGTGGCTGAAGGACAGGTGCGTCTTGGCCATACAGAGCGGCAGGTGCGACAGGCCCATATCCGTAAAGAGCTTGATCTTCTTTTCGGCTTCGGCCGAATAAGAGACGCCATCGGCGCGATAGATCTCGCGGGCGACGGTTTCGATCTTTTCCTTGATCGACATCTCGTCTTGGTACAAGAACTGAAAGTCCTTGGGCTTTTCGCAAGCCGCGACGACGGCCTCGGCCAGGTCAGCGCCGCCCTTGCCACCCCACATCCATACCTGGGACTCGGCGACCGCTTCGGCGCCGGTCTTGGTCGCTGCTTCGCGGATGAACGCGATCTCTTTGTCCGTGTCAGTCTTGAAGCGGTTGATGGCTACCACCACCGGGACGCCGAACTTTGTTGCATTCTCGATGTGCTGCAACAGGTTGGGCAAGCCCGCCTCGAGCAGTTCAAAGTTTTCCTCGGTATAAGCCCTGTCCAGGGGCTTGCCGGCGACCACCTTGGGACCGCCACCGTGCATCTTGAGGGCGCGGATGGTGCAGACCAGCACCACGCAGTCGGGCACCAACCCGCTGACGCGGCTCTTTAAATTCATAAACTTTTCCATGCCACAGTCGGCGCCAAAGCCACTCTCGGTGACGACATAATCCGCCAACTTGAGGGCGATCTTGTCGGCGATGATGGAACTGTTGCCCTGAGCAATGTTGGCAAAGGGGCCACAGTGGACAAAAGCCGGGCTGCCCGCCAGCGTCTGCATCATGTTGGGCATAATGGCCTCTTTGAGCAACACAGTCATCGCGCCGGCGACGTTGAGGTCCTCCGCCGTGATGGGGTCTACGCTGCCGACCTGTCGCAAGCCACCCTTTTTGCTGGTGCCGATGATGATGCGCCCCATGCGCTCGCGCAGGTCTTGCAAATCACTGCACATCGCCAACGCGGCCATAATCTCCGAGGCCACGGTAATGTCGTACCCTGACTGGCGCACAAACCCATCACTGGCGCCGCCCAGGCCGGTGATGATATTGCGCAACGCGGCGTCGGAAACGTCCACAACCCGGCGCCACTGCACAGCATTGGGATCAATGTTGAGGCGGAACATGCGTTCCTTGTCATCATCGCTCAAGTCCGAGGGCTTTGTTGACTCGATGCCCAATTTTTCCAGGCGCTTGCGCATGCTGTCCGTGTATTCATTATTGGGGCACAGCGCCTTGGCCAAAAAGTCTGTGCTCCACTGTTCCTCTTTTGCGATGCGGTTATCAATCGCTGCCGCCAACAAGTTGTGCGCCGCGCCCACGGCGTGGATGTCGCCGGTCAGGTGCAAGTTGAAATCTTCCATCGGCACGACCTGAGCATAGCCGCCACCGGCCGCCCCGCCCTTGATGCCAAAGGTGGGTCCTTGAGAGGGCTGGCGAATGCAGGTAAAGACCTTTTTGCCGATATAGTGCAGCCCCTGGCTCACGCCGATGGTCGTCACGGTCTTGCCCTCGCCCAGCGGCGTAGGCGTAATCGCAGTCACGTCAATGTACTTGCCATTGGGACGATCGGCAAATTTTTTCAGGACGTCCAGATGTACTTTGGCTTTGTACTTGCCATAGTAATCCATGTCATCCTCTGTCAACCCCACCGATGCGGCAATTTCTTTAATCGGTCGCAGGTCGTGTGCCTGAGCGATATCAATGTCGCTAGGTACGGGTCGTGTTTCCTTGATTGGCATTTGTAGCACTCCTTAGCTGATTGCTGGGCCCGGGGATTTACAAAGGGTTACCCCCCGGCAAACGAAGACAAACCAGTCAAAATTATAGCATAAACTGATCAATCGGTCTAGGTGATAAATGTCACATTTGGACGGTGAGGATTGCACTACCAGAGCAGGTGTATTCGTTTTTTCAGGCTTGACGGAATGAGAGGATGTGGTAAAATAGTCGCGTTGGCCCCCATCGTCTAGTGGCCTAGGACATCGGCCTTTCAAGCCGGAAACACGGGTTCGATTCCCGTTGGGGGCACCTTTTGCCGCCCTGATATCGCATCAGAGCGGCGTTTGTGTTATACCGAGAGGTCAAAGGACAAAACCAAGCGATGACATTCGACACTTGACAAGTGCCATTCTATGACTACAATCCAGACACATTCTATTTCGCTTTTGCGCCAGCATAGCCAAGGGATCGCTGGTGCCCGATGCTTTAAGGAGGGAACGGATGTCTGACGATCTAAGGAGCAAACTTGGCATCTCGCAGAAACATTTGGACAATGTCAACGCTTTACTACTTGACCCCAACAGTCAAGTCGTCAATGCATTCCTCGATGTCATCGCAAAACACGGCACCGTTCAAGAGATCAACCGCCAAGCACGCGAGGCGCGCCATTTGCCCCACCTGATGGCGCGCTTAAAAGAGATCGATTCCCCTTATCTCCAAGACTTGGAGTGGCTGATCGCACAACGGGACCGAGGGGCCTTTGTCGATATCGCGGCTTACCGTCGTCAGGTCCTGGGCGACAAGGCCGAGCAGATGACCTTTCAAGACGACCTGGCGGTCACCCTGGAAATCAGCGCACTGCAATACTTTCCCTTTCTTATCGCAGAAGCCAAACAAGCCATCGATCAGCGCGAGTTGATGCCAGGGCGCTATATCCGCGTGCGCAAGATGAAAGAACAAGAACAGGACCAAGGGGACATCCTGGCGGTGGCGGCAGCGATGCAAATTGTCGGCGCCAGCTATGTGGAAACTTTGGACACCAAAGGGACCGATGGTTCAAACGTGCACCTGGGCGGCCCCGAAACCATCACCGGTTATTTTGGCGGCGTCGGTCAACCTAACGCGTATGCGCTCAAGTGGCTTGACGAGTTTCTCTATTATTATACCCACTATGGCATCCAGCAGGTGCTCAATATCAATCCCGGCACCGTGTTGCTGGGTTATCTGCTGCACAAAGTCGGAGTGGACATCGAGTTCAAGATCTCGGTCTATATGGGCAACGACAACCCTTATGCGGCCTTGTGGACGCTGATCGGCGCCAAGCTCTTTGCGCGCGAGGACGGCACCACTTCTCTCATCGGCTTTAACTGGAGCAACTCGGTAGATAATGAGACCATCGAGATCACCGCAGAGGTGCGCAAGGCGCTCGACTTGGAAGACGTGGTCCGCTTTGAGCATCACATCACCGAGACCTACAAGAGCATTGTGCGCCAACCCTATGACCGCACCGATGAACTGGTCGAGTTGGCCGCCCAGGTCGCCAACATCTCGGCCAAGCACGAAGGCGCCGGCCCCGAGATCGACCAGACGCGGGAGCACCCGTCAGACATCCTTGACTATTTCCGCGACAAAAAAGAGATCATGGCAGCCGGCGAAATGGCCTACATGGAGCGAAACTATTTGGACAAGCACGACGCCTTGAACCGCACGGCCCGCGCGTTGACCGAAAACGGCCTGTCGTTCATCGCGGCGCGCAACCTGCACAAATAAACCGGTGCACGGGGTTTTGGATCGCACAATGCAAATCAAAGGAGAACGTTTGTGAAAATCGCAATTGCTGGCAAAGGTGGCGTGGGCAAAACGACGCTTGCGGCGTTGCTCGCCATGATCTATGCTGAAAAAGGACGCCCGGTATTGGCCATCGACGCTGACCCGTCGGCCTGCATGGCGGACGCGATGGGTTTACCGGAGGAATTGGCCCGGCAACTTGAGCCGATCAGCGAGATGGAAGACCTGATCTTTAAACGCACCGGCGCCAAGCCAGGCACCTCGGGGGGGTTTTTCTCTGTCAACCCCAAGGTGGACGACTTGCCCGACCGCTTTAGCGTGACCTACCGGGGCGTCAAACTGCTGCAAATGGGCACCATTGACCTGGGCGGTTCAGGCTGCATCTGCCCCGAGAGCGCCTTACTCAAGGCCCTGGTGACGCACGTCATTCTCTATCGCGACGAAGTGTTGATCCTGGATATGGAGGCCGGGCTTGAGCACCTGGGACGCGCCACGGCCAGCGCCGTAGATGCCTTTATCGCAGTCGTAGAACCGGGGCGGCGTAGCCTGAACACGGCGCGCCAAATCGCCCTCCTGGCCCAAGACATTGGCGTCAAACAAACCCATATCGTTGGCAACAAGGTGCGTAACGACGAGGACCGCGCCTTTATCGCCCGAGAGGCGGGTGGATTGCCCGTGTTGGGCTATTTGCCTTTCAGTATGGCCGCCATCGGCGCCGACATGCACGGCCAGGGCGTTTACGACGCCGCCCCTGAGCTGGTGGCAGCGGCGCGCGAGATCGCTCAGGCGCTGGACTAGTGCGCCGTGGGCGTTCTTTAACGGACGCCACTTGAATCATCCAGCGACGCTGGATGACGCGACGTTTATTCGACACAATGAGCTGAATGCTGGGGTAAAACGATGAACCCCTACCAAGTGAAGCAATGGCTGCGGCAAGGTATTGCCGCAGCCAAGGCTGGCAACGATGAGCAGGCCCGCAAGCTGCTGCTCAAGGTGGTGGACGTCGACGAACACAACGAACAAGCCTGGGTTTGGCTGAGCGGCGTCGTGCAAAGCGACGAGGACCGAGAGATTTGCCTGGAGAACGTGCTGACCGTCAACCCTGACAACCACCTGGCCCAGGCGGGACTGGCCTACCTGCGCAGTCGCCAGGCGACAGCGGCCCCGCCGCCCAAGCAAGTCCAACCACGGGCCAAGCCCACGCCACCGCCCCAACCGCCCACACCGCCTACAATCAAGCCAGCGCCACAGCCACCGGTGGCTGCAGCGACGGAAGAGCCACACGCGGAACCGCTAGACGCGCGTATGGCGGCTGCCACCACATTGCCGCCCGAACCTAAAGCGGCGCCTGGAAAACCCCAAACGGCGCCTGAACCCCACAAGGCGCCTGAAGCTGAGACGCCCGCAGCAAAAAAAGACAAACCGCAGCGCACAAAAGAGCAACGTCCGGCCCGCCATCTCGTGGGACAATTGTGGCTGGTGGCGCCTTTGCTCGCGGCCGCGTTGGCCGTCGTGGCCATGGCGTTTCTCATCATCCAATTCAAGCCTTTTGACCCCACCACCCGTAACTATGCCAACGCCATGCGGCCCTTGCTAGAAACATATACTGCATGGTGGGATGGCCCTTATGGTGCGCTCGTCGGCGAGCTGACCGGCCTATGTGGTCCCGGCGCCGATGGATGGCACAACCGGGATGTGCTGTTCAACTGCAGCCGCTACCCGTCGATTGATTGCGCGCACCTGGCGGCCCATTGCGGGAGCGACATTGAAGCGATGCGCCGGCGGGTAGCGCGCCTCGCCCAGGAAGCCGGGCGTGCTGGCACAGAACTGCTCTCTGATCTCCAAGCGATCGATCCCCCTCCAGAGATCGCCCAGTACCACGTCCACTTTACCGGCTGTCTCGAAACACAGTTGGCCAACGCAGGCTGGGCCGGGTCTGCGGCAAGGGGCGAGGCCGCCCCCCGGCCCGACGCCCTGCCCATCTGCCAGATGTTTCCGGCCGCCGAGCAAGCACTTTTACAGTACGTGAATGGCCGGTGACCGCAGTCGCGCACCGGCTCCGTTAGCGCCGTTAAAAACCGCGTCACCATTATTGACCAGGAGAGAGCCCAATGACCCAACCTGACCTGACCGAATACTTTTTGGAACTTGTCCGTCGCACCTCGACAGACCTGCCTCCCGACGTGGAGCGTGCATTGCGCGCCGCCCGCGAGCGGGAAGCACCCGAGTCGGCCGCCCAAGGCGCGCTAGACGCCATACTCAAAAATGTCGAACTGGCTCGTGAGAAATCCACCCCCATCTGCCAGGACACCGGCACGCCCATCTTTTACATCTATTATCCCGGCAGTTGGAGCACACGCACACTCCAGGCACAAATCAAAGCCGCGGTGGCCCAGGCCACGGCCAAGGCCTACCTGCGTCCCAACGCCGTGGACAGCTTGACAGGCAAAAACAGCGGGAACAACCTGGGTGAAGCATTCCCCAACTTTCATTTCCACGAGAGCCAGGTGCCCTACTTGCAAGTGGACCTGATGCTCAAAGGGGGCGGCAGCGAGAACGTCGGCGCGCAGTACAAGCTTCCCGACAGCCAGTTGGGCGCCGGCCGCAACCTGGAAGGGGTACGCCGCGTCGTATTGGACGCCATCTATCAGGCACAGGGCAAAGGATGCGCGCCCGGCGTCATTGGCGTGGCCATTGGTGGCGCGCGTGGCTCGGGCTATGTCAAGAGCAAAGAACAGCTTTTCCGGGAACTGGATGACACCAACGCAGACCCGCAACTGGCCGAACTGGAAGCGCGGTTGACCCGAGAGGCCAACCGCTTGAACATCGGCCCGATGGGTTTCGGCGGCGAGACGACGGTGTTGGGCGTCAAAATCGGCGCGCTCCATCGCGTGCCTGCCTCCTATTTCGTCAGCATCAGCTATGCATGTTGGGCCGACCGGCATCGCAGGCTGATATGGCGCGACGACACGGTCACGATCGACTAGGATTTATCGGCATGGTTCATTTTAGGAAAAACAGCACCTTTACAAATTGAGCAAGCAACG
>CAZSJU010000033.1:5288-18322 GCA_964607235.1 uncultured Anaerolineae bacterium | reverse complement strand
GAGGAGACACTATGAAAGCGGCCATCATCTATTGGTCGAAAACCAACAACACCGCCCAGGTCGCGCACGCCTTGCGGCGCGGTCTAGAGGGCGCGGGGGTCCAGGTGACCTTTCAGCGCGTCGAGGAAGCGCAGGACGTCGACTATTACGCCTATGACCTGGTGTGCGTTGGCTTTCCCTCCTACCGCTGGCGCCCGCCCAAACCCATGGATGAATTTTTGACCCAGAAATTCAGCGGCTACCACCGGCAAGGGCGCGTCAAGGTGGGCGCGCCCCCCGTGCCCGGCAAGCACGCGCTGATCTTTTGCACCTACTCGGGGCCGCACACCGGCATCAACGAGGCCATCCCCGCCGGAAAATACGCCGGACAGTTCTTTGAACACCTCGGCATCCCGGTGGTGGACGAGTGGTACGTGCTGGGCGAGTTCCACGGCTCCTTGGAAAAAAGCACCCAGGGCCGCGAGGGCGACATCCGCGGTCGCCCCAACCAGAAAGACCTGGACAAAATCGAACGAGACGCGCGAGCGCTGGCCGCGCACCTCCAGGCAGCATAGGCCCCGCGCCTGTTACTCACCCGCCGCGTGGCACTAGCCTGACAATGCAAAACGGTGGCCTGCTGTGAACATCTCGGGACAGGGGCAAGAGCGAGAATCTCTAATACGCGATTTCCTCGACCTCTTGGAACGAAAAACTAAAGTCCAGCGCCTGGTCCGCGTCAAAATCCTCCAGATGGCCGGCCGACACGCCGCGCTCGCACAACGAGCGATAGGTGCAAAAGCGGCAGTGGCTTTCGTCCGGCGTCAGCGGCCACTCGTCCTGGTCGCGGGCTGCGTGGTCGACGATGCGCGCCACCAACTCGGACAGGTACGCGGCGTCGTCCGAGTACTGGGCTTGGTCATAGCGCAGGGTCTCGGGCTGCGCCGGGTGCTCGGCAAACCAATAAATCATCGTCACCTGTTCGGGCGCCAGCGGGGCGCCATTGTTGAGCGCCGTCCCGGCCTCGACCAGCACGTAACGGTACACGCGCGTCTGCAAACTAGACTGCAGGAGCGCCGAATCAGGACGCCGGCGGTTGGTCTTCCAATCCACCACCACCGCGCGTTGGCCCGGCTCTAGCGCCACCAGGTCATAACGCGCACTCAGCCGGCCCAACGGGCGCCGGCCGGCGGGGCTGCTAACCGGCGTCGAGAGCACCACCTCGGCCCGGCGCACGGCGACCGGCAGGTCCGACGGCGATGATTCCAAATAGTTACGCCACCAACGGCGCAGGTCAGGGTCGTCGATGGTCTTGGACAACACTTGCTCGCTTAGGCCCATCTGGTGCTGCTGGGCCAGTTGGTGAAAACGCCGCCCACGCTCCATCAAGTCCTCATATTGCGCCAGCGGCTCGCTCTCGACCGCCGGCCAGGGCTGCCGCAGCAAGTAGCGCAGTTGAAAGCGCCGCTTACAGGCCTCATAGTCCTGCAAGTTGGTCTGGCTGAACTGAAAGGTTGGCGACAAATTCACGGGACCTCCTCCTCATCCTGCCGCGCCTCCCAAAAGGTGTGCAGCGCGATAAAGGGCGCGGCCGGCACCTTGGGCTCAAATCCGGGATGACCGCTGTTCCAGGTCATCACCAGCTCACGTTGGGCGCGGGTGATGCCCACGTACAGCAGCCGCAGCCGCTCGGCGGTATAGTCAATGCGCGCCTTTTCCGTCGCCGGGCCGAGCAGGTATTGGGCCAGCTTGCCCTGCTTGAACTGCTCCAACTGGGCGATCGTCTCGGCGCCCAGGTTCAAGCCGTCGCGCACGAACCAGCTCTCGCCACGATAATAGTCGTGCGGCTCGGCCGACGGGAAATTGTAATTGTTCATCCCTACCAGGTACACGCGGTCCCATTCCAACCCCTTGGCCTTGTGCATCGTGGTAACCGTGATCACCCCGGGCTTGGGCTGATAACCCAGGTCAGCCTCGTCAAAACCCAGGAAACGCCGCTGGTTATGCGCAATCAGCGATAGCTCTTGCACCAACTCGGGCAGCCGCTTGTCCGGATATTGGGTAGCGTGACTTTGCAACACCAGTGCCAACTTGAAAGCCAGCGCCAGGTCGGCCGGCGCGGTGAACAACTCTTGCGCCAGGGTCAGGACGAGTTGATCGATGGGCAGGATAGAAGCCTCCATCCAATGGCAAGCCGTCTCGCAAAACGCCAGCAAGTGCAGGCGCGCCGGATCCTCCAGCGCATCCCCGTCAGGAAGCGCCGCCAGCGCGTCCTGGCCGGGTCCGGGATAGAGAAAAGCTTCCGGCTGGCGGCAGCCTCTGAGCAACTGGGCCAACCGGGCGCGCGCGCGTTTGGCTTGCTGTGCGCGCTGCTCGATCTTGATCTCGATGGCGTGCGCGGTCTCTATCTCCTGACCGGGCGCGCGGTCCGCCTCCTCCGCCCGTTGCCGGTTCTGGTCCCAGGCGCCAAAGGCGCCGGCCAGCCTGGCCGGGTTGAGCGGGTCGGACACGTAATGCAGGATCGCTTCCAGCACGCCCGCCGCCTGGCGGGTGCGGGCGGTGCTGCGCAACAACTCTTCATAGGGCAACTTTTGGGCGTGCAGCATCTCGGCCAGCTTGAAACCGCGGGCGTTGATCGGCACCAGCACCGCCACCGTGCGGTCCCGGTGCGCCGGCAACCAGCGCGCCAACGAGCGCACCACGTCGCGCAGTTCATCGTCCGGTGTGTAGCGTTGCTCATGCAGGTGCACCACATAAGACGGGTCGTCGGCCGGGTTGGGCTGGGGATCGTCAGGTGGGGTGGGCTGGATATACTGTCGTAAAAAGGCCGCCGTATGGCCATCGCGCAGCCAGGGGTTGGGGTGCGCCGTGCAGGTCCAATCCACCAAATAATTAGCCAGGTCGATGATGCGCGTCGTAGAACGCCCCGAGTCGGGCAGCGTGTGCCACACGGTGTCCGGTTCGCGCAAGAACTGCCGCAAAAAATGGGGGTCGGCCGTGGTAAAGGTGGTATTGATGGCCTGGTTGGGATCGCCGACCCGCACCCAGTTGCCGTCCTTGCTGAGCAGGCGCAGGATCTGCTCCTGCAGATAGCTGCTGTCTTGCGCCTCATCTTCCAGGATATAGGGCCAGCGGTAACACAGCCGCGACAGCAAGTCGGGGTCGGCCTGTAATATTTCCAGCGCCATCCGGATCAGGTCGTCAAAATCTACCCCGCCACGCTGGCTCAACGCGCGCTGATAATCCTCGTAAATCTCCAGGCCCATCTTGAGCAGCGGGAACTGGGAGAGCGGCGTCCCCCTCAGGGCAGCCCCCAGCTCGGTCCGCAACCCCATAGGCGACAGTTGCAGGTCCTTGGCGCGCCGGATAAACTGCTCGGCGATGCGCTGGGCCAAGTCGGGCCACTGCCGACGGAAGACCTGCCGCAATGCCCGCTCATCCAGGTCTGGGGCCAAAAAAGGCTCCAGGGCGGCGGGGTGTTCCCGCAGCCACAAGGCAACGACCTGATCCCGTATCTGACCGCTGATCCGCTCGTCCAGGATTTGGAACTCTTCGGACAAGCCGGCCAGGCCCGGTCGTTCGCGCACAATGTCGTGCGCCAGCCCGTGCAACGTACGCACGCGGTATCCCACCTGGGGCAGCAGACCCTCGACCCGCACAAAACCGGTGATGCGCTGCTTGAAATTATCCACGGCCGAGTTGGCAAAGGTGACCACCAACACCTCTTGCCCTTCGTGCACCCCCCGGCCGACCAACTGGGCCGCCAGGTAGGAGAGCGTGACGGTCTTGCCGCTGCCAGGCACCGCCGAGACGCCCATCTTGCCGCCCTGGTAATCCAAAACGGCCATCTGTGCAGGACGAGGATTAAAAGTCATAAGCGCATTGTACTCAGGTACGCCACACTTGGCAAGCAGGTGCGGCGCACCTTAAACTATCTTGTTCTCAAATTGTATGAGCGCCACCGCGCCCGAGTCGTTGCGCAGTGCCAGCTCTCCGCCCAGGCTGCCCCGGACGATCTTTTGTATCAGGGTGAACCCCACATTGTAACGTTCCAGCCGCAGCACCGCCTCCGGGTATCCCGGCCCGTCATCGCGAAACTCGCACCGCACTGTGTCCCCATGCTGGACGACGCGGAACGTGATCCTGGCACGGTCGCGCCCCTGCAGAGCGTACTTGGCCGCGTTGGTCGCCAGCTCGTTAATCAGCAGCGCCAGGTGGTGCGCCTGGTCAGGCGTCACGTGCACCGGCGCAGCGGGCACATCTACCGTCACCCGTCGGTCGCCCGGCAACGTCTGCAACGCCGCGTCGATGATTTGCGCCGCCAGCTCGCTCAAGCGCAGCGGCGCCCACCCGGCATTATGGGCCGAGAGCAATTTGTGGACCGTAGACAAGCTTTGCACCCGCCTGATCAAGTCCTCGATGATGGCCTGATAGACCGGCTGCTCTTGCAACCCACCGTGACGACGCTCAGTGTACAGCAAGCCAATGATGGCTGCCAGGTTGTTCTTGACGCGGTGGTTCACTTCTCTCAACAACGTGGAGCGGGTCTCGGCTTCCTGACGTGACTGCTCGTACAACTGGGCGTTCTCTATGGCGATGGCCGCCGTGGTCGCCAACGACTCGACCAGTTGTAAATCTGAATGCCGAAAATGGTCCACCCGTCCGTCAACGACCTGGAGCACGCCGACGACGCGATGTTGCGACCGCAACGGCACGCTGAGGATGGCGTGCACCGTCAGACCCGCACACGCGTCCACCTCGGGATAGTAACGCGGGTCGGTCAGCGCGTCCGGCACGATCAGGCTTTCGCCGTGCTGCGCCACCCACCCGACCAATCCCTGGTCCGGCGCCATCCGCCAGCCCAAGACCGTCTCGCGATAGGGGCTGGTGGCTTGCCAGCACACCAGCTCCCCATTGTCCAGGTCGGTCAGCCAGATAGAGCTGGCCAGCGCGTCGAACACGTGATACGTCTCTTCCAAAATGCTGACCAGCACCTGGTCCAGATACAAGGTCAAGCTAAACACCTGCCCGGCCCGGTTGAGCAGCGCCAGTTCCTGGTTGCGCTGGCGTAACGTTTCCAGGCCTCTTTTACACGCCAGCATGTTGCTGAAAATCTCGGCCAGTCGCGTCATCAGCTCGACTTGGGCAACGGTCCAATGCTTCTCCGCCCGTTCTGCACTGAGGCCCAGGAACCCCACCAGCTCCCCCTCCAGGAGCAACGGCAAAGCCAGGATCGATTGGACGCCATCTCGCTCCCAGAGTCGCCGCTCGGCGTCCGGTGGCAGGTCAGCGACGCGCGGGACACACACGCCCTCACCTCGCGTCAGTTTGTCCATCGACCACTGCAAAGCAGCCAACGATGCAGATTGAGCCTGTTTTAAAGGCGCGAGACCGGTTCGCACCCAGGCGTAACGGCGTTGGACGGTGTAATCGTCCGCTTTCAACAAGACCAGGTAACTGTGGTCCACGTCACTGTACACCCCGATGACCCGCAGGGCGGCCTTGATCTTGTCCTCCGCGGCAGCAAAGGGAACGTTGACAAAGCAAGCGGACAGCTTGGCCAACAACTCATCGCGGGTCACGTCGCGCAAGACCCAGCACAGTTGCGCCGGCGCCCGGTCCTGTCCGGCTGTTTTCTCTACGCTGCCCGGCAGGGTCATGACGTTCACCGCCGCCGCTGCGATAAAGGGAGGGCCTTTCCCGCGCCGCATCTGCAGCTTCCAGTTTTGAAAGGCGGTGACCTGCCCCGTTTGGAATTGCTCCAACCGCTCCTGGAAAAGCTGGGGGGCCTCGTCCAGGAACGCGACCAACGCCTGACCGGCCAGCCCCGCTGCGTCCACGTTAAACAACGCCGCCGCGCGCCGGTTGGCCGCCTGCACCGTGCCCTCGTGATCGGTCAGCAGGTAGCCGTCCGGCGCGTCTGTGAATAACGTCTGATAGCGCAAGAGCTGTGCGCGCAGCGCGCTCAGCTCTCGCTTGAGAGCCTGAACATTTTGCTTATTGTATTCTGTCATTCAGGAATCCATCCAATCCGCCAATCCGCGTACACTGGTTGACAAAGGAGAACAATAGAGTACAATATTGAATAGCAACTGGCACCTTGCAGCATAAGGAGCCTCAAAGCTCCCCAAAGGTGTTGGTTGGTAGCAGCAGTTCACAAGGGGCGGAAATCCTGGACAGGGGAAGCCGCCCCTTGTGGCATTTAGATGTGCCTATACTATCTTGTTCTTTTTTTCATGATCTTGATCGGGTTGCGCTACGCTAAAAAACAAACGACCATCGTCAACCAAGCCCTATGTGACATAGGCGCAAAGCTAACTATGGTCGCTGGATTCATTGTGGCTTTCCTGTAGCGTGATGATTGCATCTTGTCTCGTGTTGCTCAGGAATGATAACTGTGGAGACGTTGTGCACGGGCCGGCAATTTTATTTTTCTCAAAACTCGCCAAATCCCCCTACAATTAACGCTTTGGCAGTATACAACAGTGTTGGCAAATGAGCAAGTCAATCATCCCCTGCTCTCCTCTCTGCTCGCCAGGGTTTCCCTTTGCTGGTATACTAGCGCAAAGACTGACCCCATTGTCCGCGAATTTAGGCCATTGGCAAATTCGAGCTTGCGCGCGGGGGATAAACACCGTTGATGAACCGTGATCTCAAGACACTTTCCCTTTCCCTATTGACCTGGGCAATGGGCAATGGACTGTTTTGCTACCTGGTACCCTTGCACATGGAATCGCTGGGCGCCAACGCAGTCCAGACCGGCACACTGTTAGCCGCCTATGCGCTGGTCCAGGTAGTGATCCTGATTCCGGCCGGGGTCGCCGCCGACCGCTGGGGCGCGCGCCCAGTGCTGGTCACCGGCTGGGTGCTAGGCACGCTGGCGACCGCCCTCATGGCCAGCGCCACCGATCTGCGGCTGTTCACCATAGGCTGGGTCGGACTGGGCGCCTCGGCCTGGGTGGTGCCCGCCCTGACCAGCTATATCACCCGCTCGCGCGGGACATTGACGCCCGAGCGCGCGCTGACCCTGGTATTCGCGGCCTATTCCGCTGGCATGGTCGTCTCGCCCTTGCTGGGCGGCCTGGTGGCCGAGCGGTTCGGCACACGCGCCACCTTTTGGCTGGCCACAGCGACCTTTGTGGCCTCGACCGTGGTCACGTGGTACTTGCGGCCACAGGCGCCCCCACCTCTCCTTCGGCTTTGCTCAGGACAGGCAGCGCCAGGCCGACGTTATGCCGGCCTGCTGCGCAACCGGCACTTTGTAGCGTTCATGGCCTTGGTGTTTCTGGCAATGTTTGCCTTGTGCCTGGGCGTACCGCTGGCGCCCAACTATTTACACGACCGTTGGGGGATAGCGGTCTCGGGCGTGGGCTTGTTGGGCTCGGCCACCTCGGTGGGCCAGGTGGTGCTGGGCCTGTTTCTGGGCGGTCGCCAGCCGCGCCGCGCTTTTATGGTTTTGCAAAGCGCAGGGCTGCTGTACCTGCTAATTTTACAAAATTGCGGGCAGATAGGGTGGCTGGCGTTGGGCTTTTTCCTGATCGCGGGCGCACAGATCTCGCGCCAATTCATCGACGCCATCGCTGCCCGCATCGTGTCCCCTTTCCAGTTGGGCCTGGCTTTTGCCGTCACTCCCATGATCTTTCAATCCGCCAACGTGGCCGCATCGACGGTCGCCGGCTGGCTGTACGCGCTGCGTCCCGGTTTGCCCTTCCAGGTCGGCGTTGCGCTCATCCCGGTCACACTGGGGCTGACGTACCTGTTTGCCCCTCAACCGCTGTCGGATCATGCGCCAGAAGTCGATTATCACCCTTCCACTAGCGCTCCAACCTAAATTGTCATAAAATAGGGACAGGTATCGAGTGCTATCAAAAGAGGAGGTCAAAATGGCAAAGGCGGACATTGGACTGATCGGGCTGGCCGTCATGGGCCAGAACCTGGTCCTCAACATGGCGCGCAATGGCTATCGCGTGGCGGTATACAATCGCACCACCCAGACCATGCGCGATTTTTTGGCGGCGCACCCCGACCAGGGGCTGAGCGGCGCCGAGACGCTGGAAGACCTGATCGCAGGGTTATCCCGGCCGCGCAAGATCATGCTCATGATCAAGTCCGGACGACCCGTCGACGCGGTCATTGAACAGCTCAAGCCCCTGCTGGACCCCGGCGACCTGATTATCGACGGCGGTAACTCGCATTTCAAGGACACCGAGCGCCGTTCCCAAGAACTGGACCAGAACGGGCTGCGCTATCTGGGCACCGGCATCAGCGGTGGCGAAGAAGGCGCGCTGTGGGGGCCTTCGATTATGCCGGGCGGGCAAGAAGAAGCCTGGGAGCTGGTGCAACCCATATTTGAGGCCGTCGCGGCCAAGGTGAACGGCGACCCGTGTGTCACCTATATCGGGCCCCGTGGCGCCGGACATTACGTCAAGATGGTGCACAATGGCATCGAGTACGGCGACATGCAGCTCATCGCTGAGGCATACGACATTATGCAACGCGGTCTGGGGCTCAAGCCCCCGGCGTTGCACGAGGTCTTTGCCGAGTGGAACAAGGGCAAACTCGAGTCGTACCTGATCGAGATCACCAGCGACATCTTTACCCACATCGACGACGAGACCGGTATGCCGTTGGTCGACGTGATCCTGGACCAGGCGGAACAAAAGGGGACCGGCAAATGGACCAGCCAGGACGCCCTGGACCTGGGCGTGCCCGTACCCACCATCACCGCGGCCGTGGAGGCGCGCATTCTCTCGGCCTACAAAGAGGAACGCATCGCCGGTTCAGCCGTGCTATCTGGCCCCAAGGCCGCTATGGATGTGGACGAAAAGGCCATAATCGAGACCTTGCAAGACGCGCTATACGAAGCCAGAATCGCCGTCTATGCCCAGGGCATGGCGCTGCTCAATGCCGCCTCACACGAATACCAGTACAAGCTGCAATACGGCGACATCGCCCGCATCTGGCGCGGCGGCTGCATCATTCGCGCGCGGCTGCTAGAAGACATCCGCAGCGCCTTTTCACGCAATCCGGGCTTGCCCAACCTATTGCTGGCGCCCGCCATGCAAGAAATAGTGGATCAACACCGCGGGGCCTTGCGCCAGATCGTTCAGGCCGCCGTCGAGCACGGCATCCCGGTCCCGGCCATGAGTTCGGCCCTGACTTATCTCGATGGCTATCGCACCTTCCGCCTGCCGGCCAACCTGATCCAGGCCCAGCGCGACTATTTCGGCGCCCACACCTATCGTCGCACCGACCGCGAAGGGGTCTTTCATACCCAGTGGACGTCTCCGGACGCCGAGACGTCGGACTAGCTACTGCGGCCAGGGCGGCGGACAAGGACAAATCTGTCAGAGCACACCGGCACCTTTATCGCCACGCGTGCGGTCAAGCCGGGTACCTAGAAACCCACGACGTCCGTCGTGGGAGCATCACAGCTTGCCCACGGCCTCTCCCTGGGCGAGCTGTCAAGTAGCGCACGACTGACATCGTGGGGTTGAGACTGAATGAGCCTATCGCTCAGCAGGCGCCGACTGGGGCCACACCTTTAGGCCGGCCAATGGGGCGGCCTCCCATAGTTCTTGATCAAAGGTCGCCAAGGTCACGCTATGCTCAATCTGCTCCTGCCATACCTGAGCCGCTGCCAGATGGACTGCATCGTAACCGCGCAACTTGTATTCCCACGCCAGGGATTCGGCCCGCGCGACCAGGCTCTCACCGATCACAATGTGGACCCAGGTAGGCCAGACAAGCTGCAGTTGCTGCCGTGCCTCTCGGGCTTGACTTTCGGAAAGGATCGCCCGACTTTTACTCCGTGCCAGCGCGGACCCCAGTTCCGCACGAGTGATAAGCCCAGTGCCCAAGAGCTGGGCTTTCTGAAAAGTTTGTCGAGCCGCCTCCGAGTGGGTCTCGGTCACAAACAACTTGACCAAAGCACTGGTGTCGGCATAAATAATCATTCGCGGTCCTCCACGACCAGGTCGCTGAGCAAACTTTCAGAGCGGTTCACGGCGGCCGATTCAGGGAGTTGAAAAGCGCTGCCATTCCAGGTCAAGAGACCTTGGGCATTCAGCTTCCACAGCTTGCTCTCAAGACCAGTAGGCATAGCAGTGTGCCCCGGCTGAGGGAAGGGCACCAGACGCGCGATAGGTTTCCCTCGTTTTGTCACGACGATCGACTGACCCTTTCGGACAGCGCGGAGGTAATGCGCCAGATGGCTTTTCAATTCTCGAACACCAATTTGTTCCATTCTCCACCTCCAAGTAGCTACATTATAGCGCAACAGGTCACAAAATCAAGTCATTAGGCTTCCCAATTGCGCGCTGGACCAGAAAATGATAATATTAACACATGATCCGACCTTAACGTGCGGTCAAAGGTCACGTTATGACCACGCCAATCCTGACCACCAAACTGTATATCCCGCGGGCGCGCCCACAGGTTGTGGCGCGCCCGCGCCTGATGCAACGGCTAAACGCCGGGCTGGGGCGCCGGCTCACGCTGGTCTCCGCCCAAGCTGGCTTTGGCAAGACCACCTTGCTGAGCAATTGGGCGCGGGGCGACGCCCTGGCCGGACGCGTGGCATGGCTCTCGCTCGACGCCGGTGACCAGGACCCCACCCGCTTTATGAGCTACCTCGTCGCCGCGTTGCAGACCGTCGCGCCGGAGCTGGGCCAGGACCTGACGAGCGCGTTCCGTGCCCCACAACCCCCGCCGGCTGAAGCGCTGTTGACGTCGCTGATCAACCAGATCGCAGCCCTCCCCAACCCGCTGGTCCTGGTGCTGGATGACTATCACGTGATCAAAGCGCCGCCCATCCACGCCGCACTGACCCTGTTACTGGAACACCTGCCGCCCTGGCCCCCGGCCGGTCGACCTGGGGGCGGGCTACATCTGGCCCTTGCCACCCGCGCCGACCCGCCGTTGCCCCTGGCACGTTTGCGCGGGCGCGGCCAGTTGACTGAACTGCGCCAGGCCGACCTGCGCTTCACGCCCGACGAGGCCGCGACCTTTCTCAACCAGGTGATGCACCTCGACCTGGCGGCCAGCGACGTGGTCGCGCTGGAACGACGCACCGAAGGCTGGATCACCGGGCTGCAACTGGCAGCGCTCTCGATGCAGGGCCGGGACGACGTGGCCGGCTTTGTGCGCGCCTTTGCCGGCAGCAACCGCTATGTGCTGGACTATTTGACCGAGGAGGTATTGGGGCGCCAACCCCCATCTATACAGTCCTTCCTGCTCGAGACCGCCATCCTGGAGCGCCTCACCGGTTCGCTGTGCGACGCCCTCACCGGCCGCGACGACGGCGCGGCCACCCTGGCGACGCTGGAGCAAGCCAATTTGTTCCTGGTCCCCCTGGACGAGCAACGCCAATGGTACCGTTACCACCGCCTGTTCGCCGACCTGCTGCGCGCTCGTCTGGAAGCAGCGTACCCCAAACGGGCGCCAGAGCTGCACCGTCGCGCCAGCGCCTGGCACGAGGAGCAAGGCGCCGTGGACGCGGCCGTGTCCTATGCCGTGGCGGCCGCCGATTGGCCGCGCGTGGAGACGTTGCTCAAAGTGCATGGTCTGGCGATGTTGATGAGCGGCGAGCTGTCCACCTTGCTGCGTTGGCTCTCGGCGCTGCCCGAGGCCCGCGTGAACGACAGCGCGCGCCTGAGCGTGCTGCACGCATGGGCGCTGTTGCTCACCGGACAGATGACAGCGGTCGAGCCACATCTGACCCGCGCGGAACGGTTGCTGGCCGACGGCGCGACGGACAAAAAAGTAGACCCGCTCTCCGGCGAGATTGCTGCCATCCGCGCCTACGCGGCGGTACAAATGGGTGACGTCGCGCGGACGGTCGAGCTGGCCCAACGCGCGCTGGCATTGCTCGACCATGAGCAACAAGGCATACGCGGCGTCGTGCTGTTTGCGCTGGGCGGCGCCTATATGCTGCAGGACGAATTCGCGCCGGCAGGTGAGGCTATGGCCCAGGCCGCTCAGGTCGCACACCAGGGCGGCAACATCCATCTGGCGGTGCCGGCGCTCAATGCCCTGGCCGGCATCCAGGCCTGGCAAGGTCGCTTGTCCCAGGCACGCGCCACCGCTCAACGCGCCATCCATATGGCCAGCGGTCCGTCCGGCCGCCCCTCACCCATAGCCGGCGGCGCCGTCTCGGCCCTGGCCGAGCTGGCCTACGAGGCCAATGACCTGGCGGCGGCCCTGGACAATGCACAACAAAGCCTGGACCTGAACCGGCGCTGGGGCAACGTCGACTCTTTGGGCAGCGCCTACCTGACCCTGGCGCAAGTGCTGACCGCCCAAGAGAATTTCCGGGGCGCCCAAGACGCCCTGGACGAGGCCGTCCACATCGCCCAGACGCGCACGGTGGTACCGCTTTTTACAAAGCGGTGCCGCGCCTTCCAGGCGCGGCTGTGGCTGGCCCAGGGTGACACCGCGGCCGCCGCACGCTGGGCAGCGGAGGTCCCATCCGACACTCCAGATGCCTTGCGCGGGGAAGAAAGCATCGTCCTGGCGCAGGTGCGACTGGCCTTGGGAGACTCTGCAGCAACTCTGACGCGGCTGAGTCCCTTACTAGCGGCTGCTCGCCAGCGCAATCTAAAGACGCTGGTCATCACAGTCCTGGCCTTACAAGCGCTGGCCTATCAAGCCCAGGGCGCGGCGGAGCGTGCTCAGGCAGCGCTGGCCCAGGCGCTCGCGCTGGCCGAAGCGCAGGGACACGTGCGGACCCTGGTGGACCTCGGTCCGGGGATAGCGGCGCTGCTGCGCCAGGCAGCACAGCGGGGCACATTGTCAGATCATGGACGACGTGTGCTGGCAGCCTTTGAAACGCCCGAGCAAGCTGCACCGCCGCCGGCGCCCTCCCCCCCGCCACCACTGGTCGAACCGCTCACCGAGCGCGAGTTGGAAGTGCTGCACCTGATCGCCGCCGGCCTGAGCAACCGCGAGATCGCGGCCAAGCTGGTGGTCGCCGTGGGCACCGTCAAGGCGCACACCTCTAGCATCTATGGCAAGCTGGGCGTGCACAGTCGCACCCGGGCCGTGGCCGAGGCGAAAAG
>CAZSJU010000033.1:3923-5188 GCA_964607235.1 uncultured Anaerolineae bacterium | reverse complement strand
GGCGCGGAGCAAGTGAACGGGCATAAACTCAAATAAACCTCGTAATATAACTTTCGTCTGATGACGCCTGGCTCTAAACCCGGTACACTGGATGCATTGATCGGACGTGTGAACGAATGCGTCACATTGAGTATCGGAGAAAAGACATGCCGTACAAAAAGCTGCTCGTGCCGGGCGTGGTGATGCTGGCCTTTTGGATCGTGGGCGCCGTGATGTGGCAGTCCTCGGGTTATTTGCTTTCGCTGTTCTTCTTTGGCTATATCGGCACCGCGCTGGGCGGAGGGTTGGGGCTGTACACCGCGCTGCCCCGGCGTAAAAAGCCGCTGGGCCGGCGGTTGACGCTGTTCCTGGTCGGCACCTTTTTGTTCGTCTTTGCGGCCGTGCTGGGCCGCGAGAACATGCAGCTGGAAGGGTTGTTCTTTGGCCTGCTGGGGGGTGTCATCCAGGCCGCCGTGATTCACTATTTTATCGCCAAGATCGTGGGGCCGCTCCTGTTTGGCCGGCTGTGGTGCGGTTGGGCGTGCTGGACCGCCATGGTGTTGGACCTCTTGCCCTACAAGCGCAGCCCGGGCCGTCTCCCCCGCCGCTGGGGCTGGTTGCGCTACGCGCACTTTGGCCTCAGCCTGGGGTTAGTCCTGGTGCTATGGTTCGGGGTGGGTTTTCAGGACGGCGCGGTCGGGTTGACCGCCCTGTACTGGTTCCTGGCCGGCAACCTGCTGTACTATCTGGCCGGCATCGCGCTGGCTATGGCCCTCAAAGACAACCGCGCCTTTTGCAAGTACGTGTGTCCCATCACGCTACCGCTCAAGTTGACATCCCGCTTGGCGTCGCTCAAGATCGCGGGGGACTCGGTGCATTGTGACGCGTGTGGCGCTTGCGCGCGATCCTGCCCCATGGATATCCAGGTCTACACGTACATTCAAGAGGGTAAGCGCGTGCTTTCAACCGAGTGTACCCTATGCCAGACGTGCGTCAGCGCCTGCCCCCAAGAGACGCTCAAGCTCTCCTTCGGCTTTGACCTGGGTGGGCAGGAGCGGTTGCGGGAAAGCGCACCCGCGCCTCAGCCACCGACCGGCCTGGTCGTCACCCCGGAACAGGAGCGTGTTTAACATGGCGGCGCACTATGAAATCAGGGTTCAGGGACGACTTGATCCCTACTGGTCCCAATGGTTCAACGGCTGGACGGTGACGGCGACCGAGGACGACCAGACCTTGCTCCACGGCCCGGTCGCCGACCAGGCCGCGTTACACGGCTTGCTGGAAAG
>CAZSJU010000033.1:0-3823 GCA_964607235.1 uncultured Anaerolineae bacterium | reverse complement strand
ATAGGATGAAAGCGGTTATTTTCAACGGGATGAAAGTGGACGATGCGTTGACGGCGTCGGTCCACGAGACATTAACACAAACCTTGGAAGCCAAAGGCTGGGAGGTCGAGCCCTTGCTCTTGCAGCAGATCGAGATCGCGCCCTGCATAGGCTGCTTTGGCTGCTGGATCCAGACGCCGGGGCGCTGCGTGCTGGAGCAAGGCGCGGCTGAGGTCGCCCGTGCAATGATCCACAGCGACCTGACGATTTTTCTCAGTCCCGTCACCTTTGGCGGGTATTCTTACCCGCTCAAAAAGGCGCTGGACCACATGATCGTACTGATCGCGCCCTTTTTCGCCAAGGTGGAAGGTGAGACCCATCACCAGCGGCGCTACCAAAGCTACCCGCGTCTGCTGGGACTGGGCACGATGCCCCGCGCCGACGCGGAAAGCGCGGAAATTTTCCAGTCGCTGGTCGCGCGCAACGCCCTCAACATGTGGGCGCCGGCCCACGCCGCCGGCGTGGTCACCGGGGACCAGGACGACGCGGCGGCGCGCGACGAAATTGAACGTCTGTTGGCAAAAGTGGAGGGAGTAGCATGAAAGCCTGTTTATTGGTGGGGAGCCCACGTCTGGGCAAGAGCGCTTCCGAAGCGCTGGGCGCCGACCTTTTGGCGCGCCTGGCCACGCGGGGCGTCGAGACCGAAAAACATTACGTGTACCGTGCGCACAGAACTGAGGAACGGATGGACGCGTTGGTTGCAGCCGTGGCCCAGGCCGACCTGATCATCCTGGCCGCACCGCTGTACGTCGACTGTTTGCCGGCGCCGGTCATCCAGTTTCTAGAGACCCTGGCAGAGCGGCTCGACGCGCACGCACGGCCCGAGGGGCAACGCTTTATGGCCATCGTCAACGCGGGCTTTCCCGAAGCGAGGCACAACAACCTGGCGCTGGCCATCTATCGCCAGTTTGCCCGGCAGACCGGCTTGACGTGGGCCGGCGGCATGGCGCTGGGCGCCGGGGAGCCGCTCAAGGGCAAGCCCCTGGTCGAGTCCGGCGGCATGGCGCGCAAGGCCATCGCGGCCTTTGACCTGGCCGCCGAAGCGTTGGCCCAGGGCGACGCGGTCCCCCAGGCGGCGATAGACCTGCTGGCAGAGCCGATGATGCCGGCCTGGCTCTATCGCATCGCCGGTGGACTGGGCTGGTGGATCCAGGCCCGTTCCCACGGCGCCCAGTGGAAACTGCGGACGCGCGTGTGGGAGCGCTAAGGATTGACGAGGTACGAGGTGCCGGGCACCTGAAAAAAGGTGCCCGGCACCTCTGTTGACGCTTCCCGCCGACTCGGGTAAAATACAAACAGTCATCCGCCCCACCCGCCTGGAGGTGTAGCTTGAGCAAACGTAAAAAGCGACGTCCATCGCGCCAAGATCGAAAACCGTCAACCGAACTGCGCAAAAAACTCGAGCGCGCCGATCAATTGTTAAAAGACGGGCACGTCCAGGCGGCGCGCACGCTGTTGGAACCGTCCCTGGACGCGCACCCGCGCGTGGCCGACTTGCACTATCACATCGGTTACACCCGCATCCTCACGGGCGACGTCTGGGAAGGGTTGAACGCGTACGAGCGGGCGGCCGAGTTGGGCCGGCAGGACCGCTATTGGCTGCCCCTGGCCGCGCTATACCTGGACCTCGATATGAACGTGCACGCCTTGCAGGCTATGCGCCGGGCGCCCAAGTCCTTGAACGAAGACATGCGTACGGTCAAAGCGGCGCTCGAACGAGAGGTACAAGAGCTGGCCCAGGGCATGGACCTGACAACGGCCCAGGCCGAGAGGGGGCTGTGGCACTTTGAAGCGGGCCGCCGTCATTTGAACGCGCATGACTTTGCGACGGCCATCGTCGCCAACCGCAAGGCCATCAAGTTGTTGGGCGAGTGGTACCCGCTGTACAACAACCTGGCTCTGGCGCTGTTCTTTGACGGTCAATCCCAAGAGGCCTTTGCCACCAATCAGCGCGTGCGGTCCGCAGCGCCGGACAACGTCCAGGCCCTGAGCGATGCGGTGCGTTTCCTGACCTGGACCGGACAGAACCAAGAGGCACAGGCGATAGGGGAACGATTAAAGGACATCACGCCGCAAGATGCAAAAGAATCCCTCAAGCTGGCGACGGCGGCCGCCATTTTGGAGCAAGATGAGCGCGTATACCAACTGCTGCACAACGCGCCCCCGCCGGACGTCCCCACCACCGACGCCTCCACGCTTTACCAGAACATGCAATGGTTACTGGCCATCGCCGAGGCGAATACCGGGCGCCCCACAGCCCGCGACCGGTTGGCCGCGTTGCAGGATGAGGTATACCGGGCCGGCCCGTGGATTGAAGCGCTGGACGCCGGCAAGCCGGGGCTGGGGTGGTGCGAGCGCTTTCCCTATTTCCACTACAGCGAGTTGATTCCCAGGGCACGCCTGGACGAGTTTTTCAACCTGCTTGCCCAACGGAACGAGACGTCCCCGTCCAGCTTTGGCGAGCAGATGTCGCGCTTTATCGAACGTTTTCCCCAGATGGTCCGCGTCGTTGAAAAGATGATGTGGGAAGAAGGACAAGTTGAGGGCGGTCTGGCGGTCTTGGAGATCATTGGCACACCGGCGGCCTATGCGGCGCTGCGCCGCTTTGGGTTGAGCCAGGCCGGAAAAGACAAAGACCGCCTGGATGCTCTGCTCGCCCTGGCCAAAGCAGGCCAGATCGACCGGGACGAAACGCTGCGCGTGTGGCAAGAGGGCGAGTGGCAGGAATTACAGATCCGGGGGCACGAGATTTCCGACGAATTTGAGTCGCCCTATTCCCCCCAGGTCGCAGACCTTTTAAACCGGGCGCTTGAACAATTTCATGCCGGGGAAGAGCAGCAAGCAGAACAACTGCTAGAGCGCGTGTTAACGTTGGAACCCCGGGCCAAAGAGGCCTATAACAACCTGGCCTCGCTTTACGCGCATCGCGAGCAGCACGAACGCGCTCGGGAAATGTACCGCAAGGCGCTGGAAATCGACCCGCTATACGCACTTCCCCGTTGCAACCTGGCCGGCTATCTTTTGCAAAAAGACGACATCGAGGGGGCCAAAGCGATGCTGGCACCGCTGTCCGAAGTGACCCGCCTGTATCCCCAGGCGGCTGGCTTTTATTACTATATGATGGCACGGGTGCTGTTACAAGAACACGCGTACGAAAAGGCGCGCAAGACCCTGGAAGCTTCCCTGGCCATTGACCCCGACTATGCGCCGGCGCAGGAACTGCTCATGCACATCGAGTTGGCCGCGCAACTCGGTTCGGGCTTGCCGGGATTTTCGTCGTTCTTTGAGCAGCAATACGAGCGCGACCGCGCCTGGCGCGAACGGCTGCAAGCCAAGCTCTCCAGCGCCAGCCCCACCCTCGCCAAAGCGCTCCCACTCTACACCAAGGATGCGCTCACCGCAACGGCGCGCCGGGTGATATGGGGGGGTAGCTGGTCGGCGCTGCGCAAGGCCGAACTGGTCGAGCGTATCGTCCAGACCCTGCAAAACCCGGACGGACTAGAGTGGGTCGTCACGAGGTTAGAAGACGAGGATCGCGCGGCGCTGCAGCAGGTGCTGTCCCAGGGCGGGACGATGCCCTGGCAAGATTTTGACGCCGCCTATGACAACGACCTGGAAGAATCGCGCCATTGGGAATACCACGAGCCGCAAACCGTGATGGGCCGCCTGCGGCTGCGCGGCTTGCTGGTAGAAGCGACCGTCGACGACGAACTGCTGATCGTGATGCCCGTCGAACTGCGCCCGCTCTTGCGCGACATCCTATAGACCTCCGAGGCCCCGGTTC
>CAZSJU010000032.1:15362-18449 GCA_964607235.1 uncultured Anaerolineae bacterium | reverse complement strand
CCTGGCGGCAGAAAGCGGGGCCGTCATCTTGTTATGAGCAATTATGAAGCGTAAGAAAGGAGACAGGCACAATGGCTCCAAACTCTGGCGTTCCTGATTGGGCGCCTGACGCCATCTTTTATCAAATTTTCCCCGATCGCTTTGCGTGCAGCGGACAGGTCTCAGGGTTGGCGCAAGACCGCCTGGAGCCCTGGGACAGCCCTCCCACGCGCGATGGGTTTAAAGGGGGCGACTTGTGGGGTGTGGTGGACAAGCTAGACTACCTGCAGGACCTGGGCGTCAACGCCCTCTACCTGTGCCCCATCTTTCAATCCACGGCCAACCACCGTTACCACACCCATGACTATTATCGCATCGACCCTATGTTGGGCGGACACGCAGCCTTTCGCGCACTGTTGGACGCGGCCCACGCGCGGGACATGCACGTCGTGCTGGACGGCGTCTTTAATCACGCCAGCCGTGGCTTTTTCCAGTTCAACCACATTCTGGAGAACGGCCCGACCTCTCCCTATGCCGACTGGTTCATCATCAAGAGTTATCCATTAAACGCCTATAGCCGCAAAAAGCCGCCCAACTATGCCTGTTGGTGGAACGAGCGCGCGCTGCCCAAGTTCAACATCAAAAATCCCGCCGTGCGGGCCTTTATCTTTGACATAGTCCGTCACTGGCTCGCCTTTGGCATTGACGGCTGGCGGATCGACGTGCCGGAAGAAATTAAAGATGCCGAGTTTTGGCGAGCCTTTCGCCGCGTGGTCAAAGAGATCAACCCCCACGCCTATCTCGTGGGCGAAGTCTGGGGCAAAGGCAAACCTTGGCTCAAAGGAGACCGCTTTGACGCCATCATGAACTATGCATGGGCGCGTAGGGTGCTACGCTTTACCCTGGGGCACAAGGTACGCAAAAAGCTGCGCCCCGGCGGCTACAAGATCAAACCCATCCATGCCCGTGAATTCGCGACACAGATCGAGCAATTGCTGGCGCTGCACCCACCCGAGATGACCTACGCCCAGCTCAACTTGTTGGGCAGCCACGACACCGCCCGCTATCTCACGCTGGCCGAGGGCGAGACCGAGCGCCTCAAGATCGCCACGCTGCTACAAATGACATATCCCGGCGCCCCCTGCATTTACTACGGAGACGAGATCGGCATGGAGGGCGGCCCGGACCCAGATTGCCGCGGCGCTTTCCCCTGGGACAAAGGCCGGTGGGACCAGGACTTGTTGGCCTATGTGCGGCGTCTGATCGCGCTACGTCACGAACTGGCAGCGCTGCGCCGCGGTGATCTGGCCACGCTGTACGCCAGCAAAAAGCAGAACGTGTACGCCTGTGCCCGGCGCTATCAGGGAAAAACGGTGGTGGCGGTCGTGAACGCGGGGGAGGATGATTTCACAGGCCCGTTGCCTGCTCAAGAGACCGGCTGGTCTGACGGCGCCCACCTGGTCGACCGGTTGAGCAAAGCGAGCGCCGAGGTGCAAGCGGGACAAATCGTAGGGCTCGAGCTGGCGCCCTTGTCGGGCGCGATCCTGACGCCAGAACCGGCATGAGCGAACCCGCCCCAGATGGCCAATCCTGGTACCTGTACCTGTTGGCTTGCGCCGACGGCACCACCTATACCGGCATCACCACCGATCCACGCCGGCGGCTATACGAACACAACGCCGGAGGGGGCGCGCGTTATACGGCCGCGAGCAAACGCCGGCCGCTGCGCCTGCTCGGCGTGTGGCGCTTTCCCGACCAGTCCAGCGCCACCAAAGCCGAGTTGCGTTTCAAGCAGCGTCGCGCCGCCCGCAAGCGCGAACTGGCTGCCACGCGCGCGCCCTTTCGTGGGGCGCCCTTTTGCCCGGAATATTTCCGAGATGGTTAGCACTCATGTCAGGCATTTTTTCGACAAGATTAACAGGATTTACAGGATTTTGCAGATTTGGTCACTGTTAATCTTGTAAATCCTGCTCGAGTCGGCTCCTACTCGAGCAGTTTAACAATGTCAAGTTAGCTGGGCCAAGACCTACGAGATCTAATGCGACTCGTTAAGGTAGTTACTACTGCAGAAAGGAAAAAGCGATGAAATCCCGTCTATTCTTGCTTATCGTGTTAATCGTCCCGTTAGCGCTGGTGGCGTGCGGTTCCAAAGAAGAAACAGAGAGCCCACTGTTGCGCATGCTGCACTTTGTCCCTGACACCTCTGAATACCGCCAATATCTCACCTACGGCGACGCGGCGGCCTGGCACGCCAGTTGGGACGTCCCTCGTATAGACAATTTGGAAGAATTGCAAAACCTGAGCCGGGAAAAACGGGCTTATTGGATATCCATCCTGAGTAACCAGACCACGCCGCCCGACACCCTGGGTTGGCAGTATCTGCTGGCCGAGGACCAACGCAGTTTTTACGGTTTTGACCTTTTCAACCTGGACCGCTACCTGCTGGCCGGGCAACCGCCGGACACGATCACCGTCGTCGAATTTGGCATGGACGGTGCGCAAATCGCGCAAGCCCTGATTGCCTTGGGCTATGACGCCAAGACGCTAGACGAACCAAAAGGCACGCTCTACAGCATCCTCGATGACTATGAAGTAGCGCTGGATTTTCCGACCAAGACCGGCCAATTGGGCCACTTGAACCGTATCGCCCTATTGGAAGGACAAATGGTCATCGCCAAGGCCACAGCCAACGTGACCCAGGCCCTGCAGGCGCGGGACGGTGAGCGGTCCTCGCTGGCCGATCGTCCCGACTATATGGCTGCCGCCAAGGCCCTGGAAGACCCGGCGCTCCAGGACATGGGCGAACGGGTTGGCGTGATCCTGATGGAGGGGGCACAGTTTTACGCCTCGGCGTCGACGCTAGACCGGAACCTCAGCGCGGAGGACTTGGAAAAATATGCCTGGCAAGGGGCATCCTTGCCGCCTTACAAGCTGGTTGCCTTTGCCACGCGCCACAGCCAAGCCCAAGGCGCCTCCTATTTGATCCTGGCGGTAGTTTTTGACCCAGACGTGGACGCCGGCGCGGCTGCAGAGACCCTGGCCCACCGGCTGCGAAACTATAGCAGCCTGGCTACCCAACAACCATTGGACGAATACTGGACCTTTGAA
>CAZSJU010000032.1:0-15262 GCA_964607235.1 uncultured Anaerolineae bacterium | reverse complement strand
AAACTATAGCAGCCTGGCTACCCAACAACCATTGGACGAATACTGGACCTTTGAACAAGCCACCGGGGTCGAGGCCGAAGGATTGCCGGTGGCGCTGGTAGTCATGCGCGCCGACGACCCGCCACCCACGCCCCAAGACGCGCCCCTGGTCAACACCGCCGTCTTTTCGTGGATGCGCATGATCGTGTATCGCGACACCCTGTTCCTGGCGCTAGAATAGCCCTTATTGGATCCCTTATAAACCTTGCTGCCATCCCTGCCCACTATATCAATTGCGCCAGGCGCGACACTCCCTCCTCGATCTGCCCCGGCATCAGGCTGCAAAAGGGGATGCGCAGGAAACGACGACCATCCGTCGCACGGGGAAAGAATCCCCGGCCGTCAGAGAGATTGAGCCCCCTGCTCTCAGCCCGTCGCTGCAGCTCGACGATGTCGGTCCCTGGCAAGAAACCGCTTACGAAAAAACCGCCTTCGGGACGCGTCCATTCGGCCTGCGGAATGTATTTGTCCAACGCCGTGAGGACTGCATCCAGTCGCGGGCGATAGACTGCTTTCAAGCGCTCAATGTTATCGTCCAGCAGCCCACGACGGCAGTATTCATAGACCATCCCCTGCGTAGGCAACACCGGGCCAATGTGTGAATCGACTGCCCATACGGCAAGCTGGGCGACAATGTCCGCCGGGCCAACCACATAGCCTAGGCGTAGCCCCGGCGCCAGAATCTTGGAAAAAGATGACATGTGCAACACACGTTCCGGGGCTAGCGACCACAGCGAGGGGACATCCTCCCCGCGGTAACGCAGCCTACGGTACGGTGCGTCCTCGACCAGCCAAAAGTCGTACGCCCGCGCCAGGGCCACCAGGCGCTGGCGCTTTTCCAGACTGGTGGTCACGCCCATCGGGTTATGAAAATCCGTAATGACGTACATCAGCGTCGGCGCGCCCTGTTCCAGCTCTCGCTCTAGCGCCTCCAAATTCACGCCATCTTGCTCCAACGGGATCCCGACCAACGCTGCACCGTGACGCCGCAACAAGGTGATCGTCCGGTCGTAGGACGGCGATTCCACAAAAGCGCGTTCGCCCGATGAAATCAACAATCCGACAATGTACTCCAAAACCTCCAACGAGCTGTTTCCGGTCAGGATTTGCTCAGATCCGACGTCATATTGCTCGGCCAACCACTTGCGAAGCGGGGGATAGCCCGCATGGCTGTATTGTAAAAGCACGGCAGCGTCCCGCCTCAAAGCCGCCGCTCCACATTCGACAAGATCATCCACGGGAAAGACATCCACCGGCGGCACCCCTCGTGTAAGATTGATGATTGACTCGCTCACTTTGGCTCCGATCTATTTGATCTCTTTGGCCGGCGGCTGGGCAAAGCGACCGACCTTACTATGCGACAGACCCAGGTCCACGATGGCTTCTGCGATCTTTAATCCCACAGAGGACGGGTCCAGCACCACGACCCCTAACTCCCTCTCAATATCTTTGGCATATCCAGCCAGTCCAGCACACCCCAAAATGATCACCTCGGCGCCTTGCGCTTTGATGGCCTCCCGGGCCAACGCGAGAATACGCGCTTTGGCCTTCTCTGGTTGCGCATCCATCTCTAATACGGACATATCCATCACCAAAGCAGAGGCATAGGCCGTCTCTACGTTGCGCAGACGGACGTGAATCTCCCGGGTGGGAACCCGGTTGCGGCCTGTGGTCGTGATAGAGAACTTGTGCCCCAGCATCGCCGCCACGTGCAACGTCGCCTCTTCAATCCCGATGACGGGGATCTCGGAAATCTCTTTGGCCGCATCCAGGCCCGGATCGGAAAAGCATGCCAGCACAATGGCGTCATATCCCTCTTGGTTGGCCTGACGCACTAACTCTAATGTGGGCGGTGTCGCTAACGCCTCATCATAGACAGACTCGATAGAAACCGGCCCGTGCTCGGGGTTCACCACCGTCAGCTCGGTGTCGGGCCGTTTGATCTTTTCCAACTCGTGACGGACATGCGCCGTCACACTCTCTGACGTGTTGGGGTTGATGACAAAAATTCTCATAATGACCCGCTCCTTTACTTGATTTCCTTCATCGGGGGCGTGGCAAAGCGCGCCACTTTACTATGACTTAGGCCCAGGTCAGCGAGCGCTTCCGCGACCTTGAAAGCCACCGCGGTCGGATCAAGCACCACCACCCCAAGTTCTCGTTCGATGTCTTGCGCATAGCCGGTGAGTCCGGCACATCCCAGGATGATAACTTCTGTACCGTCCTCCTCTATCGCTCGACGGGCCAGATTGAGAATCCGGCGCTTGGTCATCGCTGGATTCGCGTCCATCTCTAGCACAGATAGGCCCGTCACCAGAGTGGAAGCGTACGCGTGTTCAAAGCCGTGCATACGCACGTGTAGATCGCGCGTAGGGACATGAATGGGAAAAGCTGTCACCGGTGAGAATTTATGGCCCAACATCGTGGCAATGTGCAACGTCGCCTCTTCAATCCCAATGATGGGAATGTCCGAGATTTCTCGCGCCGCATCCAATCCCGGATCCGAAAAACATGCCAGCACAACCGCATTGTACCCTTGTTCGTTCGCCTGACGCACCAACTCGATCACATAAGGCTTGACAAGTTCCCGGTCGCGCTGCGATTCGATAGAGACCGGGCCATGCGCAGGGTTCACCACGGTCAGTTCGGTGTCAGACCGCTTGATCCTTTCCAGCTCTTGCCGGATGCGCGCCGTCACGCTTTCAGAGGCGTTGGGGTTGATGACATAGATTCTCACAATTGTTCCCCCTCTCCATGCACACCCGGTAAGCGCTTTTTCCAAGCGGCCCTCTCGCATCCAAGATATATTGTCATTGTGTCACCCACCATCATCGCCCCCTTGGCAAATCTCGACGAGCCAGCGAACGCCGGATCCAATGTCGCCGGTCTATCCGCTGGCTCTCTTGCAGCGCCCGCCTGGTGATCTAGTCTGCCTCGGCTCGCGCCTCTCTCTCGCTCACGACGTCTGCTATCACATCCTCGACCTTATCCGCAAGTTCGGGCACCTCGTGTTCGGCCAGAATCTCCCGCACCCGCTCGTTCAGCCGGGTATAGAGGTCCTTGGAACCAGCACTCACCCAATCCTCATACTGCCGTCTGTCGAGCAGCGAGGGATTCCACTGGGCGGTCCGCCAGTGCTTCAACGTGTGTTTATCGGCCAAGAAACCGCTGCCGGGGTTCACCCGGGCGATGGCATCCAAGGCCAGTGTCTCATCCGTGACTTTTATGCCGTCCATCACAAACCGCGCCATACGGATGATCTCGTCTCCCATCACCAGCATCTCCATCGATGACGTCAGACCTGACTCAATATATCCCACGTCGTGGACCACCGTGCAGCGGCACTGGAGCGCACTGTAAATGGACATCGAGGCCTCCAGTCCAGCCTGAGCATCCACAATCTTGGCATCCGTGGACCCTCCGACGCCCCAGACCGGCAAGTTGTAGAACTCGGCCAGATTCACGTCGGCCGCCATCCCTAAACTCCATTCCGGAGACCCATAGGCCACGACCATGGTCTTCATGTCCATAACGGCCAGGTTCATCCCATAGACAAAGGGCGCACCTTTTTGCACCAACTGATTTAGAACGAGCCCGACCAAACACTCGGCACTGCCCAGCGCCAGCGCCCCAGCCATGGTGATCGGGCCGCCGCCGCCCGTATTCGGAGACGGTGGGAAGCAGAGCGGGATGCCTTTTTCGGCGCAAAAGATGACCTGATCGACCGCTTCAGGGGGAAAGAGCAGCGGGGAAATAGGTTCAGCATAGTGCAAGAGAAAGGGCCGCTCGCGAAAAGCCTGCTCGCCGCCGGCCACAGCGGCGGAAATGCGATGAATTTCTTGCATTTCCTGCAGGCTGCTGGCCGTGTAGACCATCGGCTTGGTGCAACCCCGAAGCATTTCGATGAACCCGTGAAGGAACGTATCTTCTATGGGGACATCCCGGGGTACACCCATCGTCATGGCATAGTCAATGTTCTCCAGCCCATCGGCCAACCGGGCAAAGTTTCGAACGTCGGATTTGGTCGCCCGACGCCTTTCCCGTGTATCCAGGTCAATGGTATACGGCGTGTCAGACCCAGGCCCATAGAACACCCGCCCCAGCTCCAGCGGCATGGTGAGTCGCCCCGTCTGATCGTACAAAGAGATCCGCTCCGGCGCCGAACTCAGGGCATCGTAGACGAGTCGCGGCGGAATCTTGATGCGCTCGTTCGATTCTGTCGCGCCGGCATCCAGGAGCAGCTCCCGGCCACGAGATGACTTGAGCACAATACCAATTTCGGATAGGATGTGCAAAGAAGCGTGGTGGATCGCCCGCACCTGCTCTTGTGAAAGTCCTGCGATACGCGGGTGATGAGTCTCGATCGCACAAGCGGAAAACGGCGTCATCAATCATAACCTCCAAATCAGTCTAATTTTTATTCCAGTCCCTGGCAACACCTATCATTGTGTCGCCCGTCTGAACCACGAGGCAACACCCCACAACACGTGAGGAGAATTGCTATTTAGAAACGGCCAATATCCGGTCCCAC
Source organism: uncultured Anaerolineae bacterium (assembly GCA_964607235.1). GTDB lineage: Bacteria > Chloroflexota > Anaerolineae > S140-20 > S140-20 > CAZSJU01. Next base: position 10,692 of record CAZSJU010000032.1, on the reverse strand, counting down.
TCGACGATATTGTAATCGGCCAACTTGCGAGCGGTTTCCACGTCGTGCGACCGGATAGCCTCCAGAATCTCTTGCTGGGTCTTTAAACCCCGCTGCTTGAGTCCCGGCACCTTGACGATCTGTCGCATGACGCCAGACAATGTATCGAGGAGAATTTGGTAAAATTCTTCCACCACATCGTTCTTGGCAGCCCGCGCGACAGACGAGTGAAACGCCAGGTCGGCCTCGATATAAGCCTCGTCGTCGTCCATAGATTTTTCCATCTTGAGCAGCGTCGCTTCAATTTGTGCGATGTCTTGCTCGGTCGCTCGATGGGCCGCCAGCTCGGTCATTCCCGCCTCAATGAGGCGGCGGGCTTCGTGGACCTTACGGCCGTCCAATTCACGCAACTCGTTCCGCACGAGGTTGATCATGCGCAACAAGACGAGCGCATCATTACTCACCTGGGTGCCCCGTCCTGCTTGCGGCCGGAGAATACCCATAAGCGCCAACCCGCGTGTCGCTTCGCGCACTGTGGACAAGCCGACCCCAAAACCTGCAGCCAACTCGGTCTGGGCAGGAAGCCAATCCCCAGACTTGACCCTGCCTTCCAAGATTATTTGTTCAATCTGACGGATTACGCTATTTGTTAGCGTGTCACGCTGTACTGGATCAACCAATTGACTCACAGATCCTCCTTCTTGACACGACCTCAAATCCGTGCTATAATCTGATCATATGATTATCAACAGTTTCCCCCAGTATACACCAAGTCAGGAGGGTTGTCAAGCAATCAGCCAGAGTAACATGTAGCAACTTTTGCTTTTCTGATAACAAGCAGTAATATTAAGGAGGTTGCCCAAAAAATGAGCAAAACCAGCCGAGAGCATCCATATATTTCTGATTTCAAACGAGCCTTTGTAGCGGGAGGGATTAGCCGTCGCGAGTTTATACGCTACGCAGCGCTGCTCGGGGCATCGATGGGGTCTATAAGCACTTTCCTGGTCGGCTGTGGCTCCGAACCTGCAGAGGAGGCCACAGAACCATCAGCCACTTCTGCTCCAAGTGCCACGAGTGGACCGAAGCGTGGCGGAGTCTTGCGCTGCGCCTGTCCGGTGGACCGCATAGACCATCCATCGAGAACAGCCCGCACACACACCGCCAACCAGTGGCGTCATGTGCTCGAGTACCTGACCTTAACAGACCGTAAAAGCATCACTCACCCATACCTTCTCGAAAAGTGGGAGGTCAGCGACGATCTAAAGACCTGGACTTTGCATCTACGCAAGAACGTCACCTGGAACAACGGTGATGAATTCGTGGCAGACGATGTTGTGTTCACGATGAAAGAATGGCTGAACCCCGAAGTTGGCTCCTCAATGAGCGGACTGATGTCCTATTTGACCGCGGATGGTATCACGAAAAAAGATGAGCACACGGTCGTATTAAACCTCGAGTCCCCACAGATTGCCGTACCAGAGCATCTATTTGCGTATCCGGCGATGATCATAAACCACCGGGTCTTTGAAGGGGATATCACCAAAGCGCCCGTTGGCACCGGTCCGTATACGATGGAAGAATACTCGGTAGACGAGCGAGCTGTGCTCAAGGCTCGTGATGACTATTGGCAAATGGGGGCTGACGGGAAACCATTACCGTACCTCGACGAAATCACATACATTGATGTCGGCGAGGAACAGACAGCCGCTGTCGCAGCGTTCAAGAGTGGTGGAGTGGACACATTCTATGACGTCTCACCCGCCTCCTGGCAAGCCGTTAGAGATGATCCTGAAACGGGCGTCGACGCAGTAACGACGGCGCGCACCGTCGTGTTGCGCATTCGAGCGGACCAAGAACCCTGGAGCGATAATCGCCTGCGAAAAGCTCTGAAAATCTGCCAAAATCGAGAAAAGATCTTAAACCTGGCCTATTTTGGCGAGGGACTACCAGGCCAGGACACCCACGTAGCACCGGCGCATCCTGAATACTGCGAGATCGAGACGCCAGCTTATGATCCAGAACAAGCCAAAGAGTTGCTGGCTGAAGCGGGTTATCCGGACGGTATGGACGTTGAGCTCAACTTTCCCACCGGGCGTGACTATGTCAAATCCTACGCCGAGGCGCTCAAAGAAGATGCAGCCGCCGCGGGGTTCAGGATCACCCTGAACCCCATGCCAGATAGCCAGTACTATGAAGTGTGGACCGAGATCGACGTAGGTCTGACCCCGTGGGGTCACCGCGCTTTGGCCGTGATGGTCTTGCCTCTTGCCTATAGTTGCAACGAGGATGGTGAGCCAGCCGCCTGGAATGAGACTCGCTGGTGTGACAAGGAGTTTTTGGATCTATTGAACAAGGCACAGGGGACCTTGGACTTGGAGAAACGCCGAGAAATCATGTGTCAACTGGAACAGATTCAGCAGGAACGCGGTTCTATCGGTAACGCGTTCTGGATGAATCTATGGGCTGTTTATAGAAAAGGGTTCCATGGAATCTATATGCATCCCTCCCAGTTCGACCTTTGGAATGAGGTATGGTACGACCCTGATACCGCATAACCACGCTCGTCCTTGATATCCGGACGTGTAATAACCACAGGCAGGGCAGGACGACCGATTCTGCCCTGCCTTCTTGGACCAAATGAGGGAATTATGGCCAAGTTTATCGTGCGCAGATTGCTATTCATGCTCTTGACAATGTTCATTGTCTCCATCACAGTGTTCCTTTTGACAGAGGGAGCACCGGGCGACATAGCTCGTCACGTTCTTGGACGCTTTGCCGACCAAGAGCAAGTGGACCTCTTCCGACGCCAGTTAGGCCTTGATCAACCTCTTTACCTGCGCTACATAGACTGGCTAATCGGTACTGATTGGCGTGCACGCCGCAAGATTGGCTATCCCTTGCAGCGCATCAATAATCCGGATACAAAAACAACTGAATGGTGGGTTCAAGACAGCGATGGCAAGCTTTGGCAATGGGCGATGCAAGAGGGACAACTCTTGGCGTATGAACGGCTGCCCGACGGGTCCGTCAACAAGCGCCCGGCAAGCAACGCATGGTATAGAGATCAGGAAGGCAACGAAATCTTTTGGGGTGTTGACACAGACAATCACGCTGTAAAGTGGCAAAAAGACATACAACAAGAAAAGGTAGGACCAAGTTCAGCTGGCAGAGTCCAGACGCAACAAGCCGGGGGCATTCAGTATATACCTTTACAGCGAGGGCTATTACGCGGAGATCCAGGACTATCGATCAGAACCAACAGGCCGGTTGGACAACTTTTACTACGCCGTCTCCGAAATTCTACAATTCTAGCAGCTCTCGCCTTTATCGTAGTGATGCCATTGGCCCTTTTGCTCGGTATCATGGCTGGCATCAATGAAGGCAAATGGATCGACCGCGTTCTGTCACTGGGAGGCCTCGTCACAACCGCAAGCCCCAACTTTGCTACAGGCGTATTTCTGATACTAATCCTTGCTATGTGGCTAAAAGTGCTGCCTGGTGCCACAGTCTTTACCAGTGGGGACGCGATATTCTCCAATCCCAAGATGCTGGTCTTGCCAGTGCTCACCCTGACGCTAATTGAATTGGGCTATGTGCTGCGTATCACACGAGCCAGCATGGTTGAGGTAATGGAAAGCGCTTATATCCGCAGTGCTATCCTCAAGGGGGTACCTTACCGGACCGTTGTCTTTAAGCACGCCCTGCGCAACGCGCTAATGGCCCCCATTACGGTCATCATGTTACACGTCAACTGGTTGATGGGCGGGATCGTCGTCGTAGAGGCCCTCTTTGGCTTTCCAGGCTTGGGAACCTACCTGCTTGACTCAGCGCTCTACAAGGATGTCAATGCCATCGAAGCTGGAGCAATGGTTATGGTCGCCTTGGCCGTCAGCACTCAGATGATCGCAGACATCATTTACACCCTGTTGAACCCTCGCATTCGGTATAACTAGAGCAATGAGCACCTTTGAAAAGGTTAGGTCTCTAATCCTATCAAAAAGAGAGGTTGATTTATGGCGACAAGAGAGCAATCTGTAACGTTCGCACGCCCGACCTTTTTGGACCGTGTCAAGGGCATTCTCACCCCCATCCTGGCTTCCAAGATAGCATTGATAGGGCTAAGTATCGTTTTATTCTGGGTTTTTGTGGCCATATTTGCGCCATTTCTTACCAGATACACCCCTTTCGAACAAGACTATCAAAATGTCAATACTGGACCCTCTGCAAAGCATCTACTAGGCACAGATGATGTGGGTCGCGACTTGTGGGCACGCATCGCCTTTGGCGCTCGAATCACGCTGACCTTGGCCCCTCTCAGTGTGCTCTGCGCTCTAATCATTGGGACGACCTTTGGACTAGTAGCGGGCTATTTCGGTGGACTCGTGGACGAAGTTGTGATGCGTATCTTGGACGCCATGATGGCTTTTCCAAGAATCTTACTTTACCTGATAATCATCGCAGCTTTAGGACCTTCAGCCCTAAACATCATTATTGCCATTATGGTCGCCGGCATCCCGGGTATTGCACGCCTAGTACGTAGCATGACCCTCGACATCCGCACACGCGACTATGTCGCTGCAGCAATATTGAGGGGGGAGCATCCACTTTACATCATGTTCGTAGAGATCCTGCCAAATGCCAGAGGACCGATCATCGTGGATGCGATGTTGCGGGTTGGTTATGCTATCTTTTCTATCGGTACGTTAGGCTTTCTAGGTTTGGGCTTGGTGCCGCCAACCCCCGAGTGGGGCAGTATGGTAGAGCGCGGGCATACATATATCTTTACCAACCCTTGGTCTGCTTTGTGGCCTTCATTGGCCATCTCGTCCTTGGTGGTCGGTCTCAATCTTTTTGCCGACGGCCTAAGAGAAGAGACGATGCGATACCAATAGCACACAGATATTATCGCAGGCGAAATTTACGGGACAGAGAGGAATAGTATAGTATGGGCACAGTCTCAGCAAACATAGACCTCAATCGTAACAGCACCCAAGCTGATAAAAGTGAGCCGGTCTTGGAAATCGAGAATCTCGCGATCTCTTACGAGACCCGCACAGGAGACGTAAAAGCTGTGCGTGATGTCTCTTTTAAAATCCATCGTAAAGAGACAGTAGGTATTGTGGGCGAGTCAGGCTGTGGCAAGAGCTCGGTAGCATATGGAATCGTCAGCTTTTTGGGTCGCAACGGCAAAATCGTAAACGGCAAGATCATATTTCAAGGAGAGAACCTACGAGAGCGGTCCGAGAAGGACCTGCGAAGGCTTTGCGGCAACCAGATCGCTATGGTCTATCAGGATCCGGCAAGAGCTTTAAACCCGTCGTTGCGCATCGGAGAGTTGCTGAGGGAAGCGTTACTCGTCCATCAGGATATCTCTAAAACAGAGGCTGACAAGAGATGTATCGAGATGTTGGAACGGGTTTATATGCCAGATCCTGACGTGGTAATGACAAGATATCCACATCAACTCTCCGGCGGGCAGCAACAGCGGGCGCTGATCGCCATGGCCCTACTCAACAATCCGGCTCTGCTCATCATGGATGAACCCACGACGGCGTTGGACGTAACAGTAGAAGCTGCCGTACTGGACCTCATCGACGAATTAAGGCAAGAGTTCGATACCGCCATCATGTATATCAGTCACAACATGGGGGTCATTGCGCGGATTGCTGACAGCGTCGGCGTTATGTACGCAGGAGAGATGGTCGAAACAGGACCTGTAGAGGATATATTTTTGCAACCCAGGCACCCCTACACTCGCGCGCTCGTTCGCTGCGTGCCCCAGTTAGGGATGAGCAAACATCAGCATACCCTACGTGCGATCCACGGAAGTGTACCAAATCCAGGCAACCTCCCTCCTGGATGTCTATTTGAACCGCGCTGCGAATTCTCCAGTGATCGGTGTCTTGCGGAACATCCAGCACTCTGTAATCTTTTAGGAAACACCAAGGTACGATGTCATTTTGCCGAGTCCATAGCATCAAAAACTTGGAAAAGCTCTGACGAAACCCAGCCACACTCACCTACGACGGCACCACGAGAGGACGCTGAGATCCTTCTTCAAGCAAAAAACGTGAGAACTTTTTACGAACAATCTTCCAACTCTTTGTCAAGCCTCATTGGACTAGGCAAAAAACAACACGTGCGGGCAGTCGACGACCTCAGTTTCGAGTTGCCAAAGGGAAGCACCTTGGGCATCGTGGGTGAATCGGGTTGCGGCAAGAGTACCCTAGCAAAGACAATCGTCGGTTTGCAACCTTTGACTGATGGCAAGATGGAATTCATGGGTTTCGACATCTCTCTACCCGTTGGAAAACGAGATCTCGAACTGATTCGAGCGGTCCAGATGGTGTTTCAAAACCCTGACTCTACCCTAAATCCATCCTTTACAGTTGGATTTCAAATTAGTCACCCATTGCTACGTCTCGGAAACATACCCCGCGACAAAGTACGTGAAGCGGCCCATCGACTTCTCCAATCCGTAAGGTTGGATGAAAGGTATTTTGATCGGCTTCCCCGCCAGCTCAGCGGTGGTGAGAAACAACGGGTAGCCATCGCTCGAGCACTCGCCGCCCAACCCAAACTTGTGGTATGCGATGAACCGGTCTCGTCGCTGGACGTTTCGGTTCAGGCCGCAGTGCTCAATTTGCTGCTCAAGGTTCAACAAGAGTATGACACAACTCTGCTTTTCATCGCCCACGACCTGAGCGTCGTGCGATTCCTATCCGACTATATTGCAGTGATGTACTTGGGCAAAATTGCTGAAATAGGACCGGCCGAGACAATCTATGCGCCCCCTTACCATCCATACACAGAAGCTTTGAGTTCAGCGATCCCCATACCGAACCCATGTGTTGACCAGAAACACGTCCGGCTGCAGGGAACAGTCCCCAGTGCGTTGAACCCGCCCGGTGGCTGTCGATTCCACACACGCTGCCCACACAAAGTGGGCCAAATCTGCGAACAAGAGACGCCGCCGGGACAAAAGGAAGGAGCAAGTCACGTCATCTATTGCCATATTCCGATAAAAGATTTGCAAAAGTTCGATCCAGTAATAAACGATGTCTGTTAACAATGAACGATGCGACCTCGTCAACGCTAGGTCGAAGCAGTTCGATGATGTACAGATAGAAACTAGACAGAATCCGCAAACACTAGAATCTACGAGGTGAAAACAATGTCCAAGCAAGCACTCTATTTGGTCAGCCCATGCATCATTGGTATCCCCACCCGCTGGGATGGCGGTCAATGCCTGACAGAAAAGCTCGTCAAGCTGGCAGCGGCGGGGAGACTGTTGCCGTTTTGCGCAGAAGTCGCCGGGGGACTCGCCATCCCACGCGGCGATGCTTCCATTCAGGCATTTGACGGGACGCAAGCGTTATTCAAGCAACGCTCAGACGCTGATGGGCACGACGTTCTCGATGATCGAGCCCGAGTCGTGACCAAAGAAGGTCAAGACGTCACAGCGGAATATCTGCGAGGCGCAGAAATGGGACTGGCGTTAGCAAAAGAGTACGATATAAAAACAGCTATTCTCAAAGCCTACAGCCCGTCTTGTGGCAGCCAAAAAATCTATGACGGCACTTTTACCCTCACCTTAAAACCTGGACAGGGCGTCCTCGCTGCCCTGCTCACGCGTAATGGCATCACCGTCTACTCGGACGAAGAATTGGCAAAAACACCCCAAATCATCGATAACCTGATCGAATAACAGTGACCAAGACGCTGAATGAGGAAAAAACGTGAGTGCCAGTGAAACTGTTACCCGCTTTGTCCATAATACAACCTGGGATGACCTCCCGCTTCAAGTTCAGCACCAGGTCAAGCTATGCTTGATGGATGCGCTCGGGGCTACGCTGAGCGGCACGTTGACCCCGGCAAGCAAAATAGCTACCGAGTATGCGGCTGCCGCGTGGAAAGGCAACGACGCCACGATTCTACTGAGGGGCCTGAAATCCGGTGCGGCTGGTGCTGCTTTTGCCAACGGATGCGCCGCGAACGGACTTGACAGCGATGACGGCGGCAAATATACAAAAGGGCATCCGGGCGCACAGATATTTCCTACAGCGCTTGCCGTGGCGGAAAAGCTGAAAAAGAGCGGCAAAGAAATGTTGACGGCGATGGTCGTCGGATACGAAGTGGCTCATCGTATCGGGCGCTGCTGGCACGATCACCATGCGACTTATCAAGCTTGCGGGTCCTGGGGTGCGGTAGCAAACGCTGCAACCGCTGCTCACCTGATGGGTTTGGAACCTGAGAAGATCCAACAGGCGATAGGCATCGCCGAATATCACGCCCCTAACGTTCCAATGATACGAGACATTGACCACCCAGCAATGGTCAAGCACGGAATAGGCTGGGGCGCTTTTACGGGAATTACCGCAGCGCAACTGGCCGCTTGCGGATTCACCGGGACACCTTCCCTCTTGAGTTTTGAGAAATACAAAGAGTGGGTTCGCGATATTGGCGAGCACTATATCATGACGGAACCCAACGGCGTGCTATTTAAGGAATTCTCGTGTTGCCGTTGGGTGCATGCGGCCCTCTATGCCGCGCGGGAGTTGATGAACCGACAAAAGTTTGCCGCCCAAGAGATCGCCGGTATACGCGTCGTGGGGTTTCATGAGACAGTGAGACTTGGCGCTCACCAACCAAACACGACAGAAGAAGCACAATTCAACACGGCTTGGCCGCTTGCAGCGATGCTCGTCGACGGAGAGGTAGGGCCAGCCCAGATTTTAGAAGAGCGGTTCCAAGATGACAGGCTGATCGCACTGGTTGACAAGATCGAGCTGGTCGAATCTGCCAAGTTTAACGAGTTGGCACGCCTTCAGCGACTGGGTGACCCAAAAGGTAAATACGCTGCCACCTTGGAACTCACGCTGAACGATGGACGCCAGCTCACCCAACATGCTGTCGTCCCCGACAGTGGCGAGCATTTTAAGACCAGAACGTGGGTTGAAGAAAAGTTCCGTGCGCTGGCAAGACACGTCTTGCCAGACCACCGAATCGACAGTATTGTCGAGTTAATTTGGCATTTCGACGCGGCGCGCGCGAAAGAACTTGCGCAGCTCGTGGAACAGCGCGATTTTTAGAAACCGTTAGAATCATTGGAGAAACATGACGAAAAATCAAAATAACGAGCCACCTTGCAATATCCGTGGGTTTTCCAAACTGACGCGGGAGCAGTGTGAACGTCTGCACCAAGCTAGTCTAGAAATCCTGGACCGCACAGGCGTTCGGCTGTATGAACAACAAGCCATTGACCTCTTTCAAGAGGCAGGCCTAAAGGTATCCGATGGCAATCGAATCCGCATACCTCGACGTATGGTGGAGGAATCACTGGCCTCAATACCCAAACGCATCGTATTACACGACCGCAACGGCGAGCCAGTTTTGCCACTGGAAGGACATCATAGTTTTTTTGGCACGGGATGCGACTGCCTATATATCGTTGACCATCGCACCGGCGAACGCCGCCGGGCAATCCGTCAAGACGTGATCGACGGGATCACCCTCTGCGACGCCCTAGAGAACGTCGATTTCGCGATGTCGATGTTTTTACCCAGCGATGTCAATCCAGAAATCGCGGACCGTTATCAAATGGAGACGATGGTCACGCACACAACCAAACCGCTCGTGTTTGTGACGCACAGCTTCTCAGGCTGGATAGATACGATCAAAATGGCCGAACTGATTGCGGGCAGCCCCGAGACGTTACGCCAAAAGCCCTTTGTGGCCTGGTATATCAACTCTACGACCTCCCTACGCCACAATCAAGATTCGCTCCAAAAGTTGCTCTATGCCGCCGAAAAAGGGCTTCCCACCCTTTATATAGGCGGCACGTCAGCCGGCCTGACAGCACCTGTCACTGTCGCTGCAAACTTGGCGCTAAGAAATGCCGGCAGCCTGGTAGGTATTGTCATATCACAACTCGTGCGCCAAGGGGCGCCTATCATTGTGGCCGGGTCGTTGGGAGGTGGGCTAGATATGCGCACGATGGTGTTGCCTTATGGGGAACCACAATCCATTGGCGGCATGGAGTCGCTGGCTCACTACTACAACCTACCGATGCTGAGCACAGCCGGTGCCAGCAATGCCAAGTCCGTTGACCAACAGGCAGCGATCGAACCGGCCTTGACATTGTTCGTGGACGCCTTGTCCGGCGGCCACCTGGTACACAATATGGGGTACCTGGAATCAGCTATGGCGGGATCCCTAGTCCAACTCGCCATATGCAACGAGATACTGGACTGGATCAAAAATTTTACCAAGGATGTAGAAATCACTGACGAGACGCTAGCACTCGACCTGATCGACGAGATCGGACCTGATGGTAGTTTTCTGGACACAGAACATACTCTGCACCACTACCGCGATCGTTGGTATCCAGCTTTGATAGAACGAGGCGATTACAATCGTTGGCTCACAAATGGAAAAAGGACGATGGCAGAACGGGCAGCGGAACAGGTAAAAGAGATCCTTGAGAGCTATGAGCCTTGTCCTTTACCAAAAGATAAAGCAAAAGCGGTACATGCTGTCCTAGAGCAAGCCGAGAGTGAACACGCATGAGAGACTGTGTGCAACTCTAACAATATAATGACGTCGCCCACGCGATGAATTGGAGAAATATGAAATACGACTTGGTCATCAAACAAGGACGCCTGATCACCAGCCATACGAGTCTGGTCGCAGACCTGGCTATCTCTGGCGAAC
>CAZSJU010000031.1:0-18968 GCA_964607235.1 uncultured Anaerolineae bacterium | reverse complement strand
GGTCCGGCTGCGTGTCGACCTCGGCGAACAACCGCAACAGCTCTTCATCCGAGCCTTGGCTGAGGAGATCGCTATCGGTCCCGTCCTCCACTGCGGCCAAGGCCCGCAAAAACAATGTTACGGGAATTTTACGCTTGCGATTGATGCGCACCGTAATGTAATCGCTCTTGCGCGTCTCAAATTCCATCCACGAGCCGCGATTGGGGATCAGCTTGGCGGTGCACAACCGCCGCCCCGTCTTGCGATCTTCTTCAATGTCAAAGTGGACGCCGGGCGAACGGATGAGCTGATTCACCACGACGCGCTCGGTGCCGTTGATGATGAACGTGCCGTTATCGGTCATCAGCGGGAAATCGCCAAAAAAGACTTCGTTAACAATGACCTCACCCGTCTCACGGTTGTCCAAAGCGACCTTGGCATATAGAGACGAAGCATACGTCATATCGCGATCGAGGCATTCGGCCTCGGAATACTTGGGTGCCTCAAAGCGATAGCTCAGGCCAAACTGACGGCTTTCCGGATGGGTACTGGGGAAATGCAGTTTCAAATCGCCATTAAAGCTCTCAATGGGCGAGATCTCGTCAAACAGTTCCGCCAGCGCCGCTTCTTGGAACCAGCGAAATGACTCTAATTGCACTTTTATCAAAGCAGGCAAGGGCAGGACATCGGTAATTCGGGCGTACGACTTTTGCGACCGGGGACTCATAAAAGACTAGCTCCTCTAAAGATCTAAAGGGGACTCACATTACAAAAGAGGGAAGCCTTGTGCCTCCCCCTGAGGAAAACGAGAGCCGTGTGACACAGATTACGTACTGGTATTGTACCACGAACGGCAGTTAGCGTCAACGATGTTGCAATAAAAGGTGTGACATTGCTTGGTCTTTTATTGATGTCAATATTTTAGTGTAGGGACGCCCGGTTGTTCATCACCCCCACTCTATGCCCCCACCAGCAACCTATCGCCCTCGTACTGTGGATCTTGCCGCCGCAAAGGGATGGGCGCGGGCAGGTAGGGCGAGAGCCACGACATGTCCTCGCTGGAAGCGAGCTGGCCGCCCAGGCAGGTGTTGACCGCGTCCATGCTCACGCGCGAGGTCAGGTCCAACGAAAGCGGCGTGACCGAAACGACCCGGTCTACCAACAAGGCCCAAATGTCCGAGCCCACCTCGGTCTGGCGCGGGTCCGCGATCATCGCATAGCCGGGGCGACCGCGGCCCTTGTCGCGCTCGGGCGCCGTCGGCACAAAGTAGCGATGTCGCGAAAGGCACGTCAGCCGGCAGGGCGTCTCGGGCGTGGCATTGGCCGGGATGTTGACGTTGAATACGTCCACGTCGTAGGGACGCGCGCAGGTGAGCAACGATCCGGCAAAACGCCGGATAAAGGCGATCGCTGCCGTATAGTCGACCTCGTCCTGACCGGTGAGGTGATAGCGTTGGTCCATCTCTTGCGAGACCGCCAACGCCGGGATGCCGAACGCGCTGGCTTCCAGCGCCGCGCCCACCGTGCCCGAGATAGTCACCTCGGTGCTCAGGTTGGCGCCATAGTTAATGCCCGAGACCACTAGTGACGGCAAACGGGGCGCTAGTTCGATGATGCCGTGCACCGTCGCCAGCGCCGGGCTGGCGTCTACCGCATAGCCCTTGACCGGTTGCCCATTCACCCGGCGCGTGTCCGGTAACAAGCGGCCGGTGACGTGGTGCGGCATCGCGCGCCCCCCGCCAGACCATTGGCGGTCCGGCGCGACGACCAACACCTCGCCCAACGGCTGCACCGCCTCCACAGTGGCCCACAAGCCCCTGGATTCAAAACCATCATCGTTCGTGACCAAAATAAGCGCTCGTTCCTTTTCCATCATTCACCTTTCATTTTCATTAAAGCTATCTAGACGCTCCGACCCTATCGCCACGCGTGCCAGAAAACCTGGCGGCCTGAGAGTAAAACCGCAACAATCGCTAATCGCTTTGTCAGCGGCATGGATTGTCAAATCCAGGCCGAGCGCCTGAGCAGCACCATCACAATCCAGGTCATCCGACGTGGGGCGGGCCGCCTATCGGGCCGGCATCCACCCGCTTTGCTGCACGATGGCCTGGCCCTCGTCGCTTAACGCCAGATCCACGAACATCTGGCCCAAGGGTTGGGTCAACGGCCCGGTGAGAAACAGCAGCGGGCGCACCAACTGATAAGCCCCGGCGCGCGCCGCATCCTCTGAGGGCAAAACGCCGTCGATGGCCACCAGCTTGCTGCCGGGTTCCAGGTTACCGAACCCCACATAGCCGATCGCCGCCGGGTCCTCGACCACAGCGACTGCCATGTCGCCCGCGGTGGCGGCCGTCCGCATCTGGGGCGCGGCGGGCGCTCTCTTTTCCAACACGATCTCGTCAAAAGCGCCGCGCGTGCCCGAGTTCTTGCCACGGACGACCGCCACAATGGGCAGGTCCGCCCCCCCTACCTCACGCCAATTGGTGATTTCTCCCATATAGATCTCGCGCAGTTGGGCCAGCGACAGCGCTTCCACCGGATTGCTTTCGTGCACCACCACGGCAATGACGTCTACCGCCACCTTGTGCGTGACGATGCCTTGTGCTTCCTCGGTCTTGAGCGCCCGGGAAGCCATACCAATGTCCACTGTGCCATCGTGGATGGCTTGAATGCCGACCATGCTGCCACCGGCAGCGATGTCTAGCACCACGTCCGGGTAACGCGCCTTGAAAGCTTTGCCCAGCTCGTGCGCCAGTGGCTGGAGCGTGGTGCTGCCGGCGAACGTCACGTGCCCGATGACGGGCGTATCTGTGCCGGGTTTCGGCGCGGTCGCGGTGCGATCACACGCCGTGATAAAACAAACCAAGATCAAAAAAATAACAACTTTACGCATGCTTTGTCGTCCTCCACGTGTACAAAACCGGCCCATCCAAAGGGCCAGAAAAAGTATGTTATGCTTTATGCGTCAGCAGTCGGGAGCGCCACCGTAAACGTGCTCCCTTGCCCCAACTCACTCTCCAACGTCACCTCCCCTCCGTGAGCTTCTACGATCTCTTTGACCAACGCCAGCCCAAGACCAGATCCACCATAGCGCCGCCGGATGGAACCGTCCACTTGATAAAAGCGCTCAAACACGTAGGCCTGCTTGTCCGGGGGGATACCGATGCCGGTGTCACTGACCTGCAGCTTTACATAGCCATTTTCCCCAAACACTTGCACCATGACAGCGCCCCCCTCAGGCGTAAACTTGAGCGCATTGCCGACCAGGTTGTCCAACACCTTGCGCAAGTTGTGCTCCCGCCCCATCACCCTTGGTAAATCAGACGGGACCTTGGCACGCAGTGTGAGATGTTTGCGCTGGGCCAGCGTCTCAAAGTCTTCCAGGACCTCTTGTGTCAGCACCGACAGCGACACCGGGCTGCGGGGAGCCACCTGGGCCTCGACTTCTAACAAGCTAGTGATGTCCTCGACCAGATTGGTCATCATGCGGGTGCGTCGGGCAATGACCTCAACGGGCTGGCGCTGCTCCTTCTCAAGGCTTCCCAACATGCCGCTCTCCAGCGCCTCGGCGTAACCCCGAATCAGCGCCAGCGGGGTGCGCAACTCGTGGGAGACGTTCTGGATAAACAGATTTTTGGCCTCGTCAAGCGCTTGCAGACGCGCGTTGGCCCTGGACAGATGTTCGGCCATTTGCCGCTGTCGAGTGTACAATTGGGCGTTATGCACGCCGATGGCGATTTGATCGGCCAGCGTGATGAGCAGCTTGACCATTTCCGGCGTAAAAGTGCTGCCCCATTTGCTCTGAACGTCCAACACCCCGATGACTAGATCGCCAACCAACAATGGGATGGCTGCCTCGGAAGTGGTGTCTGGAAGCTGCGGGACTTGAAGGTAACGCGCGTCCGCTCTGACATCCTGAACCACACACAGTTCGCCCGTGAGTGCCGCGGCGCCTACCAGTGAGTGTTCGTCCAGGGGGAGCTGCAAGTCCCGCGTTTGCATGCTCTGGCCTGTTTTGATCGCCTCACGCAAAACGGCGCGATCCTCCTCGATGATGAATATGGCCGCGTAATAAAATTCTAATTGCCGGTGGATCAACTGGACCGAGGCGCGTAATGCCACGTCAAGGTCGAGGCTGGACGAGACGGCCCGGGCCACATCGGCCGCCGTCGTCAGTTCTTGGGTGCGCGCCCTGACTTTTGCGTTCAACTGCTCGTACAGATTGCGCAATTGCCTGAGCATATCGTTAAAAGTTACTGCCAACAGCCCGATTTCGTCTTGCTTGCCGATGCCCAGGGGGCCGGCCAGTTGTGCGACGTCTATGTGCTGATTCAAGTCGCCTTGGGCGACGCCCTGGGCCGCGGTTGAGAGTTGCTGTATCGGATGCAAGATCGAACGGATGATGAGTAGCCCCAACACCACCAACAGCAACGTGGTGACCAGGATACTGGCGACCATTGCGGTCAGCCCCGTCTGGGTGACCTGCGCAATGTCGGCGGTCGAACGCACCAACAAGAGTTCCACGGGCGTCTCGCCCAAGGTCAAGGACAAACGCTCGCCGTAATGTCCATCCGTCCAACCCTGCGCCCCGTCAAAGGGCAGCGTCTCATGCGTCGTGACCCGGGCGCACCCGCCGGGTTCAGGATTTTTCTCTTCACAGCCCACACTCAAGTCCAAATCAGCGGAGAGCCGATAGCGAAAGACCAAGCGTTGCAACTCGGTCTCTAAATCAACGCCGGTGATGATCGTGCCCCGGCCATCGGGCATCTCAACTCGGCTCAAAAGCAACATCCGGTCCTGCACTGCTCGCACTACCGATGATCCGGGTTCGATGAGATGAATCATCGAGGACTCGCGATACAGGCTCGAGAGCAACAAATTGGTGCGGGCCACGCCCTCCTGGTCGTAAATCTGGACCATATCCAGCTCAAAGCGGTCGCGCACCACGACGGCGCGTGCATTGAGGGTGCCCAACGCAGCCTCATCCCGCATAGGAATAGCAGCCAAAATCTCGGGATCCTGGGCCAACAAATCAGCAGCGGTGGACACGTTTGCCACCCGGGCCGTTGTGGCTTGAGTGACGCGCTCGGCGTCGGCAGCGAGCCTTTGGCGCAAGAGCTGGTCCCGCGTGACGGCTGTGCTAATCACAAAAGCCAACACGCTGCCCAGCAGCGAAATCACCATCAAAGCCGTGATAGAGACGAGCAGTTTAGTGCGAAAGGAATGCAGTCTAGCCAATGGGGACAGGGACGTCAGGAAAGTGTGGCGCATTGTATTACCTCGGATAGCAAAGGTGTGTTTTCAAGCTGTCTCACATCCCACCAACTCGGCCCGATTGGATCGTCAAGCAGCGACGCGTATTTCTCAAGCAAGCCATCCAGGACCCGCTCCCAACTCTGAGATTCGGCATACACGCAAGCCTTGACGCCGAGCTGTCGCATGTGTGTGGGGTTAGAGACGAGCCGCCGTGCCCATGTGATCATGTCTTCTATGTCTTTAGGATCGAACAAAAACCCGTTCTTGGCATCAAACACGTGGTCCACCGGCCCGCCAGAGTGCGGCGCAAGCACCGGCAATCCAGAGGCCATCGCCTCCAGCACCACGTTGCCAAAAGTCTCGTTGGCCGACGGAAAGACAAACAGGTCAGCCGAAGCATAAGCGCGGGAGAGGTTCTCGCCCTGCAGATAGCCGGTAAACACCGTGCGCGTGCCGGCAAAGGTCTGCTCCAGTTCGTCGCGTAATGGCCCGTCGCCAACGATGGCCAGGCGCACGTTGGGCAGCGCGTCTAGCAGCGGACGTAGCCAATCCACGCGCTTTTCCAGGGCCAGGCGGCCCACATAGAGCAGCAACGGCGATTCAGGCTCTCCCTCACACAGTCGCCGCCGCCAGTCGGCGCTACGATAGCGCGGATTGAAACGCGCTGTATCTACACCCCGGCCCCAGACCTTGACGCGTTCAAAGCCACGGCTTTCAAGTTGCGCCCGCGTAAAGTGCGAAGGGCAGAGATTTAAATCCGCCTTGTTATGCAACCAGCGAAAATAGGACCAGATTGGATTCATCAGCATCCCCCAGCCATACAACGACGCATAGCCGGGAATGTCGGTATGATACGAGGCGACAATGGGCACGTCCAGGGGGCGGGTCTGCCGCAGCCCAACCCACCCCATCAAGGCCGGATTCACCAGGTGCACCAGGTCCGGCTTAAAGTCTATCAATTGCTGTTGCACGTCCACAAAGGGATAAGCCAATTTTAGTTCGGGATAGAGCGGGAAAGAAAAGCCGGCCAGGCCGACGATGCGGGTCTCGGCATAGCGCGCCGGGGCATCCTGGGGGGCAAACATGAGGCTGGTATGCCCGCGAGTCGCCAGGTGCTCAAGCAAATAGCACAGTGTATTGGTGACGCCGTCCCACTTTGGTAAAAAAGACTCGGCAAAAAAAGCGATGCGCATCAAGCCCACCATCCATTCATCATCAACGGGGCAAAATCAGGCGGCGCACCAGCCTTGGCTTTTCCTAGGGCGAAAAAGAGCCCTGAGCGCCACATGCTGATGCGTTCGACGAGATCTGCCTACCATTAAAGTGGCAAAAGCGTGCCCGACCCCACCAGCGCTCCCCCTAGGACAAGTTTACCAGGAACAGTATGGCCCAATGCTATTAAGGCTGCTTTAACCGGATGTTAACAAGCGGTTAAGGTTTGATGAGGGATGTTAAAATCGCGCCAGGCCTCAATGTCAGAGTAGATCCATTTGCTCGCCGCTGCCGGAAAAGGGGTTGACAACCCGCTAAAATCGTGGCATAATATAGCTGTGTCGGATTGTCGACAATCGACAGTAAGCGATCACTGATAGGGGGAAGGAATGTCCTCACAAGCACCTCAGCTACAACCCCTGAATGTCCTAAACTTGCGCCAACACATCAACCAACGCATCCGCGACGCCATATTGGATGGCACGTACAAGCCGGGTCAAAGGCTGGTCGAAACCTTGCTCGCAGAGCAACTAGACGTCAGCCGGGCGCCCGTCCGCGAAGCATTATCTGCCCTGGAGCAAGAAGGGGTCGTGATTCACGTGCCCCGACGTGGCTATCTGGTTGTAGATTTCACAGACAAAGACATCGAAGAGGTTTATAGCCTGCGCCTGTTACTAGAAGTCGGCGCCCTTGAACGCGTCGTCAAGTGCGCGACGGAACAAGACCTGGCGGAAATGCAATGCCTGGTGGACGACCTGGGCGAGGCCGCGATGCAAAAACAGGACGCCAATAGCATCGTCGCGCTGGATATGGCTTTCCACGAGTTTATCTGCCGGGCGGCGGACCACAGCCGATTGTATTCAGCCTGGGACAGCCTGCGCCTGCAGACACGGTTGTTGTTGGGGGTCACCAGCAAAACCCACTATGATCACCCTGAGCAGCCCAAAAAATGGCACCAGGATATCCTGGATGCCATCTGCGACAAAGATGCGAAACGTGCCGGGGCGATCTTGACGGAACATATACTGGACGCGCAATATCGTGCGACCGACGCCTTGGGAAAACTGCACTCACGCAACCTGGAGTAAAAACGTGAAAATCCTGATCATCAACCCCAACACCTCTGAAACCATGACAAACAAGATTCGGGCAGTGGCGCAAGCGGTCAAGCGCGAGGATTGCACCGTCACGGTCACTTGCCCTCAACATGGCCCGGTGACTATCGAGACATCCTACGACGAGGCCTATGCTATCGCGCCTACTATTGACCTCGTCAAGCAAGCACAAGCGGAAGCATACGACGCCATCATCCTGGCCTGCTTTTGCGAGGTAGGTGTCGAGGCCGCCAAGGAAATATCTTCCATTCCGATATTTGGATTGGAAGAGCCGACACTGGCTATGGCCCTCTTGTTGGGCGAAAAGTTTGGCATCATGACCGAGAAACGCCCGCGCGTCGCGATGAAAAAGCGCCACATCCGTCGATACGGCTTGCTCGAACGTATGGCTTCTGTCCGGCCCCTCGAGTTGTCGGTCGCCGAACTGGACGCCGACCCCGAGCGCACCAAGGCCAAGGGCATAGCGCTGGCGCGCCGTATGGTAGAAGAGGATGGCGCCGAAGTGATCATCATGGGATGCGCCGCGATGGCAGGCTATAGTGACGAACTGGAACGCGCGCTCCAAGTGCCGGTGTTGGACCCGTTAAAAGTAACGCTCAAGGTGGCCGAAGCGGTGATCGACATGGGCACGACCCACAGCCGGGTGGGCCTGTACGCACCGCCGACGCCCAAAGCATTCAAATAGCGTATCCAGCCGCGTCCCAATCCTGGAACCGTTTGCCGGTCCAGGTTGGGAAACGGTTCTATCAATCCAAAAAAACTCAACAACGGAGGTATTGGGATGTCTGGTTCTCAAACCAAGCAGACGATCATCGAACAGCACAAAGCTAATGCATTGCTACAGGCGCCAACGCTCTCACCTATGGGGCGTTCACAGGTGAATGACCTCAGCGTGGATCAACCGACCATGCCGCCCGCCCCGGCGATCATTGAAAGCGCCGCTACCGCCCTGGAACAAGGTCAAACCCACTATGTGCCCGTCCCAGGCATCGACCCACTGCGTGAAGCCTTGGGCGCTTATCTCAAGGATATGGGCGCGGTGGAATATGGGTCAACCCACGTCCTCGTCACGGCCGGCATACAAGAGAGCCGTTTCCTGGCCATCCAAATGATCGGTGATCAATTCGACGGCATCGCGCTGCCGCAGGTCGTGCACCCCGGTGCCTGCAAAGCGGCCGGTGTCCGCGCTCTGGACGTCAGCACCTTGCCTGTCAAGGCGGAAAACGGCATGTTGCCGTCCGTTTCAGATATACGGGAATGTCTAGCAAGTGGTTGCTCGTTGCTGTACCTCGAGTCGCCGTCCCGATTGACCGGTGCGATTTTTGACAAGGCAGCCGTCCAAAAGATCGCTGCGTTGCTGCAAGAATTTGACGCCGCCGCCATCTGGGACCAAGGATTGGCCCCCTGGGTACAGGATAAAACCTATACGTCCCTGGGCGCGCAACCCGGCATGGCTGAGCGGGTCGCGCTGTTGGGCGAGGCCTGGCCCGGCATGGGGTTGGAAAGCTGGCAGGTCGGCTATGTTGCGGCTAACGAGGAGTGGTGGGAATATATGCGGTCGCAGAAGCAAATCATGTCGATCTGCACCAGCACCCCCTCACAGTTCGCCGCCGTTAAAGCAGCGGAACTGTACGGCGACCTACACCCTGGACAACAGGCCAAACTGGCCGAATTTCAGCGTCAGGCCCTCGACCAGTTATCTAGACTGAACGCCAAATCGCTACAAGGATCTGCTGTGAACCTGGTCGCGCTGCAGGCCTCTGATACACGAGATATCGGCGCCACCCTGCGTAAAGGCCAATTCGATTTTGCAGACGGCGCAGATTTTGGCGCGCCGGGCGTCGTGAGGCTATCGGTCACCCCTGACAACGCCATCCATACCGCTTTGAACCAGTTAGCCTAGGACCTTGCGGTACACCTAGGGACCAGAGGAAGGAACAATAAAAATGACAAGCAAAAAGCAAGGCACTGACCTGCTCTACGCATTGATCGCCCAAGCCCGCACTTATTCCGATACGATCGTATTGGGGCGCGGCGACCCCGACTTTGACACGCCCCCACACATCGTTGCCGCTGCCCGCGAGGCGATGGTGCACCACGCCAACGACTATACGCCGCCCGAGGGGATCTTGCCCTTGCGCCGGGCAATCGCCGAACGTGTCAAGCGCGTCAACAATATCGAGGTAGACCCTGAAACCGAGGTGATCATCACCAACGGCGGGCAGGAAGCCCTGTTCTTGATGGTATTGGCCGTGATTGGTAAAGGCGATGAACTCATTGTGCCCGAGCCCAACTATAACACGTACAATGACGCGCTGCGTTTCGCCCGTGGCGTCCGAGTCGGCGTGCCCACCTATGCGGAGCAGAACTTTCGTGCCGACCCCGAGCAGATACGACAGGCCATTAGCGAGCGCACCCGCGCCATTTTGATGGTCTCGCCCAACAACCCTTGCGCCAGCGTCATCTCGCCTGACGACGTGCACGCCATACTCAAAATCGCCCAAGAACACGATTTGATGCTCCTGGCAGACGACATCTATGACCTGTTCATTTACGACGATTATGTGCATCTTGGCCCCGCGTCGCTACCCGGCGGCAAGGCGCGCACGTTGACGTTGAACGCCTTGTCCAAAGCCTTCTCGATGACGGGTTGGCGCACGGGCTGGATCGTCGGACCGGCCGATCTGATGGCCCAGGTGAAACAATTAAAAGCCGCCACGACCGGCGCCACCTCGGTGATCGCGCAACACGCCGCGCTGGCCGCCTTGACAGGCCCACAGGAGGCGCTGGAAGCCATGCGCCAATCCTACGTCCGCCGCCGCCGCCTGGTCCTAGATGCGTTGGACAGCATGGGCATCAGCTATGGTATGCCGCAGGGTGGACAGTTTGTCTTTGCCGACATTGGCTTTACCGGGATGAAATGCGCGGACCTGGCCCAAAAGATATTGAGTGAAGAGCACGTGTTGATTTACCCAGGTTCGGCGTTTGCCAAGGACCGGGATAATTACTTGCGCCTCACGTTCTTGCAGCCGGAGGAAAAACTGCGCGCGGGACTGGCGCGCATGAAGCAAGCGATGGATAGAATCCTCGCATAGGGTAAGATCCTGTTGCCGTCCGCAGAAAAAGATTTGCAAAGGGAGGTACACATAATGTCAAAAAATAATACTGACCGCACGGGCGCCAAGCGCTGGCGCGTGCTCATCACCGACGCAGAGTTTGCCGGCACGACCTCTAAGGTCAGCCCGTTGTTCGAGAACGTCGAGTTGGTATGCCCAGAGGACGAATCAAAAGACCTCAAAGCGTTGGCGCAAGCCCTTCGGCTACGCTCAGGACAGGGGGAATTTGATGGATTGATCACCCAATTTGTGCCGGTAGACGCGCCCTTGCTGGATGCTATGGGGGATATACGCGTCGTGCTCAAGATGGGGCGCAACTATTATAATGTTGACACGGACGCTGTACGGGAGCGCGGATTGATCTTTGCTGCCTCGCCCCGCAAGGGCCCCAACTGTGTCGCCGAACTTGCCATGACGTTGATCTTGGCGCTCAGCAAAGACCTGCTCATCTCTCACAAAAGCGTGGCCCAAGGCGCTTACCGCCTGCGGGGGCTCTCCCCGGAGCGCTCGGCGCAATGGAAGATGGCTTTTCATTGGATGCGCCACACGCGGGTCCACGAGGTGCGCGGCAAGACGCTCGGCATCGTCGGTATGGGCGAAATCGGGGGCGAATTGTCCCGACGGGCCAACGTGATGGGTATGCGCGTGCTCTACTATGATCTGAAACAACTGTCGCCCGAGCTGGAAGGACGGTTCGGGGTCAGCTATCGGGCCTTGAACGACCTGCTGCAAGAGAGTGATTATATCTCGCTGCACGTCCCACACACACCCAAAACCGAAAAGATGATCGGGCAAGCCGAGTTGGCCCTTATGAAACCAGACGCTTTCCTGGTCAACACTTGCCGTGGCGGCGTCGTCGACGAGGAAGCGCTGATTGACGCGCTGTCTAACCAACGCATCGCGGGCGCCGGGCTGGACGTGTTTACCTTTGAGCCCTTGCCCAAGGACAGCCCGTTGTGCACGTTGGATAACGTGATCCTCACACCGCACATCGGTGGGGGCAGCGGCACCAACCGTGAGCTAGAATTAGGCGAGGCGCTAGAAGAGATGGTACGTATCCTCTCTGGCGAGCGCCCCCAAGTCGACCTGAGTTAAGGAGGACAAGCGATGGTTGGACTCGGCAAGCTCACCCCGGAAAAGTTGGACGGAAAAGTAGCGGTCATCAGCGGCGCCAGCCACGGCTTGGGCCAGGCCATTGCCACAGAGTTGGCCGCCTTGGGCGCCGATCTGGTGCTCCTGGCGCGGGGTCAAGATCGCCTGGAAACGCTGGCCGCACCCCTGCGGGCTGATGGACGCCGCGTGTTGACGATAAGCTGCGACGTCTCGCAGGCCGAGCAAGTCCGGCAAGCGGCTCGACAAGCCATAGACGAAATGGACCAGGTGGACATTCTGATCAATAACGCCGGCATCCCTGCACCACGCACCTTCCAGGACACAGATTACGCTGACTGGGATCGCGTCATAGGCGTCAACTTGACAGGGGTGTTTTACCTGACACGGGCGTTTTGGGAGGCCTTGACCCGTAACGCGGCGAGCTATGTGATCAATGTCGCCGGCACGGCGGGACTGCGTGGCGGGTCTAGCCCGGCCTATGGCAGCGCCAAGTTTGGCTTGACCGGCTTGACCCACGCCATCGCCGCCTCGGACCGAGCACACAACCTGCGGGCTACCGTGCTGTATCCCGGCGCGATGGACACAGGTTGGCGCGGTGCACCGATAGGCGTCAAGCCACGCGCCGAGACGATGGACCCACAACAGATTGCCCAACTCGTCGGTTATCTTTTGACCACACCGCCAGAGTTTGTGGTTAACCAAGCGGTGTTGAATCCTATCGCGGATACGTGGTTATAAACATCAAGATGAAAGCGCCGTCTATTATGACACAGATGACACTCACAACCGTCAAACCACACCCGCGCACACCAAACGTCTTTATGCGCGACGGCAAGCCCCTGGTCGCCCAGGTGCCTCACTTGAACGGTGACTATTTGCAAGCGTCCATTGGCGAGGCGCTCGGGCTGCTGGGTGGGCTGGACAAGGCGATCCAACCCGGCGATCATGTGATGCTCAAGCCCAACTTTAACTGCTCTTACGCGATGCCTCTCTCGACAGACCTGGGCTTTCTGGCGGCGGTCATAGAGATGTTGCAAGATGCGGGCGCCCAGGTGACGGTGGGTGAACTGTCCGGCCGGGCAGCCTGGCCTACGGAAGAGGTGATCGCCAACCTGGGTGTGATGCCGGTGTTGCAACGTTACAATGTGCCGTTCATCAACTTTCAGTACGACGAATGGATCACGCTAAAAGTCGAGGGCCGACATTGGCAATCGTTCCGCGTGCCGCGTAGCCTTTACGAGGCCGAGAAAAGGATCAGCCTGGTCAACATGCGCTGTCACTCGTCGGCGCGCTACTCTGGCGCCTTGAAAATCAGCGTAGGTTGGATCGATCTACAAGATCGCGAGTTTCTACATCAAGACCGCGAGACGGTAGAGGCCAAGATCGCCGAGCTGAATCTGGGCTGGCAGCCCGACTTGATCTTGATGGATGGACGACGCAGCACCGTAACCTGGCATGGTCGTGGGGAGTATGTGTATCCCAACGTGATCATGGCCTCGGGAGATATGGTGGCCATTGACACACAGGCCGTGAAAATTCTGCAAGCATATCCCGAGCGGAATCGACTAGATGTGCCAGTGGAGCAACTCGGCCAGATCGAGTCCGCGGTGGCGCACGGGTTGGGGTCTATGGACTATATACTCGTCCAAGGCACACCCCACACGCGCACCGAACAAGAGGGCAAGCTTATGAAGGACCCTGCGATGAGAGCTGAAGCTGCCCAGTTTGAAGACTGTGACGTCCCTTGTCCCTGTGAACCTTGATTCACGACCAATCTGCTGCTATTGATACCGTTGGCAGCGCGGGCAAAAAGACATTTTGGCGGGCCAGATTGTCGACAATCGACAAAACGGTTCAGGGACATTTGATTTTTACGCGTCATATTGTCGACAATCGACAATGTGACGCCCATAAAACCAAGCGACTACTTTTTAAAGGAGAATTTTAATGG
This sequence comes from uncultured Anaerolineae bacterium, assembly GCA_964607235.1. Classification (GTDB taxonomy): domain Bacteria; phylum Chloroflexota; class Anaerolineae; order S140-20; family S140-20; genus CAZSJU01. The sequence continues at coordinate 5,226 of CAZSJU010000031.1, read as the reverse complement.
CAATCGTTCGCGTTCAACACATCGGCATGGGCGTCCAAGACCTGCAAGCGGCTTGCGAGCGTTTCGACAAGCTGTTCGGGCTTAAAGCACAAGACTTTCGCGACGACCAGGGCGGCGGGATGCAATACGACGCCCGCATCTTGTTGGGCAACCAATGCTGGCTGCACCTGGTCCAAAACTGGAATCCCGAATCGCGCGTGTACCAGTTTGTGGAAAAGCACGGCGAAGGACTGGAGCACATTGCGCTGGAAACCGACGACATTGATAAAGACGTGCAGCACTTGAGCGACATTGGCGTGCCGGTCTACAAGGACAAGATCTTTGACGCCCAAGATGGCTTTGAGGCCTTTGTCTACCCCGATCAAACCCCGGGCATGACGGTCGAGTTGATCCAGCCCCACGCCACCAGTTGGGACTATCCAGAAGAGACAGGACCGGTCAGCGACAAGATGGGCCTCATCCGCGTTCAACACATCGGTATGGGCGTCCAGGACCTGCAAGCGGCTTGCGAGCGTTTGGAAAAGTTGTTCGGGCTCAAGGCGCAAGACTTTCGCGACGATCAGGGCGGCGGGATGCAATATGACGCCCGCATCTTGCTGGGCAACCAATGCTGGCTGCACCTGGTTCAAAACTGGAACCCTGAATCCCGCGTGTACCAGTTTGTGGAAAAGCACGGTGAGGGGCTGGAGCATCTCTCGCTACAGACCGGCAGCATTGATAAAGATGTGCAGCACTTGCGCGACATTGGCGTGCCGGTCTACAAGGACAAGATCTTTGACGCCCAAGATGGTTTTGAGGCTTTTGTCTATCCGGATCAGACCCCAGGTGTGACCATCGAGTTGATCCAGCCCCACGTCACCAGTTGGGACTATCCGGAAGCATAACAGCGTCTGTGTAAAGGTTGAGGCCCATGGCCTACAAATTGGATGAGCAAGTTCCAGTCCATTTTTATCCCGAGTCCGTCTTGACCCGGTTTGCCATCACAGTTTTGCGCGGCCTGGGCGCGACGGCCCAAGAAGCGCAGATCATCGCCGATGGCCTCATCACCGCCGCGCTGTGGTGGCATCCGGGGCAAGGGCAGGGTCTGGAAAAGCTGTTGCGTTATCAGCGACGTGTGCAGAACGGCGGCATTGTCCCGGGCGCCGAGATGCGGTGGATCAAAGAGGGACCTGCTTTCGCATTGTTGGACGCCGCCCGTGGTTTCGGCTATGTGGCGGCCCATCGCGCCATGCGACGCGCAGTAGAGCTAGCAAAAGAGGCCGGCGTCGGTCTGGTGAGCGTGCGGGATAGCAATCACTTTGGCATTGCCGGTTATCATGCGCTGTACGCTGCTAAACAAGGATTGATCGGGTGGGCCTTTACCAACGCCAAAGCGGAAATGGCGCCGTGGGGATCGCCCCAACCGGTCTTGGGAACCAACCCGTGGGGCATCGCGATTCCACGCCACGACGCGTTCCCGATCATTCTGGACATCGCGCTTACTATGTCTGGCAAGGGGATGATGCGCTGGTATCAGCGTGCCGGCCAATCCATCCCCCAAGATTGGGCTTTGACCCCTGGCGGACAGCCCACGACAGACCCCGACGCAGCGATGGACGGCCCCTTGTTGCCGATTGGCGCGTACAAAGGATATGGCCTGAGCCTGATTTCAGACGTATTGTCCGGCGTGATGACCGGGGCGTTGTTTGGCCTGTCCGTATTTCAGGACGACCGCCACTATGACGTTGGCCATTTGATGCTGGCCATCAACCCAGAAGCCTTTATGACTCGCGCCGAATTTGAACGCCGGCTGGGGCAATTGATCCAAGAAATCAAAGCAGCGCCACCCATAGACCCTGAGCGTCCTGTCATGTTGCCCGGCGAAATTGAACAGCAACGCATGGCACGACGCCGACGGGAAGGCATTCCCATGGATCAAGAGACAGTCGACCGGCTACAAAAGTTGGCGTCCGACATTGGCGTTGCGTTTCCACTCTAGTCTTTATAGGACATTAAGGAGAACTGTCATGACTCAAGCATTAACGATCGGCACCGTATCAGTCATGCCCGGAGAGGTCAAGCGGGGAGGCATTCCCATTGGCACCGACATGTACGGGCGCGAGCGTGAACTACCGCTCATTGTGTATCGGGGCGTTAAAGACGGCCCCAAACTGTGGATCAGCGGCGCGACCCACGGCGATGAGCCGGAAGGGCCATACTCGATCATGCGCACCCTGTCACAGTTGGACCCTCAACAGATGAAAGGCACCCTGGTGGCCGTGCCCGTCATGAACATCGAAGCCTTTATGCGGGGCAACCGTGGGGACCCCCGCGACACATTTTCGTACGATATGAACCGCATTTATCCCGGCCGCCCCGATGGGTACGCGACCGAGCGTGTCGCCTGGGCGCACTATCAAGCCCTGATGGATAAATGTGACTTGCACATCGCCATTCACTCGGGCGGCGACCATTCCTATCTGGACACGACCATCTTTGCGGCCGAAACCCCCCAGTGTCTAGAGCTGGCCGGCGCTATGGGGCCGGACTGGGACCTGGTCAACACCAGTGGGGTCGGGCGTGGCAGCCCCAGCTCTATCCTGGCCCAAGAGGGACACGGCGCGATCACGGTTGAGTTGGGCGGGTGGTGTCGTATGCTGACCACCGAGTTTCACGAGGTGGGCCGGCGTCTGTCTGAGGCTTATCTGAACGTGATGCGCCACTATGACATGATTCCCGGTCAGGCGGAATATGCAGAAAAGTGGTTGCGCGGTCACCAAATCGCCCTGCTGGCCGGTGAGAGCGGCTTGTGGATCGGTGAGGACGTCCCGCTGCGCGAGCCGATGAAAAAAGGCACCGTGCTGGGCCACATCTATAACCTGTACGGTGACGAGATTGATGTCGCCAAAGCCCCTGAAGACGGGATGATCTTTGGCTTGCGTTTCCGCCCGATGGTGTTGCGTGGAGACTGGGTGTGCTTTTACGCCGTCATTGATCAGGTGCGTGACGATTTTATCCCTAACCATAGTTGACACAGATAAACAACCCGAGTTTATGGAGAAATTGCAGTGTCTGATACGATAAAAAGAACCATGCGGGGCCTGATACCGGAGGACCTGCTCAAGTTTAGCTGGTTGGAAGAGATCGCGCTGGCGCCAGATGGCCAATGCGTCGCGTATAGCGTGCGCCGGCCCGACGCCGCGCGCAACGGCTATCAAGTGGACGTCTATTTGCTAGACCTGGAGACGCATGTCCATCACAAGCTGACCATCAGCACCGGTCAGGGCCACTCGTTGGCCTGGCGCCGTGACGGCCAGGAACTGGCCTACGTGTGGCAGGGGCAGGAGCAAACGCGCGTCGTGATCGTGGACGCCGAGGGCGCCCCACAGCGGGATTATGTCATTCCCGGCGCTCCACCTTCTGGGTTGGACTGGTCTCCCGATGGCCAACGGCTGGCGCTGGTGCGCTGGACCCCCGTCCGGCATCCCGAGGAACGTGGCCCACGCCCCGGCATCCCGGCGCCTACCCTCCGCGTGATCCGGCGCTTGCGCTACAAGCTTAACGGCGCCGGCTGGGTCGAGGACCGTTACCAGCATATCTGGTCCCTGGATCTCCAGACCGGCGACCTCACACAGCTCACCGACGGTGAATGCGACTATGGGGCGCCACGCTGGAGCTGGGACGGCACCCGCCTGGCTTGCACCGCCACGGCGCGGGAGCAGGACACGCCCCTGGGACAAGGTCAGGTCGTGATCTATGACCTGAACAGCGGCGAACTCGCGCGTCTCATGCCCCACTGGCACGGCGCGGCCATCAGCCCCCAGTGGCGGCGAGATGACGGGGCCATCGCCTTTGCCGGCTACCAGGGCGATCCGCCCGTCAACCGGCGTATGTTCTATCACGTCTGGCTCTATGACTTGCAAGACGGCCAGGCGCGCGAGCTCACGGGCGACCTCGACCAGACCGTGGGCAACTATGCCGTGGCCGACCAGCGCGCCGGACTGACCAACATCACCATCAAGTGGCCCGGTGGACAAGGACCCATCTTTTTTCTCCTCACCGACCAGGGCGCGACCCACTTGTACTGCGTCTCCCCGGCCGCCAAGGCGGGGGCCGCCCAGTGGCAGCGCCTGGTCGGTGGCCACGGGGTCACGTTCGAGTACGCCCCGGCGCTTTCGGGGGCCGTCGCCTATGGCCGCGCCACCCCCACTTGTATCGGCGAACTGTTCCTGCTCAAGGACGGTCAGGCCGAACAGTTGACCCATTTGAATCCCTGGCTCGACTCGCGCCAGCTCTCGCCCCCGCAGGAATATCACTATGAGGGGTTGGACGGCGCTCAGGTCCACGCCTGGGAAATCGCGCCCCTCGACATGCTCGGGGCAGGCTCCCTCGACATGCTCGGGACGACGCCACTGAACTTTCAAGAGGGAAAGCGCTACCCCACCATCGTCTATGTGCATTGTTCCATGTTCTCGTGGGATTTCAACCACGAGTTCCAGTGCCTGGCCAACGCCGGTTACGTCGTGGTCTATTTCAACCAACGCGGCACCACCGCCGGCTATGGCCAGGCCTGGACCCGCGCCAGCGAAGGCGATCAGGGCGGCAAGGATTACGAGGAAATCATGCTTGGCGTCGATGATCTGATCCAGCGTCCCTACGTCGACCCCGAGCGGCTGGGCGTCACCGGTGGCAGTTGCGGTGGCTTTATGACCAACTGGATCGTGGGCCACACCGAGCGCTTTGCCGCCGCCGTCACCCAGCGCTCGATATCAAACGAGGTCAGCCAATTTGGCACCTCGGATATCGGTCCCGAGTGTACAGAACGAGAGACCGGTCACAACCCGTGGACCGACATGGAGGCGGTGTGGCGCCAGTCGCCCATCGCGTACGCGGCAGATATTCATACCCCCTTGCTCATCATCCACAGCGACGAGGATCATCGCTGCCCGTTGGAACAAGCGGAACAGTTGTTCGCGGCGCTGCGCTGGATGGGCCGCCCCGTCGAGCTGGTGATTTTCTTGGGAGAAAATCACGGTCTCTCGCGCGGGGGGCGTCCTGGAAACCGGATCGAGCGCCAGCGACGCATTCTGGGTTGGTTCCAAAAATATTTGGAACCACCAGCAGCATAGTGGAGAGCGCCGAGATGTCCAGGGAGACAAGCCAAGATTTGCAGACAAGGACCTGGCGGGGCCTGATACCGGAGGACCTGCTCAAGTTTAGCTGGCTGGAAGAGATCGCGCTGGCGCC
>CAZSJU010000030.1:15489-19022 GCA_964607235.1 uncultured Anaerolineae bacterium | reverse complement strand
TATGGTCCTCTGCGCCTGGTCCTGCTGATTGACGAGATAGAAGAGGCCCTGAACCGTCCCTGGACAGAGACTTTTTTCAACCAGCTCCGTTCATTGGTCTACAGCGGCGGGTTGATCGAATCGCTACGCCTGGTCATCGCCGGAGACGACCGCGTTCTTAAAATGCGCGCGCAGGGCTCCCCTTTGCTCAACATGCTGGAGCCAGAATACCTGTCCGTGTTTAACCAAGCCGATACTCACAAACTCGTCGCCCGTGCAGAAAATCTGCCCCCATCCGTGGCCGACGCTGTCGTGCTGCAAAGCGGCGGCCATCCCTATCTGACTCAGAGCCTGATGCATCCAATCTGGGAAGGGGGCGCGGCCCGATCTAAACTGGAAAACGTCGAGGCTGCCGTGCATCAACTCTATATCGAACGGCGCGGCATTCTGAAAAACTGGCACGCGGCCATCGGGCCTGATGGGCGTGCCGCGTACGCTGTGTTGGCCCAGGCCAATAACGCGGACTGGTTGAGCGAGAGAGAAATCAGCGCGAGGATGGACGACCCCTATCTCTCGGTGACCGAGGGGGTCATCACACTATGCTATAACGGCTTTGCCCAACACGACGGACACTGGCGCCGTTATCGTCGCACAGGTGAACTGTTCCGCGACTGGTTCTTGGAAGAACAAGACACACAGGAACAGGACGCGCTGCGCCATCTCTGCCAACGCCTGGTCACAGGCTTTAACCTGCCAGAACTGGAGGACTTGATTTTTGAGCTGGGCATAGCGCCCGACGAGATCGCCGGCCAAACCCGCTCTGCCAAGGCGCGAGAACTGGCGAGTTATTGCAAACGTAACGGACGCCTGGGCGACCTGGAAGCCGCTATCGACCGTCTACGCCCATAATAGAATAGAGGCTAACCCCAGCGCTAACCCCAAAAAACAAACCACCTGTTCCCGTGTAGCAGCTACTGACCCTCACTTGCCCTCCCTGGCAAACGTCCGCCAGGACTTTGGGCGGGCAGTGCCAGGGGCGGGCAGCACGGGCCAGCCCCCGCTGGGCGCCGCACACGGTCCGAGCTGGGTCACCAGTCGTCCGCGTCCGCGACGCTGGCCGCGTTGACCTCTACCACCTCACCATGCACGTCCAAGACGACACGGAAACCGAGCATCCCCAGCCAGGCCCGGACCTCCTCGGGCAAACCCTCTTTCATCAACTGTGCCATCTGCTCGTCAAGGTTCTCAAAGGAAGCGTCGACCCGCGCCTTGGTAAACAGATCCTCCTGCCCCAGCATCGACATTGCGCCCTGGGTCACCACTTTTTTATTCATCAAGATCTGTTCACGCAGCCAATCCAACACCTGGCGATCAACAACCTCGGCTTCGACGTGGCGGCGAAAATCTCCATCCAGGATGACGTAAAAAGGCTCACTGCCGAGGGTGCTCGTTTCGGCCGGTTCCCCTTTTTGATTAAACACCAGCCCCGCAAACAATGCCGTCCTGCCCGTTGAATGATCCATATTGCCTCAACCTCTCAACGTGCCATGGGCTCTACACTCTCGCGCACCGCGCGCAGGTTAGCCCACGGCGCGATGATGGGCGTGACACAGCCGGTGCCCAAGATAAAGCCTCGCCCACCGGTCTGCGAAATCGCCGCCTGCGCCTCAGCGCGCACTTGCTCCGGCGTCCCCCGCACTAGCGTCTCCCACTGGCGCAGCCCGCCCACCACAGCGCCACTCACCTTGCGTTTGCCTTCCATCAGGGACGGCGCCGTCTCTTGATCGTGCCAGTTCCAGGCTTGCACCGGATAATCCGCCAACCCATCAAACATCACCTGATCACCGTGGATGTGCAACATGTTGAACCAGGCCCCGCTGCCCTTTAGCGCCTCGAAAAGGCGCAGGTCATAGGGGCGTCCAAACTCGGCAAAAGTCTCCTCGCCCATAAACTGGTAACGCGCGTGCTGCACGGCGAAAAAGATACCGTCAATGCCCATCTTTGACGCCAGGCGGACAAAACGGCTGCTCGTGCGAGTGATCGTCTCCAGGCCAGCCTTTAACGCCTCGGGATAACGCCGCAGATGAACCAACAACCGCTCGTTACCCGCCAGATTCTTGGCCTGCGCCAACGGGCTAAAGATGGTCTGAATGACCGGTATGTCGCCCCCCAGTTCCGCGAGAATGATCTCCAGGCAGCGCAGTTGCGCGCCCAACGCGCCGCTTTGTGCGTCCAGCACAGGCAAACTCCGCCAATCCGTTGGATGATCAATCACCCGCTGGGTATACTCGCGCGTCCCCTCACCATTGCCCAACCAACTATCTTTTACACCCCAGTCGCGCAGGCAAAAACTGCTCGCTGGAGAGACCTTGACAAAGTCCCAGTCCCAACGCCACTGAAAAGACAATGTCGCGGCGGCCAGGTCCTCCGGCCGCTGGTCATCACCGGGAAAGTGCCGCCACAGCGCCACAGGCGGTCGATCTAGCACATCGCCAGCGATAGCCGCCGCCAGCCGCTCACGTTTGCTCATCTCGGTCACAATTCCCCTCCATTCTGGTCGATTATCTTTTACCTATCCCACTAGACATAATTATACCCGCCTCAATCCAAGTCGCAACCCCTTGGCCCTCACGGTCCCAAAACCTCCACCTCACCCAATGACAGCCAATCTAGCGTATCGTTCAAGCCAACCCGCAGTTCATACGTCCCAGGGTCGAAATCTTGAGCAAGCCACAGGCTGTACTGATCGCGCACCACTTCTGCCGCCGACCACTGAGATGCAGGATACTTGCCGTCCACCGGCGCCGTGACGACTTGATCAACCACCCGCCCGCCGCCCGTCACCAATTGGACTGTCACAGTGATATCGCGCGGGGCCTCCACCTCGGCGCGCCACAGCAACGCCAGGTGCAAAAAGCCCGGTAGCTCGATGCGCCGGTCCGGTAGCACCGCGCCCAACAGCGTGACCTCTCCAGCGTGCGCGACGTCGAGCACGTCCGTCAGGGCCAACGCGGCCTCATCGGGTGGGCGACGTGGCGGCAAGACCCGCACCGATGTAGGTAGTGTAAACGTGTCTCCTAGCGGTACCCCGGCAGCGTCAAAAACCGGCACCCGCACGCCATCCGCCCAAGTATACAGCCCCACCGTCAACTGGTACTCACCTGGTGGGGTGCCCGGAAACACCTCCAACGCGTGCTCATCCCACACGTATTTGTCAGCCGGCCAGCGTGTGGTCGGCAAGTTGCCGGGGTTCAAATTATCCGACTGGCCCCACAAGTGAGTAGCCGGTCGCGTGAGATGGGCGAACACCTGATAGTTATCCGGCACCGGTCCGGTCGATCGCCAGTAAAGCGTCAACGGCAAGGTCTCACCGGCGCGCACCTCAGACCGGGGTAAATCATAACCTAACAACTGGATATGGTCAAAGTTCACTTTATTGGCCAATAAATGCTCGGCGCCCAACACCTGGCCTGGCGGCAAAGTGCGGCGAAACCAATCGTGCTGCCCGTCGACCCACCCCACTTTGAACGTGAAAAAGGCCAGCACGACCCCGC
>CAZSJU010000030.1:13265-15389 GCA_964607235.1 uncultured Anaerolineae bacterium | reverse complement strand
CCCATGGGAGACGACCTGCACCGTTGTCCCTGCTGGCAGCGTCGCCCGGTTGACCTTGTCCACACCGCCCGGCGCGCCATAGCTGGCCAGATAAGCCGGTTCTGGATGCGGCTGTGTCTCGATCGTGCTCGGCAAAAAATCACCTGTGGAGGTCGTGCCAACCGCCACGCCACTGCGCTCGAACGCCAGCATCGCCAGTGGGTCGGTAGGGCCAAAATCCGCCGGCCATAGGGGAGGAAACATCGCTGGCAGGGCCAACAGCAGGGTCAACCCCAGTCCCAAGCCCAAAATCCCGACGCCCCAACGCCCGCGCCGGGCCAGCAGCGCATATCCCGCCGCTGCGGCAAAGCTCAGCATCACCGCTGTTGGCCCCAACAAGCGCCAGGGAAATTGCAAAAAGGCCATCCCCGGCACCATCTCCCAAATCGGCGTGGAAAGCGGCAACATCAGCCCGATCAACCCCAGCGCGCAACATGAGAAAAAGGCCACCCGCCAGCGACGCGCCGGCGGGGACCAAAGCAACGGCAGCAGCGCGGTCAAGGCCAAGAGCCACTGTGGCCATCCCAGGTTAAAGCGAAAGCGTGGCGCCACTGCGCCCAGGTCTAAAATCGGTGAGGGCGCCAACAATTCACCCAGCGAGAGAAAATGATTATGAAAGTCAAAGTGGCCAGAGCCGGTGAGTGTGAGCTGCACGTCCCCCCGCTCTGCTACCATCGGCAACCAAAAAATGGCGCTCAACCCCATGCCCAAAACCAGCGCCAGGCCCACCCGAGCCAACGCCTTGCGCAGCGCCGCCGCCTGGACGTCGTCCGACGCCCCCCCGCGCTTCCAACGCAGCCACCGCCCCCCCAACTCCCACACCAGAAAAGCCAGCAGGATCGCGCTGAACACCACCCCGAGCAAGTTGTGGGTCATGATCAAAGCTGCCTGCAAAACAGCAGCGATGACCAACCAGCGCCGGCGCGGTCCCCGCAGCAACCGCTGATAGGCCCACAGCGTCAGGGGGAACACCCCCAGGCTAAAAGACTCGGCCAGCACCCCTCGCATGTGTGGGGCCACGAAAAACACATAGGGCGCCAACACATACAACCCTGCCGCCAGCACAGCCGGGCGCGGGCCAACCCAGTCCCGCACAAATAAATAGGCGCCCAGAGATGCGCCCACCAGCCCCAACACAAAAACCAGCTTGACGCCCGCCACGATGCCTATGCCCGGCAAGAAATCAAACAGATTGGCCAGATAATACGTCAACGGAGCATAATAGTTAAAGAGGGGATAGCCATAGCCATAATAAAAATCGGGCGCCCAGCGTGGGTAAAGATCACCCGCGCGCAGCGAATAGCCCAACTCGGCCGCGCGAAAGACATGTAACTCGGCGTCGGTGCCGCGCGGCAAGCCCGGACGTGTCAAAAAAGGCAGCGCCGCGATGAGCGCCAGCGCCAGCGCCAGCAACAAGCCGGGGTCAACCCGGCGCCAACGACGCCCCAGAGTGATCAGGCGGGCGCCTGCCCCGTTTTCAATTATAGGTCGGCGATAAACCACAAGACACCTCGTTTAGCATTCTTTGTATTGTAGACAAAAGCACCAGGATGTCAATAATTCGGACTGGCGTTAAATGGGATATGAGCCGATAATAGAACAAGAAAGCACAAGTATTTAAAAAGATGATTCAGAAATAAAACTCGCTGACGCTCAATCATACATAAATTTAGGGACTATTGTGGACAAACAGACACTTGAAATTTTGCTGGTAGAAGACAATGTGGATCACGCCGAACTGATAAGCCAGGCTTTTGCCCTCCACAGTACCGCTACCAAACAATTCAACCTAACCGTAGCAGGCAATCTGGCAAAAGCGCGCGCCGCTCTAACGGACTTGAATCCAGATCTCATCATCGCTGATTTGATGCTACCTGATGGTCAAGGTATAACCTTGTTGCCAGGTCCGAGGGAGCGCCCCACCACTCCGATTATCATGATGACCAGTCACCGCGATGAGCAAATCGCGGTAGAGGCCATCAAAGCGGGCGCACTAGACTATATCATCAAATCAGGCACCAACTGGACCGACGTTCCGCGCATCGCCGAGCGCGCCCTACGCGAATGGCGCCACATCGTCGAACG
>CAZSJU010000030.1:0-13165 GCA_964607235.1 uncultured Anaerolineae bacterium | reverse complement strand
CCAAACGCTGCAGCGCCGCACCCAAGAACTCGAATTGCTCTACCAGGCCAGCCGCCAGCTCAGCCGCACCCTGGACCTCACTGCCGTCTATGAGACCCTATACAGCTTGATCTCCGGGGTTATGGACTGCAAAGGGCTGTATGTCTCATCCTATGACCCTCAAGACAAACTGATCCGTTGTAGCTATGCCTGGCATGAGGGGGAAACCCTTGATCCCAGCACATTCCCTCCCATCCCTTTGGAACCCCAAGGGCATGGGATACAAAGCGAGGTCATCCACAGCGGAGAGTTTTGTCTGATTTCCGACTATCCGACGCGTTTGAAAAAAACCCAGACAAAATATTACGTCGGTCAAGAAGGAATTATGGAAACAGCGGACGACGACGTCGAACAGGCACGCTCGGCGCTACTGGCGCCGCTCAAGCTGGAAGGGCAAGTGGTCGGGGTCATTCAAGTATTTAGCTACCGCTATGATGCCTATACGCGAGAAGACCTTGATCTCTTGGTCGCTCTGACCAACGTCGCCACCATCGCTATCCAGAACGCACAACTCTACCAAGAGGTACGCGACCGGGCCAACCGTCAGCAAGCCCTCAATGCCATCATCGCCGCCGCCGTCGCTGCGCCAGACCTCACAGACCTGTTGAACACTGCCCTGGAACACACGTTACAAGCCCTGGGCGCACGTCGGGGCGCGATTTGGCTACCCAACCACAGTGCCACGCGGGGGTTCCCGCCAGGGTTCAGTGCGATGGCTAGCCAGATCTTTCAAGATGCCGATCTGGATATCTCGCACCCGTTAGCTATAACAGACTGGTCACAAGTGCCGGACGACGCACCCTGGGCGCTGTTCGCCTCCATCACGACGCGTTTTGGCATTCAGGCTTCCCTTATGACGCCTATTCTCGTCCAAGGACGACGCATCGGCGGCTTGGGCATCGCGGCTGAGCACCCCCGGACGTGGACGCCTGAAGAAGTGGCCTTGCTAGAAGCGGTGGGACAACAAATCGGCGCTGCCGCTCAGCGCCTGCGCCTGTTGGCACAAACGCAGCAACAAGCGCAGCAGATGCAACAACTGCTGGACGCCGTACCCGAAGGTGTGATACTTCTGGACGCCGAGAGGCATATCCTGCTACAAAATCCCACTGCCCGCGAGGTCTTGGCCACGCTGACTGACGTCGCTGCCGGGGCACCCCTGACCCATTTGGCATCGCACTCGTTGTCTGACGTACTGGAACATCACACCGACCCGTTGCCAGTCGAAATTGAACTTCCCTCACGCGACATATTCGAGGCCCAGGCTCGCCCCATCGGCGCAAATGAAACCCGCCAATGGGTGCTGACCTTGCGCAAAGTGACCCAGGAACGCGAAATCCAACGCCAGATGCAATCCCAGGAACGGCTGGCCACCGTCGGGCAATTGGCGGCTGGCATCGCTCACGACTTTAACAACATTATGTCCAGCGTGGTACTGTACGCCAGTATACTGCTGCGTTCATCCAACCTCTCACCCAAAGAAAAACAACAGTTGGACGTCATCCGGCAACAGGGCCACCGCGCCGCCCACCTGGTCCAACAAATCCTGGATTTTGCCCGCAAGGCCGTGATGGAACCACAGCCGCTGGATTTGCTCCCCTTTTTGAAAGAGCTGGAAAAATTGTTGGCGCGCACCCTGCCAGAGAACATCAATCTACACATCAGTTATGGACACGACCCATATATAGTCAACGCCGACCCTACCCGCATCCAGCAGATGGTCATGAACCTGGCGCTCAATGCCCGCGATGCGATGCCCCAGGGTGGAGCGTTAAACTTTGCGCTGAGCCGCGTGACGCTCATGCCCGGCGTTACGCCCCCTTTGCACGACATGTCACCGGGAGAATGGATTCACCTCCGCGTCACCGACACCGGCACCGGCATCCCATCCGACGTGCTACCACATATCTTTGAGCCCTTTTTTACCACCAAAAAAGTAGGCAAAGGTACCGGGCTGGGCCTGGCCCAGGTCTATGGCATCGTCGGGGCGCACGGCGGTCATATCCGTGTCGACAGCCAGGTCGGTCACGGCACCACGTTCACCATCTATTTGCCGGCCCTGTCAGTCTCTAACATTGCCCCACAGTTGGCCACAGCGTCGGATCTGGTCAAGGGAAACGGGCAAACGATCCTGGTGGTCGAAGATGACGTCGCGGCCCGCCAGGCGCTCTCTGATATCCTGCAAGATTTGGGCTATCAGGTCTTGACCGCCACCAATGGCAAAGACGCCCAGACGCTCATGCAACGGCATGCGCATCAGATCGCGCTCGTGCTCAGCGACCTGGTGATGCCTGAAATGGGAGGCGCCGAGTTATACGCTTGCATGCAAGCCCAATATCCACATACCAAGATGATCATGATCACGGGTTATCCTTCAGCCAACCAGGACAAAGCGTTGCTGGAACAAGGCGTCACGGCCTGGCTGCAAAAGCCCTTTTCCGCCGACGACATTGCCCTCGTCGTCGCCCAGGCGCTAGCGTGAGGTCTCGCGCCTGATTTGTGCCACTGCCTCCGGCGTCGGCGTGCCCTGCCATCCCACCGCGCGCACCGACAGCGCGGCCACGCGATTGGCAAAGTGCGCTGCCGCAACAGGATCTCGACACTGATAAAGATGGACGAAAAACGCGGTCGCAAAAATATCCCCGGCGCCGGTCGCGTCTATTTCATCGGCCGGCGTGACCGGCACGTGACGCTTGTGAGCGCCGGCATAGACGTTGCAGCCCTCCGGCCCCAGCGTCACCACCAGGATGGGGGCCAGCCGGGCCAATCGGAGCATCACCGCCTCATCTCCGCCCACGTCCTCCCGGCTCATGACGGCGGCATCAACCTGGGGCAAAAGCACTTCCGCCTCAGGCCAATCCTTGACATATACCTGCCCCTCTGCATTCCAGCCGCGCATCCAGCCCTGGGGCGTGACGCACACCAACGCATCGGGAAAGGCACCGGCCAAAGCAAGGTCACACTCACCCGCCAGGGGCGCCAGGTGCACGATGTGAGGCCAACGCCACTCTGAGGGCACAACGCGCAAATCTAGGGGAGCGGCCACAGAATGTATGAATTGCTGCCGCCCTGTAGGCTTGTAAATGTTCTCAAAGGTCGTCGTCTCACCGGCCGGCATCCGGACCACCTGGCTGCCAGCCAGCGGCACCGTCACATCCAGGTCGTTGGCGGCGCTGGTGACCACGGTGACACGGCAGCCCAGGGCCAGCGCCGTGCGCGCCGAGTATGTGACCGTGCCCCCAATGCTAAAACCACCATCGGGAGACAAATCTCGGGTGATATGTCCGATGAGCAAATAATCGATAGACAAAACGCGATCTCCCCCTATAAACAAATACCACAGACTCGCGCGCGAATCTGTGGTATAGCCTGACGAACCTTTACTGAGCGGGAATTTACTGGCTGCCCCGCAAGAATATCGTCACCTTGCGGTTATCGCCGTGACCGACGCTCTCGGTTTCCACTTGCGGATGATGGCGCAGCGTCACGTGGATAATGCGGCGTTCAGCCGGTGACATGGGCTCCAACACCTGCCGGTGTCCCGTAGACACAACCCGTTCGGCCATCCGTTCGGCCAACTGCCTCAGGCTGCGCTCACGCCGTACCCGATACCCCTCCACATCCACCACCAGGTTGACCCGGCTTTCAAGCTCCCGCCCGACGATGAGCCGGGTGAGATATTGCAGTGCATCCAAGGTCTCACCGCGCCGGCCGATCAAGACCCCCAGGTCCTGACCACGGATATTGAGCACCAACTTGGCATAATCATCCTCGTCTTCGGCCGAATTGATATACTCTTCGACCTGCGCCTGGACCTTCATCTTTTCCAACAGCTCTTCCAGCGTCTGCCGGGCGACAGGGGCAAAACGCCACAACTCGGCCTCTTCCTCATCCGCCGCTTCAGCCGACGCCGTTGGCTCAGCTTCCTGCACCAACTCTTGCTCCTCTACTGCTGCTTTTTCAACAACAGGAGAAACGACAGGCTGCACCTGCGGCGCCTCTTTCTCTTCTTCTTGGGGGGGGGGCGCCACCACTTTTACTGTCAGGCGCACGCGGGCCGGCCTCGAACCGAGACCTAACAAGCCCCGGCTGCCTTCATCCAGCACTTTAATCTCAACCACGTCCCGCTCTACTTTTAATGCTCTCAACCCAGAAGCAATGGCCGCTTCAACGTCATTGCCTTGGCTTTCAATCTGACGCTTTGTCTCCACGGTGTTCATCTCCCTAGGAAATACCTAAGACTTTAACATTTTGAGCTTTTGCGAACCGTTAGCGCCGGTTACAACCCTCTAGGTCGCACTGGCCTTTTTGGAAGCGCCGGCGCGCTGCTCTTGCATCTCTTCTTCCCAGCGCCCTCGGAACCAGCGGTTAATGGCCGCATACTGCACCACACCGACCACGTTAGAGATCACAAAATAGATCGCCAAAGCCGAAGAGAAGCTCAGCGCTAAAAAGCCAAACATCAGCGGCATCATGATCTGCATAGACTGGTTCATACTGGCGCTCTGCGGGTCAGAGCTGGGCGTGCTAAGCAGCTTTTGCTGCGCCCATGTAGTAGCCACGACCAGGATGGGCAAAACGCGAAAAGGGTCCGGTTGGCTCAAATTCAACCACAAGAATTGATCGTTCAAAGGCACCAACGCTGCCAGGCTAGGCAAATACACGCGCGACGCCAGGTCCACTAATTGCAAGGGGCTAATAGCCAACACGCGGGTGACCGACTGGTATAAACCAATCAGGACCGGAAATTGCACCAACGTCGGTAAACAACCGCCGGCCGGGTTCACGCCGTACTCCCGGTACATTCGCATCTGTTCCTGGGCCAGATGCTCCCGGTCACCCTTGTACTTTTTCTGAATGTTCTTCCACTCTTTGCTGTTCTGCATCGCTTGCATCATTGCCACAGAACGCTGTTGCTTTAAAGAAAGTGGAAAGACGACGAGGCGGATCAAAATGGTGAGCGCGATGACGGCCAGGATGAACTGTTGCCCCAGCACGCTATAAAGCAGCATCAGGGCATTGATCATTGGGTTAATTATTAAAAGGTCCCACACAGGTTGTATTACTCCTCTTGGCGCGGATAAGTCCAGCGTTCGGCCCCGCTATCGGGGTCCAGGGCCAACAGCTTGGTCTTGGCATTGTGAGGTGAAACAAGCAGATAATCCCCATAAATGACCGGCTGACTGTACACAGAACCATCTAGCGAGACCGACCATCGCTGAACACCGTCCTCGGCCCGGATGGCATAGAACTTTTTTTCTTGGGTGCCAAAATACAGCACACCTTCCCTCAGCAACGGTGACACGCGCACGCCGCCTTCGGCTTTAAAAGGGGCCCAACGTTCATTGCCACTGGACTTGTCCAAGGCATACATCTGGCCCGACATATCCCCAAAATAGACAGTGTCCTCGTGCACCAACGGGCTGCCCCAAACCCAGCCCTCGGTCTCAAAGCGCCACAACTCTGTGGCCGTCTGGGCATCGACCGCGTAAAAGACGCTATTCAGTCCACCAAAGTAGAGCACGCCCTCGTCCAAGGCCGGGGCGCCTGGTAACGCGCCGCCGGCTTTGAATTCCCACAGCTGCTCACCGTTTTCCAGGTCCAGGGCATACAGGCGATGATCCATCACAGTGACATAAGCACGCCCCTGTGTCTGATCTATCAAAGGCTCGGACCAGATGTGCTCATCCGCTTTGAGCAACAACTGCTTTTCCCGAGTCTCCCGATCGATCAGATAGACCTCTCCCTGGCCATTGCCAATGGCAAAGCCGCCATCAGTAAGGGCAGCTCCCCCTACAATGCTGCCCTTTGTCTCGACCACCCATTCTTGCTCCCCGGTCTCCCCAGCAAGGGCATATAGCTTGCCGTCGCCAAAACCGCCCACGACGACTTGCTCATCAGCCACCAAGGGCGTCGCGTAAAAAGGGCCTGTTGTCCGTTCCGGTTCAGCAGGAAAAGCCCACAACTCTGCCCCACTCTCGATGTTAATCGCGATCACTTGCTCATTAGCAGCCAAATAGGCTGCCTCATCGCTGACGGCGATGCCAAACCAACTGACGGCCGGTAGCTGTCCCCCACAACCCGCGAGTAAAGTCAGGGAGATGAGGAGAAAAAGGAAGGCCAGACGCCGTCCCCATATTTGTTGTTTCAACGTTGCCTCCTAAACCTAAGGCACAGGATCATAGCCGCCAGGATTCCAGGGATGGCAACGAGCGACGCGCTTGATAGCCAACCACCCTCCTCGCAACAACCCATATTTACTGATAGCTTTATAGCCATACTGAGAACAGCTTGGTGTAAAACGGCAGCTAGGAGGCAACACACGTCCCAGCGTCAACTGGTATAACCGTATGATGCCCAACCCCAACCACTTTATCATTCTGCCTCTGAAACCAAACCTGCCCGCTGTAACAATTGAGCCGCCGCCCGCTCTACCTCGTGAAAAGAAGCACCGGCCAACGCGCTACGGGCGATAAAAACCAGATCCCAACTGCCAGAAATACAGTTGATCCAGGGGCGCACTGCCTCTCGAATCAACCGCCGGGCTCGAACTCGGACGACCGCACCGCCCACGCGACGGCTTGCCGTCACGCCCACGCGTACACGGTCCAACGCGTTCGGTAAAGCGATCAAGACTAGCCAGTGATTGGCCCAGGAACGTCCTTGCGTCCGTACCCGCGCCAGGTCACGGCTGCGCCGCAATCGGTGAGCGCGCGGAATCCCCACTCTAGCCCTAGGATTTCCAGTTAACTTTTTTGACGTGGCGTGCAGAAGGCGCCAGGCTGTGGCGCCCCTTGCGGCGGCGCGACTGAATTACCTTGCGCCCGCCATGGGTCTTCATACGCGCCCGGAAACCATGCACCCGCGCACGTCGTCTCTTTTTGGGTTGATAAGTCCGCTTTGTGGACATGATATGTACCATCCTCCTATTTCATTATTGACAGACACATCAGAGGATTATACCGTAGAGCGCCCTAACCGTCAACTTGACCGCAACCTAACAACCCAAACTATTTAGGTGCATCGCATCGACCGTCAGGGCCGGCGCCAGTTTTTCAGCCTCGACTAGTCCCGCGTGACCCGCTCAATATCAGCCCCCAAAGCGCGCAACTTTTCTTCGATCCGCTCATGCCCGCGGTCGATTTGCGCAATGTTGCGGATGACGCTTTGCCCCTGCGCACATAACGCAGCGATCAGCAAAGCCATCCCGGCCCGAATATCAGGGCTCACCAGCTCGTCCCCACTGAGGCGGGCCGGACCTTGCACCACCGCCCGATGCGGGTCGCACAAGATAATCCGAGCGCCCATGCCGATGAGCTTGTCCACGAAATACATGCGACTCTCGAACATCTTTTCGTGAAACAGCACCATCCCTTTGGCCTGGGTCGCCACAACCAGGGCCACGCTCATCAGGTCCGGTGGAAACGCCGGCCAGGGCATATCAGCGATTTCCGGGATCGCGTTCCCCAGGTCCGGCAGCACCTCTAGCAACTGTCCCCGGGGCACAAGGATATCGTCCCCCTGGATCTCAATGTGCACGCCCAACCGCTCGTACACCATGGCAATCATGCGCATGTGCTGCGGTACAGCGTTCTTGATCAAGATCTCTCCCCCGGTGACGGCGGCCAGGCCAATAAAGCTGCCGATCTCCATAAAGTCAGAGCCAATGCTAAACTCGGCCCCACCGAGACGGTCCACGCCGTGGATGACGAGGGTATTAGAGCCAATCCCCTCAATGTGTCCCCCCATACAGTTGATCAACTCGCACAATTGCTGCACGTGCGGTTCGCAGGCCGCGTTACGCAAAATGGTCGTGCCGCGCGCCAACGCCGCCGCCATAATCGCGTTCTCTGTGCCGGTCACACTGGCTTGATCCAACAGGATATCTGTGCCTTTTAACGTCTTGGCTCGCAAGCAAAACTTTTCGCCCAACGACATCTCGGCCCCCAGCGCCTGAAAAGCCAGCATGTGCGTGTCCACCCGTCGCCGCCCGATCAAGTCGCCGCCAGGCCACGGCAAGCCAACCGTCCCAAAACGCGACAACATTGGCCCGGCCAACAAGATAGAACCACGAATGCGCCGAAAGAGTGACGTCTCTAGCTGCGCCGACTCGACGTGGCACGCCCGTAGTACCAACGTGCCGCTTTCGTCGTCTTGGACCTCCACACCGATATCACGCAGCAGGTCGACCATCGTGCCTACGTCGCCAATCATCGGCAGGTTATGCAAGATCACCGGCTCATCCGTCAGTAAACAGGCCGCCAACATTGGCAAAGCCGCGTTCTTGTTTCCACTAGGCACTACCGTCCCGCAGAGTGCCTTTCCACCATTAATGATAAATTGCTCCATAGGATTCTCCTAATCTATATGTGTCGCGCGAGGATGACCTTACGCGGCTTGGGTATCCAGCCAGGCCAGCAACTCACTGGGGGGCTGGGTCCCTTTCAGGCGCGCCTGAATCGCGCTCCAATCAGGATGGACGCGATAAAGATAT
Source organism: uncultured Anaerolineae bacterium (assembly GCA_964607235.1). Classification (GTDB taxonomy): domain Bacteria; phylum Chloroflexota; class Anaerolineae; order S140-20; family S140-20; genus CAZSJU01. Next base: position 4,635 of record CAZSJU010000030.1, on the reverse strand, counting down.
CGCCCCTCACCCATAGGTTCTACATCTACGGTTGCCAAGCGGGGCTTGACCAGGCAGTCGATGACACTGTCCAAGAGTCCCTCATCTTCAAGCTCGTCGTCAGCCCCAGGCGCAAAACACAGCCAATCGTCCAGGTCAGCCCGCTCGCTGCGGATCTGGAGCTCGATCAGGCATAACGTCAGCCGGTAGGCCGCCAGCGCCTCGGCTAACGTGTCTATCTCTTGGCTCACCACGTCCACGCGTTCGACCAACGCATCGATCCGCACCTGATAGCGCGCCAGCTCCCGATCCAACAAGTGGGTACCGAACAGTCTGTCAATGATCAGCAACAGGTGTCCCCGTATCCAGGTCGTCCAGCGCATCCTCACCCCCCTGTATCTCGACCGGCGCCCCGACGTCCATCCCCAGCCGCTCCGCCGCGCTACCATCGCGCACCGCGATCTCTAGATAGCCACTGCTGCCGATCAACGCCACCAACTCTCCCGGTTCCACATTGGCGTACGTGCGACGCACAAGCAGCGCTGTGCCGCCAATCCGCACCCGCACGTCTCCCCCGCCGGACAGCGGCCCCACGTTCGTGACCAGGTTGCCGAAACGGTCCACGTATATCACTTGAGCGCGCAACCGTCCCCCCGGCAACCGTTGCGGCTGGGGCTCAGACCACATCACCGGGTCGTCCACCGCCGGCCCTAGCGCCGCCAATGGCATATCATTGGACAGGTGAGCGGCGACCGGTGCAAAGATGTCGCGACCATGAAAGGTAGCACTCACAGGATGATGATGCGCGGCCGGGTTGGTCAGCGCCACACAAGCGATCCCCGCGCGTAAAAAGGGGCTAAACAGGCCATTATCGGGACCAACAAACATAGCCGTCGGCGTCTGCAAGGCGATGCCGCGCCGCTGGCTGCCCACACCGGGGTCAACCACCGCCACGTGGATCGTCCCTGGCGGGAAAAAGGGAGCCGCCGTCGCCAATACCCGCGCCGCATGACGCACCTGCTGCGCCGGCACCGCGTGGCTGATATCTATCACGGTGGCATGCGGTGCCAGACTCAAGATAACGCCTTTCATCGCGCCCACGTAACCGTCCGCGTCACCAAAATCGGTGGTTAAAGTAATAATAGCTGACATCCAACAGCCTCCATACGCTGCCCTCATTCTACCCATGACTCAAAGAGACGTCAAACGCCCGACAGGCTGGGCGCTCTTTTTTCCCCTTGGGACGCGTCCGATTTGCTCCCAAGGCCATTTTGTGGTAAAATATAACGCGGATCAGGGACCGGCCGGCATGGTGCGCCGGTCCTAAGGTTGAAAGGAGTATGAAAAGTGGCGTTGTCTAGAGTTGAAAAAGAAAGTGTAATCAAGGATTTTAACCGGCACCCTACCGACACGGGTTCACCGGAGGTGCAAATTGCTTTACTGACCACCCGAATCAAACAACTTACCGAGCACCTGAAAGCACACAAGCACGATGAGCACTCGCGCCGCGGGTTATTAAAGTTGGTAGGCCAACGTCGGCGCCACCTGACTTATCTCAGTCGCAAGAACCCTGATCGCTATCAAGAGGTTCTTGAACAACTCGGCCTGCGCAGATAATACCAAGGAACTGTCAATAGGGCGAGTAGATGTGCAGCAGATTGCTCATCTACTCGCTTGTCTTTAACAACTGGATGCCTTGGCCGGGGCGAGGGGTAACGTTTAAAAAGGGGATAGAAGGTTGGAGATTGGAGAGTGCAGAGTAGCGAACGATTACTCGACAGTCTCTAACCTCTGACCTTCCATCCTCCAATTTCTCACACCCTTCTCCCCATCTGGGGCTCAAATAAATGGAGGATCCAATGAAAAAAGTATATACAACAATGGTCGGCGGCAAGCCGATCACGATCGAGACGGGCGAGCTGGCCGGACAGGCTGGCGGCGCCGTCGTTATGCGCCAAGGCGATACGATGCTATTGGCCACAGCCACCATGTCCAAGCACCCCCGCGAAGGGATCGATTTTTTTCCCCTGAGCGTGGACTATGAAGAGCGTCTGTACGCTGCCGGGCGCATCCCTGGTAGTTTCTTCCGGCGCGAGGGGCGCCCCACCGAGAGCGCCATTCTCATCGACCGCCTGACGGACCGGCCGCTACGCCCACTCTTTCCCAAAGATATGCGTAACGAGGTCCAAATCATCCTCACCGCCCTCTCTCACGACCAGGTGCACAATATCGACATCCTGGGCGTCGTTGGCGCCTCGGCGGCGCTGACGATTTCCAACATCCCTTGGGAAGGCCCTATCGCGGCGGTACGGGTAGGTCTCATTGACGACGAGTTGATCATCAATCCTACCATCCCCGAGATCGAGGATAGCTTGCTCGACCTGCGTATGGCGGGCACGGCCGAAGCCATCATCATGGTGGAGGCTGGCGCTAATGAGGTTTCAGAGGCCACTCTTATCAAAGCGCTCGAGCTGGGACACGAGGCGATGCAGCCCCTGATCGCACTCCAGCAGCAAATGCGCGACGAGGTCGGCAAACCCAAGTCTGACTATACCACCTTTAGCATAGACGAGACGCTCCGCCACAAAGTCACCGCTTTCATCGGCGACCGACTGGCGCAGGCCGTGGTCCAAGCCACCCCGTTGGACAAAGCGTCGCACAGCAAGCTCATCGACGAACTGCGCAACGAAATCGTCGACACGTTCGCTGAGCAAGCCGAGGCCGATATCGCGCTCCAAGATGTACGCGCGATCTTTAATGACGTTCACAAAGCAGAGGTGCGCAAGCGCATCCTGGAAGAAAATGTCCGTCCTGACGGGCGAGGTCCGGTCGAGATTCGCCCGCTCTCAGCCCAAGTCAGACTCTCGCCCCGCGCCCACGGTTCTGGGCTGTTCCAACGTGGCGAGACGCAGGTGCTCACCATCGCCACCCTGGGCACCCTGCGCGAAGAGCAAATGCTGGACGGGCTCTATCCCGAAGACAGCAAGCGCTACATCCACCACTATAACTTTCCGCCCTACTCTACCGGCGAAACCTGGTTCCTCCGGGGACCCAAGCGCCGCGAAATCGGGCATGGCGCTCTGGCCGAAGCCGCGTTGTATCCCATGATTCCCGCCGAAGAGGAATTTCCCTACACCTTACGTCTGGTCTCTGAGGCGCTCTCTTCCAATGGCAGCACCTCTATGGCCAGCGTGTGCGGCAGTACCCTGGCGTTGATGGACACCGGCGTGCCCATCAAACGACCGGTGGGCGGCATCGCGATGGGCCTGGTGACGGATGGCCAACGCTCTATCGTCCTCACCGACATTCAGGGGATGGAAGACCACCTGGGCGACATGGATTTCAAGGTCGCCGGGACAGTCCAAGGCATCACCGCCTTGCAGATGGACATCAAAATCAAGGGCATCAGCTATGAATTGCTAGAGCAGGCCCTGGAGCAAGCACACGCAGCCCGTCTCAAGATCATCGACACGATCCTGGAAGCCATACCCGAGCCGCGGGCTGAACTCTCGCCCTATGCGCCGCGTATGACCACGCTTCAAGTCGATCCCGAAAAGATCGGCAAGATCATTGGCTCCGGTGGCAAGACCATTCGGGCCATCCAGGATGAATGCGACGTCAAGATCGACATCGAGGACGACGGCACTGTCTATATCGCCGCGGTCGCAGGGCCGGCGGCCGAAAAGGCCCTGGCACGCATCGAAGCGCTGATCGAGGAAGCGGAACTGGGCGAAATCTATACCGGCAAGGTGGTACGCACCACCAACTTTGGCGCCTTTGTCGAGATTTTGCCGGGCACTGACGGGATGGTGCACATCTCCCAGTTGGCAGATTTCAAGGTCCCCACCGTCGAAGACGTGGTAAAGGTGGGCGACGAGATCATGGTGATGGTGACCAACATAGGCCCTGACGGCAAGATCCGCCTCTCACGCCAGGCTGTCCTCGAAGGCTGGACGCTGGAAGAAGCGCAACAGCACGACCAGCCCAGACGTGGTGGCAGTAGTGGCGGTCGTGGTGGTAGAGGCGACCGTCGCTCGCGCCGGTAACCACTAGCAAAGTACCGTTCATAACTATGGACGAACTTTTAGACCCTCAAAACAGCATTGAAAACAGCGCCGCGCAGGCTGGGCGCGGCGCTGACTCCCTGGCTATGCCCCAAGGGACACTGACTGACGTCAGAGGGGAGACGCTCGACGTCTCCCCAGCCAGCACGCCATCCCCATCCCATTGGTGGCAGGGGCCTCTTGATGCAGTGCGGGCCTTGTTGGAGACAGTGGTTCCGGCCCTGGTCATCGCCATCGGTATCAACCTCTTTTTGGCCCAAGCCACCCAGGTGTTGGGTCAAAGCATGGAACCCAACCTGCACACAGACCAGCGCCTGGTGGTGGAAAAAGTCTCCTATCGCTTCCACGGGCCGCGCCGGGGGGACATTGTCGTGATTGACTTGCCCAAAGCCGGCCCGGACCTGCTCATCAAGCGCGTGATCGGGCTACCCGGTGAAAAGATCTATAGCAAGAATGGACAGATCTTGATCAACGACGAACCCATCCAAGAGCCCTATATCCTTAATCCGGGGGGGCGCGATATATCAGAGCAAATCATACCGCCTTTACACGTCTTTGTGATGGGCGACAATCGTCGTTTCTCCAACGATTC
>CAZSJU010000029.1:14046-19154 GCA_964607235.1 uncultured Anaerolineae bacterium | reverse complement strand
TCACCGGCCTCCATGTGTTCTGGTTCCGCCTGCTGCTCATCATCTTGCTATTGCCGGGCGGCTTGCCGGGCCTTGTGCCTTACCTGATCTTGTGGATCGTCATTCCTAAAAAGTGATAAGAACGTTTTACCCCCCCTCTAACTCCCCCCGCTGGGGGGAGAACACGTGGCGCGCGCGGCGTCGCTAGCTTCCCCCCATTGGGCGAGAACACGTGGCGCGCGGCGGCGTCGCTAGCTTCCCCCCCATTGGGGGGGACTGAGGGGGGCAAAGCGTGACAAATAAGGAGCTATTATGGGATTTCACTCCAGTGGATGGGGCGCCTATATCCGGTACGACGAAGAACGTGACTGGCCGGCGGTCAGCCGATCGCTGCTGCGGCGGGTGGCAGTCTATGCACGGCCCTACTGGGGCCAGGCAGCCTTGCTGATCGGCCTGATCTTGCTGATCTCACTGTTCAACCTGGTGCCCCCATTGTTGTATCGCGACTTGCTGGACCACGCGCTGCCCCAGCGAGACACGGCGCGCCTGAACCTGCTGGCGCTGGGCGTGATCGGCATCCCCGTGCTGGTGGGACTGCTCGGCGTGGCAGAACGCTATCTCAGCGCCCGTATCGGCGAGGGCATTATCTATGATCTGCGCTGCGCGCTGTATAACCACATGCAACGCATGAGCCTGCGTTTTTTCACCCACACGCGCACGGGTGAGATGATGTCGCGGCTCAACAACGACGTGATTGGCGCGCAACGGGCCGTGACCAGCACGCTGATTAACATTATCACCAACGTCATCGCGCTGGTCAGCACGCTGGTCATCATGCTCTCGCTAGAGTGGCGGCTGACACTGTTGGGTATCACCATTCTGCCCCTGTTCATCCTGCCGGCGCGCCGGGTGGGGCGCGTGCTGCGGCGCATCGCCCGCCAGGGGATGGAATACAATGCCGAGATGAACGCCCAGATGAATGAGACGCTCAACGTCAGCGGCGCGCTGTTGGTCAAGATCTTTGGGCGCGAGCCGGACGAAGCGCGGGACTTTGCCCAACAGGCCGCCCACGTGCGGGACATCGGCGTGCGCCGCGCGCTGGTAGGGCGTTGGTTCTTTATGGGATTGAGATTGACCAGCGCGGTGGGCACGGCGCTGATCTTTTGGGTCGGTGGCCATCTGGTGCTGCGCGGGGCGTTCACCATCGGCACCATCATCGCTTTCAGCACTTACCTGACCCAACTGTATGGCCCGCTGACGGCGCTGACCAACGCGCGCGTCGAGTTTGCCACCAGCATGGTCAGCTTTGAGCGCGTGTTCGAGGTACTGGACCTGCCGCTCGAAATCACGGATCGGCCAGGGGCCATCGCGCTGGGCCGCGCGCGCGGCCACGTGCGCTTTCAAGGGGTCTCGTTCAGCTACCTGGCCGTCGGAGACGAGGACGCCGCCCCGATGGTGGGACTGGAAGACGTCCCGCGCTTTGGCTGGGGGCGGCACGCGGCCGCGGCGGGCGTGCTGGCCAAAAGCGGAACGGCGGGAGGAGAGGGCAAAGCAGCGGCCGAGGTGGGGGAACTGCGCTGGGCGCTGCGCGACGTGAGCTTTGAGATGCAGCCGGGGCAACTGGTGGCGCTGGTCGGCCCCAGCGGCGCCGGCAAGACCACCATCACCTACCTGCTGCCACGGCTGTACGACCCCACCGAAGGCCACATCACGCTGGACGGCCACGACCTGCGCGAGATCATGCTGGCCTCGCTGGCGGCCAACATTGGCATGGTCACCCAGGAGACCTACCTGTTCCACGACACGCTGCGCGTCAACCTGCAGTACGCCCGGCCCGACGCGACTCCGGGCGAGTTGGAGGCTGCCTGCCGCGCGGCCAACATTCACGACTTTATCGCCGATCTGCCCCAGGGCTATGACACTGTGGTCGGCGAGCGCGGGTACCGTCTCTCGGGCGGCGAAAAGCAGCGCGTGGCCATCGCGCGCGTCATCCTCAAGGACCCGCGCGTGCTGATCCTGGACGAAGCCACCAGCCACCTGGACTCCCAAAGCGAGGCCCTGATCCAGAGCGCACTGGAACGGGTGATGCAGAGCCGCACCAGCCTGGTCATCGCCCACCGCCTGAGCACGATCCTCTCGGCCGACTTGATCCTGGTGATGGATGAAGGGCGACTGGTGGAACAAGGCACCCACGAAACGCTGCTGGCACAGGAGGGCGTGTACGCGCAATTGTATCACACGCAGTTTGGGGATCAGGGGGAGGAAGGATAAACGATGCCGACCGAACTTGACCTGGACCCGATCGACCTGGAGCGCATGCACATGCTGGCGAAATTGACACCCGGCGGGCGCATCCGCCTGATGCTCAACGCCCGCGAACTGGCCGTGGGCCTGATCCGGGGCCGGCTGCGCCGTCGCTACCTCGACCTGGACCCGGCGGCGCTCAACCTAAAGCTCTTGGAGGAACTGGAACGTGCCCAAGAAACGCGATCCCGATTTGAGTCTGTTCTTTGACATCCTGCACACCTTGGAATCGATTAACGCGCCGTATATGATTATCGGGGCCTTTGCAGGCACCGTTTACGGCGTGACCCGCGTCACGTATGACATTGACATCGTCGTCGAACTCGACGACGCGCACATCGAATCCCTGGTAGAGGCCTATCCCCCGCCGCGCTACTATGCCGATCCGGTGCAGATGCGCGATGCGATCAAGCATGGCATCATGTTTAACATCATTGATACCTCGCGCGGCGAAAAGGCGGACCTGGTGCCGCTCACGATGGCCTCGCGCTACCGCCCGGCGTTCGAACACCGCGTGCGACAACGCATCGAAACCCCAAGCAGCGAGCCGTTCAGCGTGTGGTGTGCGCTTGCACAGGACGTGATCGTGGGCAAATTGATGGCCTGGGCCGAGGGCCATTCGCACAAGCACCAAGCCGACATCTATGAGATACTGGTGTTTCAATATCTGAGCCTCGATCCCGATCTGAGCGCGGCTTTTGACGAAACCTACGTCGACCGACGCGCCGCCACCCTGGGAGATGACGTGGTCACATTCTGGCGTGCGCTCAAGGCCGCCGCCCATCGTGCCGTGGATGAGGAGCGTCCTGGCAACACCCATCCGCCGGATCAAACTTCAAGCGACAAATGACGCACATGAACGTCAAGCACAGCAGGAGAAGAAAAATATGACAAAAAAGAGACCGAAAGGCTGGTTGATCAACCCCGCTCAAGTGGATAAATGGTTGGATCAGGCGGCGGGACAATTAATTGAACAAGACTATCAAGGCGCTGCCCAGACCGCCCGGCGCATCTTGCGCTATGTCCCCAAAGGATCGGACGCCTATGCCGACGCCCATTTGCGGCTGGGCAACGCGTTGGGTATGTTGGAAGCGTTTGAGGCGGCCTATGAGGCGTTCTCCCAAACCCTGGCAACCCGTCCCGATGACGCCGTAGCGCTATACAACCGCGCCGTGACATCCCAAACCTTGTTACGCACCGGTCGAGCGGTCCGTGATTTAGAGCGGGCGGTGGCACTGGAGGACAATTCAGATCTGCGCCAACGCTACCAGGACGAGTTGGATTTCACACGCGAGGTCGTCCAGGAGCAAATCGCCGAGCGGGGGCCGGACTTTACACTGGAGCAACTAATCCAGCAACAGGACACCTTTAGGGAGGGGTTAGCGTTGATGCAAGCTAACGCGTGGGAGGAGGCCAAGGTCGCTTTTCGCCAGGTGATTGATATGGGAGACGTCTTGCCCCAGCCCTGGGCCAACATCGCGGGCTGCATGATTATGCAGGGGCGCTACGATGAAGCCGAGGACGCCCTACGACGCGCCCTGGAAATTGACCCCGAGTACGATCTGGCGCGCCAAAACCTGATCATGCTGCCCGTGATTCGCGAACGGGGCGTCGAGGAATGGCGCATCAGGTCCACTCACGCCGAGTACAAGGTAAAGCGGGGTATTACCTTTGTACAGGAAGACTAGAGATAGAAGGCTATGTCCGATTACGATTATACGGAGAAGCAAGGCCAATATCTGGCCTTTATCCACAACTATACGGTGATCCACGGCGAGCCGCCGGCCCGGACGGATATGCAGCGCTTCTTTCGCGTGTCCCCGCCCAGCGTACACCAGATGGTGCTCAGGCTGGCGGAAAAGGGCTTCATCAGCCGGGAACCGGGACAGGCGCGCGCCCTGCGCGTGCTAGTGCCCCCCCAAGAACTGCCCTTGCTGCGAGATCCCAGGGCAAAGCACCCCCAAAAGAAAGCCTCAGGCGCGCCAGTTTACCAGATCAAGGTCACGCTAGAGGCCAGCGCGCCGCCCATCTGGCGGCGGATCCTGGCGCCCGGGGACGTCACCCTGGAAAGGTTGCACCTGATCCTCCAGGTGGCGATGGGCTGGACCGACTCGCACCTGCACATGTTCACCGTGGGGACGACCGTCTATGGCGAACCGCATCCCGACTATGATTTTGAGGTGCAGGATGAACGGCGCGTCCGCTTGCACCAGATTGTGCCGGGCGAGGGGTTCAGGTTCCGCTACGAATATGACCTGGGTGATAGCTGGATGCACACCCTCCTGGTGGAAAGGGTGCTGGAACCGGGGCAAAGCACCACTGTGTGTCTGGCGGGCGAGCGCGCCTGCCCGCCGGAGGACGTGGGCGGCGTATGGGGCTATGTGATGTTCCTGGAGGCCATCCGCGACCCCGAGCACCCGGAGCACCAGGAATACCAGGAGTGGATCGGCAGTGAGTTCGACCCTGAAGCGTTCGATCTGGAAGAGATGAACGCGGTGCTGCGAGGGTTGGGGTGAGACGCGGATTCAGGGGCTTTGAGGTGGCATCACTGAAACACTGAGCGGATGAGGCCACTGAATGACGCACGACCGGCTGGCAAAATTTTCGGGACGCAGATTTTCGCTGATGCACGCTGATCTTTTTGTTTTATCTGCGTGTATCACGAAAATCTGCGTCCCATTTCAGGTATGGATCTTCCGCTTCCCTAACTCTGTCTCCGCCAGAGGGAATGAGATGCTCGCCTGGCAGCCCCAAAGTTTGTGTGGAAACACAAGCCGTGCTATACTCGACGGTACACCATACGCCCTTATTGCACATTCAGTTTA
>CAZSJU010000029.1:0-13946 GCA_964607235.1 uncultured Anaerolineae bacterium | reverse complement strand
CAAGCCGTGCTATACTCGACGGTACACCATACGCCCTTATTGCACATTCAGTTTAAGGTCAGGCGACGATGAACAAGCGGGACAAGACAGCGGGATGCCGGCCACGCGCTTGGCCGGTGGAAGAGAGCTGAAGGAGGGGCCAAATGGCGGAAAAAGACCTTTACCCACTGCGTCACGAACTGGATCGGCGCTTCGACGAACAGGAATTGCGCTCGTTGTGTTTCGACCTGCGCGTGGATTACGACAACCTGCCCGGTGAGGGCAAGGTGAACAAAGCCCGAGAATTAGTGGCTTATATAGCACGCCGGGGGCGTCTCGATGACTTGGCAAAGGTTGGCCGGCGACTGCGTCCAGATATCGATTGGGAAGCGTTGATCCAAGCACCCCAGGTCATCACAGCGGCGACACGACGGGTGCCTTCTACGCGGTCACGCGAGGCCCACGTGCCGCTGCCCGGCGAGTCGAAATTGGGGTGGACGGGCTGGCTCACGGCGCTGGTGGTAGGAGCCGTGATGACAGGGGCGACCAAGTTCCTCTCCTATCATCTGCTCTTGACCCTGGACAACAGCCCTGACCGCTACGAGCAGGCGGCAAGCCTCAGCAATACCCTAGCCACCGTCGTCGGTGTTGGTGCGTTGATCGTCTGGCTCATCCTGACTTGTTATCTGGCCTATCGGGCGGTGAACCGCTGAATGGATGAAGCCACTGAATGGCGTACGACCGATCCGCGCCCCCCTAATCCGCGGTTCTTCTTTCTCGTCCCCCCCACCAAACCGTCCCCACCCCCACCACCAACACCAGCGCGACCAGCGTCCCCACGGCCAGGCCGTCGCCCAGGCGCCAGGCCTCGGGGCGGAACCATTGCATCAGCCAGGTCCGGCCCAGGCCGTACAGCATCAGGTAGGCCAGGAACAGGTCCCCGTCGCGTAGGCGGCCGGCCCAACGCCGCGCGATCCAGCGCAGCAGCCAAAAGGTGAGCAACAGCCACAGCATCTCGTACAAGAAGGTGGGATGAAAGCGGGTCGTGTCGGTGGGATAGCGCGCCAGGTCACTGTAGCGCGGGATGCGGTGCTCGGCATCGATGTACAGTCCCCAGGGTAGCCGCGTCGGCGGGCCATACAGCTCCTGGTTGATGAAATTGGCCCAGCGCCCGATGGACTGGGCCAGGATCAGCCCCGGCGTGGCGATGTCCAGCCAACGCCAGACGTCCAGGCCGTGACGCCGCGCGTACAGCCACAGCCCCAGGACGCCGCCGGCCAGCGCGCCGTATATGCCCAGCCCGCCGTCCCAGATCCATAGCACGGCGATGGGGTTCTCTAGGTAGAACCAGAGCCCGCGCACCCCATTGGCCGGCGTCGAGAGCACGTGATACAGCCGCGCGCCCAGGAAACCCAGCAGGATGCAGCCCAACGCTGCGGACCACACGTGCGCCGGGTCCTCACCGCGCCGCCGCGCTTCTCGCCGCGCGACAAAAACCGCGACCAGGATCCCGGCCACGACCAGCAGGCCGTACCAATGCACGACCAGCGGTCCCACCTCAAAAGCGATCCCCGTGCCCACGATGGAATTTGCCACGGAGGCACAGAGGACACAGAGAAAAGACAAAAAAACTCTGTGTGCTCTGTGCCTCTGTGGCTATCTCCCTATCTCTTGAAAATCGCCAGTAAGGACTTGGCGACCCAGAAAATCGACCAGATGCCTGTAAACATGCCCAGCATGGCGATGCGGTTCTCGTCCATCAGCGGCTGAACCTGCACGCCCTCGGGCGTGATCTCGAGCACCGCCACCGGCCGCGACGAGACGCCGCCGCTGGCCTGGCCGTCCGCTTCCGTTTCTTCCTCAGGGCCTTCCTCGTAGCCCAGCCGAAAGCCGTACTTGACGTCGGCCACCGGGATGATGGTCTTTTCGCCCAAGGTCACCGGATCGCCGTACACGGCCCGCACGCTGCCTTTTTCCCGCAAATCTTCGATCGCTTTAAAAATGTCTTCCAGTTCCATGATTCTCTCCTTTACCTATTCCTCGGCCACCGAGGCGCGGGTTTTGCGCCACAACGACGCCAGGACGGCCACAACGAGATACAGCACGGGCAATACCGCGATGCCGATCAACATGCCTCGGATGGCCTCCCCGGTCAGGTCGGGGATGGCGACCCGGCGCTCGCTGCCGTCCGGCCGGCGTTCGATCACCGCGACCGGCTTGAGCCACACGATCCCACCGCCGTGCGCGCTGGCGTTGTGCGTGCCAAAGGTCACGCCGCGCCGCACGGCCGAACGTGCCTTTACGACGGGCACCAGCTCTCGCCCGTCCACCTGAATGGGTTCCCCCTCAATCACCTTGGTCTGCCACGGACCGCGTCCGTTCATACGCTATCACCTCCTGTATGTTCCATCTGGTCCAACAACTGTTCCAGCAACGCTTCTTCCTCGGCCCGGGTCGTGACCTGGCCGTCGAGTCGCGCATCGCGCACCCGGTTCAGCAGGCGGCCAAAGAGCGGGCCTGGATCGAGCCCATACCGCTCGATCAAATAGTGACCGTCGAGGGCCGTCTCGACGTCGCGCAACTCGGCCTGATAGCGATAAATCTGCGGCCGCACTTGCGCCTCAGCCGCCCACACTAGCAACAAGGCCTGGGTGGAAAAAGGCGACAACAAGCGATAGATCTGGCTGGCCTGTTCGGCCTCGGCCAACGCAGGCAGCCGCTCCCGGATTTGCTGCACCTCGTTCAGACGCTTGACGTCGTCTCGCCCCAGACGCAGCCGCTTTTTGATCGCCCGCAGCTTGGCGGGCAGCAGCCGGTAAAGCAGCAATCCCAGGTAACTAAACCTCATCCCCGCTTGCGCCAACCCCCAGGCCGGGTCGTCGCCCGCGCGGCGCAATTGCCGGAAACGGGTTTTGAGCCAGCGGTCGCAGCGCAGCCCTGGCACGATGGCCTCCAGGGCGCCCAGCTCGTGCAGGCGACACAGCGCCCGCTCAGGTTCGGCCTCGTGAAAGATCAGCACCAACTCGTGCCGCACGCGGTCACCGCTGACGCGGTCGAGCAGGGGCACAGCGTCGGCGATCAACTGCTCGGTGCGCAGTTCGATCTTGAAATTTAACCGCGCCTCCAGCCGCGCCGCGCGCAAGATGCGCGTGGGGTCCTCGACAAAACTCAAACTGTGCAACACGCGGATGACGCCCGCGCGCAGGTCCGCCTCGCCGCCGTAAAAGTCCAGCAATTCGCCAAAGCGGTCCGGGTCGAGCCGCACGGCCAGGGTGTTGATGGTAAAGTCGCGCCGGTGCAGGTCCTGCTTGATCGAGCTGCGCTCTACCTGGGGCAGCGCGGTGGGGTGCGTGTAAAACTCGGTGCGCGCCGTCACAAAGTCGATGGCCGGCGGCAATCCATTCGGGACAGCCGCCGCCTGATCCGGGAGCGACGCGGCGAGCGCGTCCACCAGGTCCGGCGCCGTCTCTGGATCGATCAACCATTTGGCCGTGCCAAAGCGCTGATGCCCCCGCACACGTCCGCCCAACTGACGCCGCAGGCGCCGCGCCAGCGCGATGGCGTCCCCCTCGACCACCAGGTCAATATCCACGATGGGGATATCCAGCAACAAGTCGCGCACCAACCCGCCCACAAAATAGACCGAATAGCCCATCTGGTCCGCGGCCTGGCCGATGCGGTGCACCAACGCCAGCGTCAGCGGTGACAGGGCCTCCTCCAGCCGCGCGTTGATCTCTTGCACGGCGGCCGACGTCTCGGCCGGTGCGCTCCACAACTTGATCAGGTCGGTGCGGGTCACAATGCCGATGACCTGATCCTCCTCGACCACGGGCATCTGTCCCCAGCCATACTCGAACATCAATCCCTGTAACTTTTCCACCGGGTCGTCCGGCGTGACCCAGGCCTGTCCGGCGTCCATCACGTCGGCTACCGGCTTTTGGCCCAGGTGATGGCGCCGCGCCCGGTCCACCGCCTGGCGCGTCAACAAGCCCACGACCTCTCCTGCACGGACCACCGGATAGCCCTCGTGGCCCGTGCGCTCCATGCGCTCGGCGGCTGTGTCGATCGGCAGTCCGGCCTCGACCGTGCGCACGCCGTAGGACATAATGTCCGCCACCGTCACCGCCGGCTGTACGATTTTGGGCAACAATGCCACCATCTCGGCGCACACCGACTCTAGCGTGCGGTCGCGGATCAGCGCGGCGGCGGCACGGGCGTGCCCCCCGCCGCCGAAATGCCGCGCTATGACCGAGACGTCGATCGAGTCCGTCGTGCTGCGTGCCACCAGTTGCACATAGTCGTGTAGCGCAACCAGCACCAACAGCGCCGACGGCTCCAACATATCACGCAGCTTGTGAGCCAGCGTCGAGATCTCTTCGTCAAAGCTCTCGGCCTTGGCCGTGGCCACGACTACAGCATAGCCGTGGACCGTCAGAGTCTCGACCGAGTCGCGCAACTGGTGGTAGAGTTGCTGTTGCTGCGGGCCGAGCGGGTGATGCAGGTACTCGTTGGCCACACTCAGGTTGGCCCCCCGCTCCAACAACCAGCCCACCGCGTGGGCGTCGCGCGCGGTGGTGCTCAAATAAGACAGCGAGCCGGTGTCCTCATAGATGCCCAATAGCATCAACGTGGCCTCCAGCGGGCTGACTGCCTGGCCGGCAGCGGCGATCTGCTCGACCAACATTGTCGTCGTCGCGCCCAACTCTTCGCCACGATAGGTCCAGTTCTCCGGCAACTCGCGGGCCAGGGGATGGTGATCGATGATCAGCACCGAGACGTCGGGCTGCATGCCCTTGACGGTGGTCAGGCTCTGGGTATCCACCAGGATTGCGCGCTCGACGCTGGCGCGCGGCAGGTCTTCAGGGCGCACCATAGGCAATTCACCGCCATACAGCGCCAAAAAGGTGCGCCCGTTGCGGTTGACACGCCGGGGCAGCACTGGCGTCGCGTCCGGATAAATCTTCCACGCCGCCAACAGGGACGCGATGGCGTCGAAATCTGCGTTTTCGTGGGTGAGGATCACGGGCAAAGTGCGCCGTCGAGGCATGGTTCAAACTCCTGCGGCTCGATCTGACTGAAAAGCTGATCCTATTATAACACATGCGTTGCATGCTAGGAAACCTTTTGCTCCCCCCCTCAGTCCCCCATAGGGGGGAAGCGCGCGATCTTCCCCCCTGGGGGGGGACTGAGGGGAGACAGGGGGGACAATATCCGCGTGTAAATATTGCCTCCCAGCGTGATTTGGAGTAGAATACTTTAATAGTTGGCCCCTGAATTGAGGAACTATGAATAAACTCTGGACTCCCTGGCGTATGCCCTATTTGCAAGGTGAGCACGAGCGACCCAAAGGGTGCGTCTTTTGTCACAAGGCAACCTGTCCGAACGAACCGGAACAAATCCTGCACCGGGGCGAGTCTTGTTACGTCGCGCTGAACCGCTACCCGTACAGCAATGGTCACTTGTTGATCATTCCCTATGCCCACGTTTCCAGCCTGGAAGATTTGGACGCCCAAACACTTACCGAGATGATGCTGTCGGTCAACCTTTGCCTGGCAGCGCTGCGGGAGGCCTATGCTCCCCAAGGTTTTAACGTGGGCGTCAATCTGGGCACGGCGGCCGGCGCAGGGATCGCCGACCACGTCCATATGCACGTGGTGCCCCGTTGGAAGGCCGACACTAACTTTATGTCCGTGATCGGCGATACACGCGTGATCGTCGAGATGCTGGACCAGGCATACGCACGGTTGAACCCGATCTTTGCCAAACTGGGCGAGACCGGATAACGAACAATCGCTCCACTTTTTAGCGCTTTCCAAAACCAGTCGCCTAGTAGGCCGACGGGCGCTCACCGCAGCGACCAACGGCCACGCTTGAATCCGCCGCCATTTACTTGACACATCAAGGAGGAAATATTATGACGATTGAAAAGGTTGGCGTCGTCGGTTGTGGCTTGATGGGGTCGGGCATTGTCGAAACCTGTGCCCGCGCCGGATACACGGTGGTGGTCCGCGAGATCGACACCGCGTGCCTGCAAAAAGGCCTGGACCGCGTCACAAAATCGATGCACAAGGGCGTCTCCCGGGGCAAGCTCGACCAGGAAGACATGGACGCGGCTCTGGCGTGTGTGCAGGGCACGACCGACCTGACAGCGCTGGCCGACGTCGACCTGGTCATCGAGGCCGCCATCGAGAATATGGCGCTCAAGCAACAGTTGTTTGACCAACTGGACCAGATTTGCAAACCGGAAACCATCCTGGCCAGCAACACCTCTTCGTTATGCATCACCGAAATCGCCTCGGCCACCAGTCGCCCGGACCAGGTGCTGGGGCTACATTTTTTCAACCCGGTCCCGGTGATGCCTCTGCTCGAAATCGTGCGTACCTTTCAGACCAGCAAGGAGACGCTGACGACCGCGCGAGCCTTTGGTGAGTCTCTGGGCAAGCAGATGGTGCTGGCCAGGGATATGCCGGGTTTTATCGTCAACCGGCTATTGATCCCCTACCTGCTCGACGCGGTGGCCATGCTGCAGAACGGCATGGCATCCCGCGAGGACATTGACACCGCGGTCAAGTTGGGCCTGAACCATCCCATGGGACCATTGACACTGTCCGATTTTATCGGGCTGGACACCATCCTGTTCATCGCCGACGCCATATATAAAGAGTTCAGGGACCCGCGCTTTGTGGCGCCGCCATTGCTGCGCCAGATGGTGCTGGCGGGTCACCTGGGGCGCAAGTCCGGACGAGGATTTTACGACTATTAGCCTAGACCTATTCGAGCAACCCTGGCTGGTGAATGATCCACCGGCGACATTGAGGAGAAGCGAAATGGACTTTGCATTAACTGAAGAACACAAATTGATCCAAAAGATGGCGCGAGATTTCGCCCAAAACGAGATCGCGCCCATTGCCGCCGAGTATGACGAGAGGGGCGAATTCCCCGCAGAGACCATCCGACAAATGGGCGAGCAGGGGCTCATGGGTATCGAGGTGCCCGAAGAATACGGCGGCGCCGAGATGGACACCCTGGCTTATGTGATTGCGCTGGAAGAGATCTGCAAGGCGGACGCCTCCCATGGCACGATCATGTCGGTCAACAACTCGCTCTTTTGCCAGGGGCTGGTTCAGTTTGGCACTGAGGAGCAAAAGCAAAAGTATTTGGTGCCCGTGGCCAGCGGCGAGGCCGTCGGCGCCTATGCGTTGACCGAGCCCCAGTCCGGCTCGGATGCCGGCAACATCCGCGCCACGGCCGTCCTGTCAGAGGACGGCAGCCACTATGTCATCAACGGACTCAAATCGTGGATCACCAGCGGACCGGTGGCCGATTACGTCATCCTGTTCGCCCAGACTGACCCTGACGCGAAACCCCGTTACCGGGGCGTCAGCGCCTTTATCATCGAGGCCGAGCAAACCGGCTGCGTGCGCGGCAAAAAAGAGTCCAAGATGGGCATTCGCGCTTCGGTGACTTGCGAGCTATATTTCGAGGATTATCGCTGCCCGGTCGAGAACCGTCTCGGCCCCGAAGGCAAAGGCTTTAACATCGGCCTGGCGATGTTGGACGCGGGCCGGGTCGGCATCGCGGCCCAGGCCGTAGGCATCGCCCAGGCCGCGTACGAGGCCAGCCTGGCGTATGCCGTCGAGCGGGAGGCCTTTGGCCAGCCCATCATCCAGTTCCAGATGATCCAGCAAAAGATCGCTGACATGAAAACCCGCATTGAGGCCAGCCGCCTGCTGGTCTACAAGGCCGCGTGGGCCAAGACGCGCGCCAAAAAGACGGGCGCGCGCTATACGGTGGAGGCTAGCATGGCCAAGCTGTTCGCTGCCGAGACCGCCGTGTGGGTGACAAACGAGGCCGTGCAGATTCACGCCGGCATGGGCTATAGCACCGATTTGCCCATCGAGCGCTATTACCGCGACGCCAAGATCACCGAGATTTACGAAGGCACCAAAGAGATCCAAAAAGTAGTCATCGCGCGCGCAGAGGCCCGCGCGCTCTAGGGGGGCCAGGCTTTTGCAGTCTTGCCAGGCAGGCGTCAAAAGGACATCTGTGAGATTCTTTTTGCTGTGGGGGCTGATCGGGGGCTTGTTGTTGGCGGCGTGCAGCGCGCAAGCTGAGGGGGGAAACGCGTTGCGCTTTTTGGCGCTGGGCGACTCTTATACCATCGGTGAGCGCGTTGCACCTGCCCAGCGCTGGCCGGTCCAGTTGGCGCAGCGCTTGCGCGAGCAGGGGCTAGACCTCGACGCGCCCACCATCGTCGCGACCACCGGCTGGACGACGGCGCAACTGTCCGCCGCCGTGATGGCGGCGGACCTGGACGACGCCTATGACCTGGTCTCCTTGCAAATCGGCGTCAACAACCAGTACCAGGGCCGGAGCCCGGCCGAGTATCGCCAAGAGTTCGTGAGCCTGCTGGCGCGCGCCAGCGCGCTGGCGGGCGACGACCCGGCGCGCGTCATTGTGTTGTCCATCCCCGACTGGGGCGTCATGCCCTTTGCTGCGGGCCGCGACCGGGCGGCGATCCGCGCTGAAATTGACGCCTTTAATGCCATCAACCGGCAAGCGGCGCAAGCAGCCGGCGTGCGCTATGTGGACGTCACGCCCATCTCACGCCAGGCCGCTGCCGACGACGCGCTGTTGGCGCCCGACGGGCTACATCCATCGGGCCAGATGTACGCCGCGTGGGTCGATCTGGTGTACCCGGTGGCTCTTGCAGCTCTGGGCGCCAGGTAGTTGCTCTAGCCTCTGACATACAAAGGAGCCGAATATATGAAAGCACTCTGTTTCTACGAGCACGGCGATTTAGACGTGCTCCAGTACGCTGACGTGCCCAACCCTACCCCTGGAAAAGGAAAAGTGCTGATCCAGGTCAAAGCCTGCGCGCTGAATCACCTGGACGTGTGGGTCCGCCGCGGCTGGCCGGGACTCAAGCTCGACTTGCCCCATATCGGCGGCTCCGACGTGGCCGGCGTGGTCACAAAGCTGGGCCAAGGCGTGACCGGTTGGCAGGCCGGCGACCGCGTCGTCGTGGACCCCGGCCTCGTCACCGGTGAGGACGAATTCACCCGGCGGGGCGAACACAGCCTGAGCATGGGCATGCACTACAAGGTCATGGGCGAGCAAACACAGGGGGGCGCGGCCCAATGCGTCGCGGTGCCGGCGGCTAACCTGCTCAAGATGCCGGACGCTTGGGACTATCCCCAGGCCGCAGCGCCGCTGCTGGTCGGTCTGACCGCCTACCGGATGCTGTTCAAACGCGCGTACTTGCGCGCCGGTGAGAGCGTGTTGATCGTCGGGGCTGGCGGGGGCGTCAACTGTGTCGCGTTACAGTTGGCCAAATGGGCCGGGGCGACCGTTTACGCGCTCACCAGCAGCGAGGCCAAGATGGCCCGCGCGACCGGGCTGGGCGCCGACGTGGTGCTCAACTATCAAAAAGATCCGGATTGGCACAAAACCCTCAGCAAGATGACCGGCCGCCGGGGCGTCGACGTCGTCGTGGACAATGTCGGTCAGGCCACGTTCCACAAGAGCATCCGCGCCCTGGCGCGCGGCGGTCGCCTGGTCACCGTAGGCAACACCAGCGGCCCCAAGACAGAGCTGGACATCCGTTACATTTTCGGCAAGCAGATTAGTATCATCGGCTCCACAATGGGCTCGCCGCAGGACTTTATTGAGGTGATGGACCTGGTGTGGCGCGGGGTGATCCACGCGCCGGTCGACCGCATTTTGCCTTTGAGCGAGGGACGGCAAGGGCACGCGCTGCTCGAGAGCGGGGAAAAGTTTGGCAAGGTGGTGCTGATCCCGTAAAGCACGTACCTATCTCAAAATGTCTCACTATAGGAGTGTTGACAGTAGCTATAGCCTATTGTAAAATGCCAAAGTGCGTAGCATCCGCGTTGCGCACCCAACAACCACTTGTTAAATAGGAGGTAAACTCATGAAAATCGATCAAGAAGCGCGCTATCTGGAATCCCACGAATGGGCCCGTATGGACGGCGACGTCGCGACCATTGGCATCAGCGACCACGCCCAGGAATCACTCTCGGATATTGTGTACGTAGAACTGCCCGAGATCGGAGACAGCTTTGACAAGGGCGACAGCTTTGGCGTCGTCGAGTCGGTCAAGGCCGCCTCGGACGTGTACATGCCCATCGGCGGCGAGATCACCGAGGTCAACCTGGACCTGGAAGAAGAGCCGGAAAAGATCAATCAAGATGCCTATGGCACGGGCTGGCTGATCAAGGTCAAGCCTAGCGACCTCGACGAGTTTGATGAACTGATAGATGCCGCAGCTTATGAAGCCCTTGTCGCCGAGGAGGAAGGCTAGATGAGCTTTCTCCCTCACACGGACGCCGAACGCCAGGCAATGCTGGCCAAGATCGGCGTCAAGCAAGTCGCGGACCTCTTTCAAGATATCCCCCGCGACGCGCGCTATGTGGACCTGGAACTCCCAGAACCACTCTCAGAGATGGAAGCGTCCTGGGAACTGAACGCTCTAGCTGCCGCCAACGTTGACACGACCCAATATGCCTGCTTTTTAGGGGCCGGGACGTATAATCATTACGTGCCCAGCGTCGTGGACTATGTCTTGCAGCGGGGGGAATTCTATACCGCTTATACACCTTATCAGCCCGAGATCAGCCAGGGCACGTTGCAGGCCATCTTTGAGTACCAGAGCATGATCTGCGACCTGACCGGCATGGATACTTCTAACGCCAGTCACTATGATGGCGCCACGGCTCTGGCCGAAGCAGCGATCATGGCCAACAGCGTCCATCGTGGCAAGCGCCAAAAGATCATCCTCTCACCGGCCATCCATCCCGAGTACCGCGCGGTCGTGCGTACCTATATCCAGGGTATGGACCTGACTATCACCGGAGATGAGAATCTCAAGGCCGACATATCGGCGCTGCAGGCGCTGGTCGACGATGACACAGCCATGCTGGCCGTGCAAAATCCCAACTTTTTTGGCCAGATGGAAGACCTGACGGCCCTGGCCGAGACGTGTCACGCGCACAAGGCGCTGTTGGTCGTCGTGACAGACCCCATCAGCCTGGGCATGTTCAAACCGCCCGCCGAGATGGGCGCTGACATTGTCGTCGGCGAAGGCCAGTCTCTGGGTGCCGGCATGAACTTTGGCGGGCCGTACCTGGGCTTTTTTGCCACTCGCGACAAATATGTGCGCCGTATGGCGGGGCGGCTGGTGGGCGAGACGACGGACACCGAGGGCCGCCGGGGTTATGTGTTGACCCTGGCCACCCGCGAGCAGCACATCCGCCGCGAAAAAGCCACCAGCAACATCTGCACCAACCAGGGCTTGCTGGCCCTGGCAGCCAGCGTCTACATGGCCGCGTTGGGCCGTTGTGGCCTGTCCAAGATCGCCGGGCTGTGCTACGACAAAGCTCACTATGCAGCCTCACAGATCGACGCGTTGACAGGTTACCAGGTATGGCAAGACAAGCCGTTCTTTAAAGAGTTTGTCGTCCACTGCCCGGCGCCTGTGGACGAGATCAACCAGTATCTACTAGAAGACTGGGAAATTATCGGTGGCTATGACTTGGGGCGCGATTATGCCCATCTGGCCGACCATATGCTCATCGCCGTGACTGAGGTCAACACTCGGGAAGAGATTGACGACCTTGTGGCAGCGTTGCAGGAGGTGACCTCATGACCGAGCCACTGATTTACGATCTTTCCGCACCGGGCCGCTGTGGCGTGGTGCTCCCCGAGAGCGATGTGCCGGCGGCCGCACGGCCGCCCGAGTCGTTGTTGCGCGACGACCTGCCCTTGCCCCAAGTGTACGAGCTTGACGTCGTGCGGCATTACCTCAAGCTCTCGCAACTGAACCACAGCATCGACAAGGGCTTTTATCCCTTGGGCTCGTGTACGATGAAATACAATCCCAAGATTAACGAACAAGTAGCCCGCCTACCTGGGTTTGTCGGGCTGCATCCCTATCAGGAACCTGAGACGGTCCAGGGCGCGATGTTTTTGATGTACACGCTCCAGGAATGGCTCAGCGAGATCGGCGGGTTTGCCGGGGCCTCGCTACAACCGGCGGCTGGCGCCCACGGCGAGATGACGGGCGTGCTCATGATCCGCAAGTACTTGCAAGATCAGGGAGAGACGCAGCGTAACAAGATGCTGATCCCCGACTCAGCCCACGGCACCAACCCGGCTACCAGCAGCATGAGCGGCTTAAAGGTCGTCGAAATCCCCTCAGATGAGCGGGGCAACGTGGACCTGGAGGCCCTCAAGGCGGCCTGCGACGACACGATCATCGGCATTATGCTGACCAACCCCAACACCCTGGGGTTGTTTGAAGAAAACGTCAAGCAAATTGCCGACATCATCCACGAACATGGTGGGCTGCTGTATGGCGACGGCGCCAACATGAACGCCATCATGGGCGTCGCCAAGCCTGGAGACCTGGGCATCGACGTGCTGCACTATAACCTACACAAGACCTTTAGCACGCCGCATGGCGGGGGTGGACCCGGTTCTGGTCCGGTAGGATGTGTGGAAAAGCTGATCCCTTATCTGCCTGGTCCCATCGTCACGATTGAGCCAGGCAGCGACGAGGGCGAAGCGCCGCCGTTCTACATCTGGCACATGCCGGAGCACAGCATCGGCCGCGTCAAAGCGTTTTATGGTAACTTTGGCGTGATCGTGCGGGCCTACACCTACATCCGTATGCTGGGCGCCGCAGGGATACGTCGCGCGGCTGAGCACGCGGTGCTCAACGCCAACTATTTGCGCGCCCTGCTCAAAGATGTCTATCCGGTCTCCCATGACCGGGTTTGCAAGCACGAGTTTGTCCTGGCCGGTCCACCCAAAGATGTACAAGAGGCCGGCGTGCACACGATGGACGTGGCCAAGCGGCTGATGGACTTTGGCTTTCATCCGCCTACAGTGTATTTTCCCTTGATCGTCCCCGAGGCGCTCATGATCGAGCCTACAGAGACTGAGAGCAAAGACACGTTGGACGCCTTTGCCCAAGCCTTGATCAAGATCGTGCAAGAAGCCCGGGAGAACCCCGAGCTGCTGCACGAGGCGCCACGCACCACACCGCTGGGACGTTTGGACGAGGTCGCCGCGGCGCGCGATCCTGTGTTGCGCTACGAACATCCAAAATAAACGGCTGACGTATCCACGCCAGCCATGCAGTAAATGCACACGCCTACGTGCCTGGGAAAGCATTCGCTAGCACGCAGGCGTGTGTGTTCTGCCCGGTATAGATAAAAATGCCTTACGCCACTGTGGGTGCACAGAGAATTTTTTACGCGCGGGCCGGCCATCGCACCACCGGCGGGCCGACGCTCGTCCTGATCCACGGCGCGGGCGGCAGCCGCTTGCACTGGCCGGCCGCGCTACGCCGTCTACCCGGTGCGATGGTTTATACCATCGACCTGCCCGGGCATGGCCGCTCGGCCGGCTCGGGCTATAAAGATATTGCGGATTACGCGACCGCGCTGATCGGCCTGCTGGACGCTACCGAGACGGCGCGCGCTGTATGGGTCGGTCATTCGATGGGGGGCGCCATCGCGCAGCTGGCCGCGCTGCGCTACCCGGCAAGGGTAGCCGGCCTGGTGCTCATTGGCACCAGCGCTCACCTGGCCGGTGCGACGGAACTGTTAGCCAGCGCGGCATATGATTTTCAGAACGCCGTCGAGACCCTCACGCGACGCGCCTGGGCCGACGACGTGCCCCCCGCGCTGGTCCAGCTCAGCCGCCAGGCGATGGCCCAACTGCCGCCGGCGGTGCTGCATGGCGACCTGCTCGCCTGCCGCGCGTTCGACCTCCGGGCGCAGTTGGGCGACATTGAGGCGCCGGCACTGGTCATCGCCGGCACGGCCGATCGCCTGACGCCGCACGCCCATAGCGTCCAACTGGCTCAGGGGCTGCCTCACGCGCGCCTGGTCAGCGTCCCAGGCGCAGGACATATGGTCGCGTTGGAACACCCCAACATG
>CAZSJU010000028.1:17456-19257 GCA_964607235.1 uncultured Anaerolineae bacterium | reverse complement strand
CGAACCACCTGTGGTGAGCCCCGCCGAACCATCAGAACTCGGCCCTTCGGCAGGCCCCAGTGGTGAGCCCCGTCGAACCACCTGTGGTGAGCCCCGTCGAACCATCAGGACTCGGCCCTTTACCCACTTTCTACCTCGGCAATGCACCAACTGCCAGTCATTGCACACTCCGGAGCATAAAACCGCCCTTGGGGTAGCAAAAACGGACAGTATGTGTCCAATGTTGAACAAAGCTTTGCCGGTATTATATCTTGGGGGAATCTAGAGCCGGGTTACAGTTTGGTTTCAGTTGGGTTTCTGCAAAGAAGGGATGGGCAATATCACGATCTCGCCAAACATACGCGCCTGTCGCACATTAATCTTTTGTCGCTTGATCAGCTCCAACACGGCCAGCAAGGTGACCGCGATCTCTTGACGAGAATAGCCCGCCGTCAGGAGACCGGTAAAGCTGATTTGAGGCCGACGCGCCAGCGTGCGGCGGACGAGCTCGATCTGGTCGCCGATGGTGAGGGGAAAGGGTGCGACTATATCTCCGGCAGAGGGGGAGGGAGGACGCGTTTCCAAAGCCCGGCGGGCCGCGGCCAATAACGCCTCCAGCGACACCGGCTCCAGGTGTTCGAGCCTGGATTCAATGTGCGGAGCCGGCGCCAGCCTGACATAGCTACGCCGTTCCTGAGCCTGCCACGCCTGCAAGTTCTGGGCCACTTGCTTGAACTGCTTGTAGATCAAGAGCCGCCGCACCAACTCGTCGCCCACGTCTTGCTCTTCCTCAGAGACCGGCGCAGGCGGGCGGGGCAACAGCGCTTCGGACTTTATCAGTAATAGCCGGGCCGCCACCACCACAAAGTCGGCCAGGTCGTCGACGCGCAGCTTTTCCAGGGCCGCCATGTATTCCATGTATTGGTCGGTGACGCGCGCCAGGGAAACGCGGGTGATGTCCAATTCCTCCCGCTGGATCAGATGCAACAGCAAATCCAGCGGTCCTTCAAAGACCGGCAGTTGCACGCGGTAACCGGTGATCTTGCCTGGCGCAGTGATAGGCAAATCAGGCATAGGCGAAAAGGAAAGGTGATAGGCTGCCTGACGCCAACCTTGGGCCAGCACAACCCAGCAGCATGACCAGGACGACCGCGGCCACGATCAAGACCGCTAGAGCGATGAGCACGCCGCGCAACAGCATCTGCTCCTGGCGTTTTTGTTCAGATTGGGCTTGGGTGATGGCCTGTTGGCGCGCGTGCTCGTGCATCCACATCTCTTCCAACCGGCGCTGGCTGGCGGCCTCTTCTTCGGACTTTATCTGGCCGGCGTCCCGCATGTGTTCATCCAATTGATCCGCCGTCCCCTTTTGCATACGCTCAATCAACGCATTGACCAAATCAGGATCCGAGTTGGACATCTCTTTTTCCTCACACACTAGCGCGGTCTGGGCCTCAAGATCGCGTATAAAAATCCATTCATCTCGACGTGATCCACGACATCATAGTTTTGGCCGATGGCCTCCAGCACCGGCGGCGGGTAAAACTGGGCACGAAAGATGACCAGGCCAAAACGGCGTGCATCAATCATCTCGACCATCTCGCTCACATCAAGTTTACCCATATTCCACAGATTGTAAAGCTGGGTGGGATTGGTGATCACATGTTCCTGATCCGCCCAAATGGTAAACATGGCCTCTTCGCTCCAGGCCGGCCCATCCTCACGGCTGGCGCGCACCCAGTCCACGATCTTTTGACCGGCCTCGGCATCGGCCGCCGTGGGCAAATGGCCCAACTGGGTATAGCCCATCGAATCATAATAAGAC
>CAZSJU010000028.1:12866-17356 GCA_964607235.1 uncultured Anaerolineae bacterium | reverse complement strand
TCACGCCGACGACGGCGGCAAAACCGGCGCCATAAAGCAATGCCTGCCTGGGCCGGCGCAGGAGAAAGAACAGAAAAGCCGCCGCCACCGCGTCAAAAGCCAACTGTTTGGTATAACCCGCTGCCAGCAGAAAGGCCATCCCCAACCACAGGTTACGCCTTGTGGTGAGCGGCGCCGAACCGCTTGTGGTGAGCGGCGCCGAACCACGGCCGTGCGCCGTGTCCTCCAGCCGGGCCATGAAAGCGACGCCCAACAGGCCAAACATCACCATCAACATGTGCAAGCGACACAATGGGCCGATTTGATAGACAATGTTGGCGGCAAAAAAGGTCAACCCCGCCAGCGCGGCTACGACCCGGTCGCGGGTCTCGCGCCGCACAATCCAAAAGATTGTCCCACCGATGACCAGCGTCGTCGCAAAGGAAAAGACCCGTCCCACCCACAGCTTGGGGCCAAATAGCCTGACCCACGGCGCCAACAACAGTGGAAACAGCGGCGCATAGTTGGAGGAATAAAAAGGGAACGTCTCATTGTCCTGGTAAATCCATTGCCCCCGGCTAAACAGCGCCGCATCCCACAATTCAAACCCCTCCCCCTGATCATAATCAAAGGGAAAGCGAAACAATGCCACCGCGTAAATGACATATACCAAAAATAAAAAGAGCAGCGCCGCAAAGGTCAGGGCCAACAGGCCCCCATTAAAGTATCCGCTCAGCCGCTCCAGAAACGGCCGGTCTGTAGCATCGGATTGGTTCAACGTCCGCCCCCTCAAGCAGGCCTATCACCCAACGGGATCAAGCTCAACCCCACCAGACACACCCCCAGGCCACCCAACAGGGCCACCTGCTGGGCCGGTCCCAACCCGTCCCACTTGCCAACGCCGACCCAATCTGCCGCCAACGTCCCGATTGCCACCAACAAGCCCAACGCCGTCAACGCCAGGCCCACTATCCGCTTGGTCACCACCATATGTTCACCCCTTTTGTGTGATCGACGTGTATTATACCATAAAGCGCCATGAATGACTTTTGGCCTATAGACGCCCCGATTGCCCTATGCTATACTATAAGCAACTTGGGACCCACCCAACCAAGCGACAAGACTATACCTATCCCGTTTCACTTGGGAGCGCAACATCCTTTACATCCGTTTACCAAACAGCGGTCTCGACGATCTGCCAGTTCAGGCATACGAAAACCAAACCTCTGCAAAAAAACGCTCCGCGCAATGACACATTTAAAAATTGCTGCGAAAGGAGGTGAATGACAAACTCTCAAAGGATCAACAGTCCAAGTGCCTTTTTTTATTTGCGACAAGAAAGGAGTCCACTATGAGAGTGCGACGTTTGTTCTCAACTAGTCTTTCCCTCGTCGTCCTCATCACCCAATTGGCCATGCCTATCAGCCAGGCGCTCACACCGCCCCCCTCGGCGCCGCCCGGCCCGGTCGGCCCCGGCTCACAACCGCCCCCGTCGAGTGAACGGATCGTCATTCCGGTCACGGATGTCGCGCCATCCGCCGTGGCGGAACCGCCGGACGATGTCCCGCCGGTCACGATCGCCTCACCCCCGGCACCCACGGCCCCACGCGCAGTGCGCAGCGTGCCGCTGGGCATAGGCAACAGCAACTATGGGCAGACGCAACGGGACACAGACAACCCCCAAAACCACCCCGGCCATCACTTGGCCGGCTCGGTCAACCTGCTTAACGGCAACTTTTTCCTGACCGTCGGCGACTTTTTTATCCCTGGCCGGGGGCTGTCTTTACAACTGGCCCGCAGCTACAACAGCCTGGGCGCGGCCAACGGCGACTTGATCGGCGCCTTTGGGCCCGGCTGGACGCACAGTTACGAGACCCAGGTCATCAGCGAGACCGGCGGGATGACGCTGACCGTGCAGGAAGCCGACGGTGCGCTGCATCACTATACCGGACCAGCGCCCTGTCCTGATGGTGAAGGGACCTGCTACCAACCGCCACCCGGCCTCTATCGCCAATTGCAAGCGCTACCCGGTGGCCTTGGATACATGTTGCGCTACAAGAATGGCACCGTGCAAACCTTTGATGAGCGGGGCAGGCTGTTAGAAATTCGAGACCGGCACGACAACGCAGTGATCTTGCAATATGGCACATGTGGCAGCTCCGCAGAGACGCTGTGCCAAATTTTTGACCCGGCCTTTCCCGCAGTCGAACGTTTTCTCCAGTTCATATACGAGGACGGTCCTCTTGGCCCACAAATCATCCAGATCATGGAAGCGCCCGAGGGCCGAACCATCGATTATACCTACGATGACGTCAGTGGTCTGTTGGTAGACGTCGCGTATCCGGAAAGACCGAGCACTTCCGCGCTGACTTATGAATACGACGACCTGAACCGCCTGATCGCCTACGACGACATCCGGCAGCCGGCGGGCGTGCGTCACGCCGACGCGATCGCTTACGACGCCCCAGACGCCGAGGGCCGGGTCATCACGGTCACCTATGACAGCTTTTTTGACGTCTTTTTGACCCTCGACTATGCGCCGTCGGGCGCTTATCTCAGCGAGTTAGCACAAAACCCGATCGGCGCGGTCGAGTTTACCGACGGAGAGGGACAAATCACCCGCGTCGAGTATGACGCGCACGGCAACGTCACCTACGAGGGTGACTGGTTCCCCGATCCCACACATCCCGATGGCGGCTGGTGGTGGGGCAAGTGGTGGTGGTGGCATCCCATCGACTGGTGGTTGTTGGAGCGCAAAGTAGACGCCAACGCGCACGAAACAAAATACGCATACGACGAGTGGGGCAACACCGCCAACATTGTCAATGCCCTGGGCGCGACCCAGCGCTTCCTGTGGGAACCGCCCTACTATGAGACCTTTTTCAGCGGGGATCCCACCTATGGCAACGTCCTCTCGGTCACCAACAGCCTGAGCGTCACCACCCGGTACGAATATGACTATACAGCGCCCGATGGACTGGTGATGACCGAAACGCAGGCCGCGGACACCGAGGACCAAAGCGCCACGGTCTATGTACACGACGAGCACGGCCAACTCTTGAGCCAGACGGACAACGCCGGGCAGGTCACCGCCTACGGCTATGACGAGTTTGGCAACACGACCCTCATCACCGACGCCCGCGGATACGTGTCGCACAACGACTATGACATGATGGGACGGCCCATCAGCACGGCAGACCCGACCGGGAATATCACGGCCTATGTGTACGACGATGCCGACCGGCTCATGTCCGTCACCGATGCCCAGGGAGGCAGCACGCACTATACGTATAGCGGGGACGGGCGTGACAACCTGGTGCAACTGGTCAACGCCAACGGCGTCACCACGACCTACCAGTACGACAATCTCGACCGGCTCATCGACCAGACGGACAGTCTGGGTCAGACGACGAGCTATCTGTATGACCGGGTCGGGCGGCTGACCGAGCGCACCGACGCTGATGGCCGTCGCACCGCATACACCTATGACGCCAAGAGCCGTATGACGCAGGCCGAATATTACGCCACCGACGCGACGGACCCGTATAAAGTCAACAGCTATCGCTATGACGGCGCCGGCAACTTGATCCAGACGTCAAACGCGGACGTGCATATGGCCTTCCAGTACGACGCCATCGACCAACGCACCCAGATCGATATGTGGGTGCCGAGTTGGCCCACCACCCGCACCTTGCAACTGGTGCGCGAACCCGAGGCTGGCAACCTGACCCAGATTCTCGGTCCAGGGGGTTACGCGGTGCAATACGCGTACGATAGCCTCAACCGGATCACGTCGGTGACCGATCCGACTGGTGGGCTGAGCGCTTATCAGTACGATGAGGCCGGTCGGCTAGCCTACGCCAACCACCCCGATGGCAGCTCTAGTGACTATGCCTACAACGCGAGCAACCACCTGACCGGCGTCAGCCATCAACTGAGCGGTACTGTGACGCTGCCCTACACCTATATCTATGCCTATGACGGGCAGGGCAACGTCACCGGCGAAACAGACCACGGCGAGGTCTATACCTATACGTACGACGGGGTGGACCGGCTGGTCACGTCCGAAGGTGGCGCCCAGGGCGAGGTCACGTTCGAATATGACGCGGTCGGCAATCGCTTGAGCGCCAACACTCCGGTCAGCGAGACCCAGTACACCTATGACGCCCACAACCGGCTGTTACAGGCCGGTGACGCCAGCTTTGCGTACAATCAGATGGGCGCGCGCACCCAGGCCCAATTCAACACGGGCGCCACGCGCTCAAGCGCTATGGCATCACCCCAGTCGGACTTGGGCGCGTTGGCTATAGCCCAAGCCGCCCAATCCGCCCAAGCCAGTGAGACCGTGACCTACACTTACGACAATGACATGCGGCTCACCCAGGTCGGGCCGGACACCCGCTTGCTGTACGATCCGCTGGGCAACCTGATCGGCGTCGTGGACAACACCGGTCAGGCGCGTTACTATCTGCGGGACGGTGAGGACGTCTATCTGGAACTGGACGAAAACG
>CAZSJU010000028.1:10618-12766 GCA_964607235.1 uncultured Anaerolineae bacterium | reverse complement strand
GCGCGTTACTATCTGCGGGACGGTGAGGACGTCTATCTGGAACTGGACGAAAACGGGGACGTGCTGGCCCAGTACGTGCTGGACGACAAAGGCGTGCTCAGCATGTGGCGCGAGGGTCGGTGGCACATGTTCCTGTACGACGGGCGCAGCCGCGTGCGCCACGTGATCGACCCGGTGACCGGTGAGTTGATCACGCACTATGGGACTGACCTGAACGACCTGAGCGGTTATCCCTACTTTTACAATCCCATCCGCATACGCGGCGCCTGGTGGTTGCCCGAGCTGGGGCTGATCCACTTTGGCGGAGGCGTGTTCTGGGATTCCTGGTTCGGCACCTACCTGGTCAAAGCCTGGCCCTGGCTCTATTGGCCCTTTGGCCCGTTCCACCCCTGGCGGCCCGTCTTTCGCTTCTGGCCCTGGCCCTGGCCGTGGGCGCGCCCCTGGGGCTGGCCCTGGCCGCAGCCCTGGCCCTTCCTGTGGCCCTGGCCCGGCGCCTGGGTGCGCCCCTGGGTGATCTGGCCCTTCTGGCCGTGGGGGCTGCGCCCCTGGTGGCCGTGGTGGTACTGGCGCGCGTGGTGGGGCTGGCACTGGTGGGGCCACTGGTGGTGCTGGCACCCCTGGTGGTGGTTCGGTAAATGGTGGTGGTGGCCCTGGTGGCACCCCTGGTGGTGGTGGGGCTACTGGTGGTGGCCCTGGTGGTGGTGGTCTTCTTGCTGGTGGTGGCCTAGCTACTGGTGGTGGTGGCACCGCTGGTGGTGGCCCTGGTGGTGGGGCGGCCGCTTCTGGTGGTGCTGGTGGTGGTGGTGGTGGCCCTGGTCCGGCTGGACGTGGTGGCCGTGGCGCTGGCCGCCCATCCTTGGCCCACCTGAAATGGGCGACGCACCCGACCGACCCTATGACAGCTTGCGGCGCAACCAGGGCGCGATACACGGCATATGGTGGTATGAATGGTTGGGCGTGTGGCGTGACGGCGAGTGGGACAGCCGCCAGGTCGACGCCGAGCGTTACGACGACGGCGTGGCGCTGGACCCGTATAACAGTATGCTGATCTTTACACCCACCGTCTCCTCGCCCTGGAGCGCGCGCTATAGCGCCTGGAACCCGGTCAACGTACACGGCTGGGCCGACTGGAACAGCGACGGCGACTGGGACGACGCCAACGAATGGATCGTCAACTGGTCCGGCTATCCCGGCGGCGGCGCCTGGCCCGCCGGCCAGAGCAGCCTGGGCGTCATCCAGCCCTTTAACAGCGCCAACGTGCAGTTTGGCGCCGGTGACCTGGCCCAGGTCTGGCTGCGTTTCCGGCTGAACTATGCCGATACCCAACCCGCCAGCCCGCGGGGATACAGCCGCTTTGGCGAGGTCGAGGACCACGTGCTCACCATCGCGCGGCCCGTCAAGCCGAGCTGGGATGGCCGGTTGGACCTGCCGCCCGACTATGCGCCGTTGACGGTCAACTATCCGCGGTCGGTACAAGGCATCAACGTCAACATCGCGCCGACGGTGGCCATCACGCCCACCTGGTCGGATGGCCCGGACCATGGTAGCCACGTCACCATCGCCCACGCGCCGTTCGCCATCGGTCAGCGTTACACCGTCACGCTAAGCAACGGCGCGCTCTATACCGATACCGGGATGGCGTTGGCGGACCAGTTCAGCTTTGAGGTGACGGCCGTCAAGCCGAGCAGCATCACCATCGCTGGCCCAGCCACCGGTGTGGTGAGCAACACTTATACCTTTACGGCGACGGCCCTACCGGGCACGGTTGCGCTGCCCCTCACCTACGTCTGGCAGACCACGGGGCCGTCACGGGCCTTGACGGACACTAATGCCGGACAGACGAGCGTCGTCAGCTTTACCTGGTTCATCAGCGGTATGCAGTACATCACCGTCACGGCGCGCAACGCCGGCGGCCAGGCGGTGGGATATGACAACATCGATATTAAACCTCCAATGGTCATATGGTACCATGTCTACCTGCCGCTGACGCTCAAAGGTCCATAAAGCGCTAGGATTTCCTAGCACCTGGTCAAAGGCACCCGGCTTCCATGTAACAGGAGGCCGGGTGCCTCTTTGCCAGGTTGCCCCCCCTTCAATTCCCCCCAACGGGGGGAAGGCCAGTGTCTGCACGGCCCTGGTTCTCCCCCC
>CAZSJU010000028.1:0-10518 GCA_964607235.1 uncultured Anaerolineae bacterium | reverse complement strand
CAATTCCCCCCAACGGGGGGAAGGCCAGTGTCTGCACGGCCCTGGTTCTCCCCCCCAGCGGGGGAAAGGCCAGTGTCTGCACGGCCCTGGTTCTCCCCCCCAGCGGGGGAAAGGCCGCTGTCCGCACGGCCCTGGTTCTCCCCCCAGCGGGGGAAAGGCCGCTGCCCGCACAGCATTGGTTAGCCCCCCAGCGGGGGAAAGGCCGCTGTCCGTGGTTCTCCCCCCGGCGGGGGAAAGGCCGCTGTCCGCACGGCCCTGGTTCTCCCCCCAGCGGGGGAAAGGCCGCTGTCCGTGGTTCTCCCCCCGGCGCGGGAAAGGCCGCTGTCCGCGGTTCTCCCCCCAGCGGGGGGAGTTAGAGGGGGGCAAAATCCGCGGTCTTAAAGTTGACAGCGACTGACCTTTGGGCTACAATGCCCGGACGTGTAACCTCGAGGAGAAAAGCGACCGATGAAAAAAATGAGTAGTGCTGAAATTCGCCAGAGTTTTTTGGACTTTTTCCAAAGCAAAGACCACCTGATCGTGCCCAGCGCGTCGCTCATCCCGACGGATGATCCGACGCTATTGTTCACCAACGCCGGCATGAACCAGTTCAAGGACCATTTCCTGGGCCTGAGTGCCCCCCCGCACTCACGGGTGGCCGACGCACAAAAGTGCATGCGCGTCAGCGGCAAACATAACGACCTGGAAGACGTCGGACCTTCGCCCTACCATCACACCTTGTTCGAGATGCTGGGCAACTGGTCCTTTGGCGACTATTACAAAAAAGAGGCTATCGGCTGGGCCTGGGAACTGCTGACCGAGATGTGGGGCTTTTCAGGCGAACGCCTTTACGCCTCAGTGTTCAAGGACGACAAAGGCAACATCCCCACCGACGAGGAAGCGGCCGGCTATTGGAAGAGCGAGACCAACATCGACCCCAGCCACATCCTCTACTTTGGCCGCAAAGACAACTTTTGGGAGATGGGCGACGTCGGTCCCTGCGGCCCGTGCAGCGAAATCCACCTGGACCGTGGCCCCGAATATTGTGACATGGCCGGCGTGCCGGACCACCAATGCCAGGTGAACGGGGACTGTCAACGCTTTCTCGAAATCTGGAACCTGGTCTTTATCCAATACAACTCGTCCGGCGACGGCCACCTGCAACCCCTACCGGCGCAACACGTCGACACCGGGATGGGTTTTGAGCGGGTGACCATGGTCATGCAAGAGGGCGCGTCCAATTATGACACGGATTTATTTGGGCCAATCATTCACCGCACCCAAGAGCTGGCGGGCCACAGCGACCAAGAGGCCCAGGCACACACCACCCCTTATCGCGTCATCGCCGACCACAGCCGCGCGGCGGCCTTTCTCATCGGCGACGGCGTGTTGCCGGGCAACACGGGGCGCGGCTATGTGCTGCGTATGATCATCCGCCGTGCCGCGCGCTTTGGGCGCAAGATAGGCTTTAACACGCCCTTCCTGGCCGATGTCGCCCAGGCCGTCATCGAGCACATGGGGCACCATTATCGCGAGCTGCGCGACCGGCGCGAGCACATCCTCAAGACCATCACCCAAGAGGAGAAACGCTTCTTGCACACCCTTGATCAGGGGCTGACCCAGCTCGACCAGTTACTGGCCGGACTGCCCAGCGGCGCCACGACCCTGCCCGGGGAAGCAGCTTTTGACCTATACGCCACCTATGGCTTGCCGTTAGAGATCACCCGCGACGTGGTCAACGAAAAAGGCTATGCCGTAGACAAGGCAGGCTTTCAAACCGCCCTGGCGACCCATCGCGACCTCAGCAGTGGCGGCCCTGGTGAGACGTATGGCGCCGGGCTGAGCGCTTATGCCGAGCTGCTAGAAGAACTCCAAGAACAAGGCCTACTGGGCGCCACGGGCGTCAAGCACGACCCCTATAACAAGCTCCAGATCGAGGGGTCGGTGCTGGCGCTCATGCGGGACGGCGAGCGCGTCACCAGCGCCCAACCCGGTGACACGGTAGAAGTAGTGCTGCCCGAGACGCCCTTTTACGTCGAGGCCGGCGGCCAGGTCAGCGACACCGGCCGCATCACGTCCAACGAATCCGGCGAATCGTCCGCCTGGCAGATCCAGGTGACGGACATGCGCAAACCGCTGCCGGGGTTGATTTTGCACGTGGGCCAGGTCATAGAGGGCACACCCCAGGAAGGCGACCCGGCCTGGGTCCAGACGGACGCCGGGCGTCGTCTGGACGTCATGCGCAACCACACCGCCACCCACCTGCTGCATAAAGGGCTACGCGAGACGTTGGGCCAACACGTGCAACAAGCCGGCTCGCTGGTCGCCCCTGACCGCCTGCGCTTTGACTTTACGCACTCTTTGCCGTTGACGCCAGAAGAGCTGGAGCAAATTACCCAGATGGTGAACGATGCCATCCTGAACAACTATACGCTCAACATCACCCAGGAACCCTACGAGCAGGCGCTAGAGAGCGGCGTGATCGCCCTGTTTGGCGAAAAGTACGGAGACGTGGTCCGCGTCATCCGCGTCGGCGACCCCGAACAGCCCTACAGCCAGGAGTTGTGCGGCGGCACCCACGTGGACCAAACCGGCGACATTGGGCAATTCCACATCGTCTCTGAGGGCAGCATCGGAGCCGGCCTACGCCGCATCGAAGCGGTGACCGGGCGGGCGGCCCAAAAACTGGTCACCCAACGCCTGGACGTGCTGCGCAAAGCCGCCGAACGACTCGGCTGCCCGCCCGAAGAGCTGGACGACAAAGTCGCGGCCCTGATGAGCAAAGTCCAGTCTGCCCATAAAGAGATCGACCGCCTGCGGCAACAACTGGCCCATCACGACTTTGAGCGCCTGCTGGACCAGGTACAGGCGGTGAACGGTGTAGCGCTGCTGACCGCCCAGGTGCAAGTTGATGGGATCGACACGATGCGCGAGATGACCGACTGGTTCCGCGACCGGCAGCCGTCCGGGGTCGTGATCTTGGGCGCCGTCATTGACGAACGACCCCAGTTGGTCGCGGCTGTGACCTCAGACCTGGTCAAGCAGGGATTGCACGCCGGCAAGCTGGTCAATGCCGTGGCGCAAGTCATCGGCGGCGGCGGCGGCGGCCGCCCCAACCTGGCCCAGGCCGGCGGACGGGATGCCAGCCGCCTGGACGAGGCGCTGGGGACCGCACCTGAACGGGTACGCGAGATGCTGGGCAAGCAAAAATGACGCGGGTTGAACAACTCTTTG
The DNA here is from genome assembly GCA_964607235.1 of uncultured Anaerolineae bacterium. GTDB lineage: Bacteria > Chloroflexota > Anaerolineae > S140-20 > S140-20 > CAZSJU01. The sequence continues at coordinate 7,305 of CAZSJU010000028.1, read as the reverse complement.
ACAAACTGCCTTTACGGCAGACACAACCGCCGCCCCAGACCAGTGTCTTTTACCTGCACCCCCAAGACGACCTGAGCAGCGTACTGGACCGGTTGGACTGGGCCGAGGCCAAACGCCTAATCCTGGTCGTCCCGCTCGACGCGCCGGTCCTGACCGACCGCCTGGACCTGTTGCGCGTGCGTCGTCACGCGGCACGACGTCACGTCGGGGTCGCGCTGGTAACGCCAGAGCCCGAGCAACGCGCCATCGCGCGCGAGCTGGGCATTCCCACATTTAACTCGATCGAGCGGGCGCAACACAGCCATTGGCGCCACCCTGCGCCACCGTCACCTCCATCCCGGCGTGACAAGGCGCCGGACCCCGAAACGTTGCGTCCCAGCAACTCGCGGGTCTCGGGGCACATCCTGTTGGGCATGAGCACCGGTGTGTTGCTGGTCCTCATCTATGACCTGGTGACTTTTAGCCAAATCGACGTCAAACTGATGGGCCAGGACGCGCTCATCGGCGCCGCCGGCGGCGCTGCGGTGGGTTTGTTGGTCTTTTTGTTGGCACTGCTGGGTCGACGCTTTGCCCCTCGTGCGTTGCGCTGGGTGCAGCGTGGCTTGATGACGCTGGTGTTCGTCTTGGGCCTGCTCTCGCCGCTGGTGGCCGGTTACGCCATTGTGCCCGGCGCCCGCCTGACCGTGACGCCGGCCCGGCGCTATATTTCCGCCGTCGCCCGCATCACCGTGGTCGTACCGTCTGCCGGACAGCAAAGCCTGGAAACGATCGACTTTGAGGGTCAGCGCATCGCCGGGCGACGCGTCTCGGCCGAAGTTGGCGGCACTGCCGTCGCTGCGGCCACCGGCACCAGCGACGTGCCCAGCAGCCGCGCCACCGGCGCCATCGTCTTTTCCAACCTACGCGCCCAGGAATACACGGTCGGCCAAGGGACCATCGTACGCACCTCGGCCGGCACGCCGGTGCGTTTCGCCACCAGCGGTGACGTCACGGTTCCGCCTATGGGTCAGGCCGCCATTGGCATTGAGGCACTAGAACCCGGCCCTCAGGGCAATGTGAACACGGGGCAGGTCAACCGCGTCGAGGGCGCAGCCGCGCTGTCCGTGCGGGTTACCAACCCCGAACCGACCCAAGGCGGCGGCGTGAGCCAGGTGCGCGCCGTCACACAAGCCGACCGCGAAGCCTTGCGTGGCACGTTGCTGGCCGAGCTACGCGAGCAGGGCTATGAGCGGGTGCTGGAACGCCCAGAAGAAGAAGGCGGCCTGCGCCAAGGGGAACATTTGGTACAAGGCTCGGTGCGCTTGTTCCAGGTGTTACACGAGACCTTTGACCGCTTTAGCACCGAAGAGGCCGAGTCTGTCAAGCTGGAAATGCGCGTCTCGGTGACCGGCGTCGTGGTTGACCTGGCCGACGCCTACAACCTGGCGCGCCACGTCCTGGAGCGGCGCGTGCTCGCCGGCTATGAACTGATCGGCGTGCGCTACCAACCCGGCCTGATGGGCGATAACGTCATCGGAGATGGCACCCTCACCTTCTTTGTCGAGGCAGAAGGCATTGTCGAGGCGCGCCCCGAGTACGAGCGCGTCAAAACCCAACTACAAGGCAAACCCTTCCAGGAAGGTATGGCCTTGCTCGACGCGGCGTGGCAGCGGGGCGAGTTGCCCATCACTGCGCCACCGGAAGCTGAAATCTGGCCCACGTGGGCAGAGGGGCGCTTTCCCTGGCTCATCTGGCGCATCGAGATCGTCGAACAAGACAGCACCGAGGCCCTCTCGGGCGCTCCCGACACGTAATCCGCCTGGCCTGGAAAATCCTTGGAAATATTCAAATGTCACGTTTACTATCTCTAGATTTAGGAGAGCGCCGCATCGGCGTCGCGATCAGCGACCCGACTCAGACGCTGGCCCGCCCGTTGACCACCCTCATCCGCGCTTCACGAGAAGAGGATTTTGCGGCCATCGCCAGCCTGGTAGACGAATACCAGGCCGAACGGGTCATCGTCGGGCTGCCCCTGAACATGGACGGGACCGAAGGCCCACAAGCGCAACAGACACGGCGCTACGCCGAACGGCTGTCAGAAACGCTCAGCGTCCCCATCGAATTTTGGGATGAGCGCTACTCCTCACAGACCGCCCAAGAGATCCTGCAGAACAAGGGCAAGCGTATCTCGTCCAGGCGACGCAAGGAGCGCGAAAAAGCGCGCGCCAGGATCGATGCCACGGCGGCCGCGGTCTTTTTGCAGACCTACCTCGACGCCCGCGCGCCCTGGCCTGGGGACGCCCTTGAAAATGGGGATGTCCCTGAAACTGGGGACGCCCTCTAAATCTGCGTGACACCCAACACGGGAAAAGGAGAAAACAGCCACGTGAACCGACGATTTATCTTGCGCCTGCTAGTTTTTGTCACGACACTGTCCCTGGTCGCGGTGGCCGGTTGGATCGTTTACAACCGCGTCCTGGGGCTACAAGGCTCGGACCTGTCCGACCTGGACAGCGCCGCCCGTCAAGCCTACCTCAACACCAACTCGCCCAGGCCGGCCGGTGACGACGACACGCCGGTCACCTTTGTCGTCGCGCCGGGCGAAACCGGCCGCGAGGTGGCGGACCGGTTGCACGAGATGGGCCTGATCCGGGACCCGCGCCTGTTCCGCTACTATGTGATCGAAGAGGGATTGACCATCGAGGCCGGCGAGTACGTGTTGAACCAAACCCTGTCGCCGTTCGAGATCGCTTATGCGATGCAGTACGGCCGCGCGGGCGAAATCGTGCTGACCGTCCCCGAAGGACGCCGCTTGCAAGAGATCGCGGACATGGCCGGACAGGTCGGTATCGACCGGGACGAATTCATGGCCCTGGCTTTTAACGGCTTTGATTACGCCTTTCTGCAAGATCGTCCCCCCGACGCCACCCTGGAGGGCTATTTGTTTCCCGACACCTACCACCTGCCCCAAGAGGCCACCGCCCGCGACCTGATCACGCGCATGTTGGACAACTTTGACGCCAAGGTAACGCCCGCAATGCGCGCTCAGGCGGCTGAGCAGGGGCGCACCATGTACGAGGTCATCGTATTGGCCTCTATCGTAGAGCGTGAGGCGGCGCTGGCGCCAGAGCAGCCCACCATCGCCAGCGTCTACCTGAACCGCTTGAACGCGGGCATCAAGCTGGACGCCGACCCCACCATCCAGTACGCGCTGGGCCAGTCCGGCAACTGGTGGCCCCAGATCACAGTCAGCGACTATACCGGGGTAAACTCGCCCTGGAACACCTACCTGTACCCTGGCCTGCCGCCCAGCCCCATCGCCAATCCCGGCCTGGGCGCCATCCAGGCGGTGCTAAACCCGGACGAGACGTCATTTGTGTTCTTTATGCGGGACTGCGAGGCTGACGACGGCAGCCACCTGTTTGCCGTCACCCAAGAGGAACACCTGGCCAACTATACCCGCTGTTATGGGCAATAGACACCGGTTCATATGCAACGATGGTATGCGCGCGTCCTTTACCTCTATATCGTGCTGTGTATGCTGGGGCTTGGCAGTTGCGCCGTCGTGCGCGTGACCCGTCCCGTGGTCAAGATCGGCCTGGTGGGACCGTTCGAGGGCCAATACCGTTACGTGGGCTATGATGCCATTTACGCCGCCCGGCTGGCGCTGCGCGAGGCCAACGTGGCCGGCGGCGGGGGCGGCTATTATGTGGAACTGGTGGCCTATGATGATCAAGGGACCGTGCAAGGCGCCCGCCAGGCGGCTCAAAACCTGATCCAGGACCCCCAGGTCGTGGCCGCCATTGGCCATTTTCGCGACGCGAGCAGCGCCGCCGCACAACCCATTTACGAACGCGCCGGCCTGCCCCTGCACGTCGCCGGCACCGTGACAGGGGACCCGGCGTTACTCTGTCCCCTGCTGGAATACCTGACAGAGAAAGGCGCTGGCCCGATAGGCTGGCTCGGCGCCCCGTCTGACCTACCGCCCTGCGCCGCCGGCGCCTCGCCGACGCCCGTCGAAACGTTCCCCCCGGCGCCGGACGTCTCGGCCGTGCTGCTGACCGGCGACCCCGTCACCGCCGGGGAGCATTTGCGCGCGCTGCGCGCGTCCGGCTGGGACGGCCTCGTGGCGGGCGGACCGGCGTTGGGCAGCCCGCTGTTCCGCGAGATGAGCGGGGCCTCCGCCAGCGGTGTGCTGTTCGTCGCGCCCTATCGTTGGCCCGAGACCGAGGGCCAAGACGCCGCGTTCAGCGCCGCCTACCAGGCGCTGGGACCGCACGTGCCCCCACCCGGCCCCTTTGCCCTGAGCACCTATCAGGCCACCCAGACGCTGCTCGCAGCCGTGGCGGCCACAGGTGAGCGGGAGGCGCCGCTCATCCGACAGATGCTCTCCGTCGACCCGCCGGCAGATTATCCAGTCTACCTGTACCGCTGGGGGGACAGCGATACGCCTATCCTGCTGCAGACGCTGGACTAGACACTGTCGCCTGGGTGAGCTGTGATGCTCCCACATCTCACGATGTGGATTTCTGCAAACCCACGACGTCAGTCGTGCAGTCTTTGACAGCTTGCACAGGGCGCTTGGGTTAGCTGTGATGCTCCCACATCTCACGATGTGGATTTCTGCAAACCCACGACGTCAGTCGTGCGGTCTTTGACAGCTTGCCCAGGGTGCCTGGGTGAGCTGTGATGCTCCCACAGCTCACAATGTGGATTTCTGCAAACCCACGACGTCAGTCGTGCGGTCTTTGACAGCTTGCACAGGGCACTTGGGTGAGCTGTGATGCTCCCACAGCTCACAATGTGGATTTCTGCAAACCCACGACGTCAGTCGTGCGGTCTTTGACAGCTTGCACAGGGCGCTTGGGTTAGCTGTGATGCTCCCACAGCTCACGATGTGGGTTTCAGTTAAAACGTGGGCCAGCGGGTCTCCAGCATAGTGGCCAGGCGCGCCCATTGCGCCGCGTGTCCCACCTCGTCCAACGGGGTGCAACGGGCCAGCTCGGCCTGGGCCGCCACCAGCTTGAGCGCAAAGACGAAACATGTCTCCTCACCGCAGGCCTTGCAGTTGGTACGCGGCAGCAGTTGATAGATCTCTAGCGGCTGCAGGCGTGGGTGCGTGGTGTGATCCGGTTCCAGTTGGTCGCGCCGCGCCCAGGTCGCGTTGACCAGTTCCACCAGGCGCGCGACCACCTGTTCCACCTCCTCGCGGCTGTGCAGCCCCTCGACCGCGATGCGGCGCGGCCAAAAGCCAATATTGTGCCCCGCGTGGCGCCAGGACAATGCCGGCCGGTCAGGCACATAGACGCCGCGCGCCAGCGTCGCGTTCAGGTAAGGCAGGACCGGGCTGAGATCCACGTCCAGGTGTGCCACAGCCTCGTACTCGATGTGCTCCGCGCTGTGCGTCGCCACCTCGACCACCAACTCGTAGGCCTCGATCAACATGCGATTTCCTCTCAGGTGCCCGGCACTTGAAAAAAAGTGCCGGGCACCTTTATCCCCTATGACTGGCGCATGCGGCGCAGGATCGCGCTGCTGCTGACGCGGCGGTAAAACAGTGGATAAGGCTCCACCGGGTCGTCAGAAAAGGCGTGCGCCGCCAACAGCCGCCTGGACGCCGCGTCCAGTTTTTGCTCGTCGTTGGCGTGCACCGTGAACAATGGCGTGCCGACCTCGACATACTCGCCCACCTTGTAATGCACGATCACGCCCACCGCGTGGTCGACCGGGTCGCCCTTGCGTGTGCGGCCCGCGCCCAACTCGACCGCCGTCAGGCCGACCTCCCGCGCGTCCAATTCCTTCAAATAGCCGCCCTGTGGCGCCGGCGTGGCCTGCACCAAACGCGCGTGGGGCAAGCGGTCCGGCTCTTCAATCTGTTTCACGTCGCCGCCCTGCGCCCGCACCAGCGCCTCAAACTTTTCCCACGCCACGCCCGAGGCCAGCGCCGCTTGCGCCTTTTCCACGCCCTCGTCGGCCGAGGCCGCCACGCCGCCCAGCCGCAACAGCTCGGCCGCCACCACCATGCAATGCTGCGAAAAGTCAGCCGGACCGCCCTCGTGCAGCGTGTCAATCGCCTCGCGCACCTCCAGCGCATTGCCTACCGCCCAGCCCAGCGGCTGGTTCATGTCCGAGATCAACGCCGTCACCTGCCGCCCGACGTCATAGCCGATCTCTACCATAGCCTCGGCCAACCGCAACGCCTGCGCTTCAGAGGCCATAAAGGCGCCCTTGCCCACCTTGACGTCCAACACGATGGCTTTGGCGCCGCCGGCGATCTTTTTGCTCATGATGCTGCTGGCGATCAAGGGCAAGCAGGGCACCGTGCCCGTCACGTCGCGCAGCGCGTACAACTTGCCATCGGCCGGCGCCAGGTCCAGGCTTTGCCCGCTGATCACCAGGCCCATCTCGCGCACCTGATCCATAAAGGCCGTGGTGCTCAAATCGGAACGAAACCCGTCGATCGACTCGAGCTTGTCCAACGTGCCGCCAGAAAAACCCAGCCCGCGCCCGCTGATCTTGGCCACCGGCAGCCCCAACGCCGCCACCAACGGCACCACCACCAGCGACACCTTGTCCCCCACGCCGCCGGTCGAGTGCTTGTCCACCGCCCGCGGCGCGACCCCGCTCAGGTCCAGCATATCGCCCGATTGGGCCATCTCGAGCGTCAGGTCCACCGTCTCCTGGCGGCTCATGCCCCGGCAATATACGGCCATCAGCCAGGCCGCGGCCTGATAGTCGGGGATCTCGTCCCGCGTATAGCCCTGGACGAAAAACGCGATCTCTTCCCGGGTCAGCGCACCGCCGTCCCGCTTTTTGGCGATAATATCCACTGCGCGCATCGGTTCCCTAACCTTTCCCTCGTTTGCTCTCCCAAAATGATAGGCGGCACCCCGTGTGCCGGCGCCGACAAGTCGGCCCGACAACCCACGCGCGTGCCCCTCTATTAAAAAGTAAAAAGTTTGAGACGATTATAGCCTATCCGGAGCCAGGAATCAAATCAGCGCGTTACACCGCAGCGAGACAAGGTTTGTAGTGTGCGCTTTAGCGCGCTAAAGCGCACACTACAAACACGCCTCAATCCGGCGCAGGCAGGATGGCTCACCGTTGGCATATTCCAACAGCGCACGTGTCTGTAACAGACGCAGCACAGACCTGTCTCCACTCAGTTGCTTGTCCTGATGGCGCTGATGTAGCACAGGATAGTCATCTCGGACCAGGCCGCGATAAAGTCGGCGCGCTCCTCGTCAATGGCGGCCTGGGCGTGCGCAGCAGTGATGACGTCACTGCCAGACGCGAAGGATAGCATATCCCATTATAGCACATTCC
>CAZSJU010000027.1:15902-19394 GCA_964607235.1 uncultured Anaerolineae bacterium | reverse complement strand
TTCGCAACACAGATGCAGGCTCAAACCGGACTGGACCATACTTTGCTGGTCGACCAACAACCTGTCGCGAGCAGTTTGGATGGACCGCTCTCACCACGGGAGCAAGTCCGGACGACGCAGCCCCTGCAACTCGAACGTAGCACATGCGTCACCTTTAACTGGAATGATGCACCCTATTATGCCATCCAATTCCCCTTGGCTCCGTCGGGACTGACGGCCCAAGTAGCACTAGCGGTGGACGATCTCCTTGACACACGACGCCGCCTGATGTGGACCCTGGCCAGCGGCATCCTGACCGCCACAGCCATCAGCTCTGGCGTAGGCGCCTACCTGGCCCGGCGCATTGATCGCCCTCTAGCACACCTGACCGAGGCCGCCACCGCGCTTGGCAAAGCTGATCTCTCAATGCCTATCACGGTCGAGACCCATGTGCGCGAGGTAGCCCTGGTCGCCCAGGCACTAGAGCGCGCTCGGGGCGACTGGCAGCGCACTCTGGACCAGCTACGTCAAGAGAAAGCCTGGGCCGACCACCTGCTAGAAGCCATCGTTGAAGGCATCGTGACATTAAACGCCCACGGCCAGATCACCTTTTTCAGTCGTGGCGCCGAACGCATCACCGGATGGTCACGCGATGAAGTAGTGGGCTGCGCTTTCGATCAAGTTTTTCGGCCCATCCACCCAGAAGAACCCGCCAGCCAACTGATTCCCGCGCCCGGCCGTCGTCAAAAGGTCTCAGTAGAACTGCCCGGTGGTCGCCATGCCGTCCTGGCGATCACCGGGGCGCGCTTGCTGCCACCTCAGGGTGGCGATGCACGCGTCGCGCTCGTGTTTCGCGACGTCAGCGAAGAAGAAGCAGTCCATCGCCTCTTGGGCCATTTTTTGGCCAACGTGGCGCACGAATTCCGCACCCCGCTCTCTGCTCTAGCAGCATCAGTCGAATTGCTGCTCGATCAAGCGCCCCATCTCAGCACCGCTGAGCTGCAAGAACTGCTCACCTCGCTTTACCTGGGCGCCCTGGGGCTACAGCGGCTGGTGGACAACCTGCTCGAAAGCGCCAGCATCAAAGCCGGACAATTCCGGATTTCCCCTCGTCCTTCCAACCTGGGCGAAATCATCGCCGAAGCGATCAACATGATGCAACCCTTGTTAAACAAGCATGGTCAGCGTCTGGCGCTAGCGCTGCCGGCCAACATCCCCGCCATCCAGGCCGACCCACGGCGCACGGTGCAAGTCTTGGTCAACTTGATCTCGAACGCCAGCAAATATGGTCCTGACGAAGCCGAGATCACCATCGGCGCCGCGGTGGGCGCAAACCAGGTCAAAGTCACTGTGAGTGACCACGGCGACGGCATCCCGCCAGAACACCGCAAGAACTTGTTTCGACGCTTTACGCGCCTGGGAGACAAAGCGCACTATGGCGCTGGCTTGGGGTTGTCCGTCGTCAAAGCCATCGTCGAAGCCCAGGGCGGTCAAGTAGGATTGGAGGATCGTCCGGGTGGTGGTTCTGTTTTTTGGTTTACTTGTCCAGAGGTGTCCGAAGAATGAAAGCTTTGATTGTGGATGACGACCGCGTGTTAGCAGACGTCGTCGCCTTTACCCTGCGACGGGAAGGATTCCAAGTGTTACACGCCTATGACGGCCAGGCAGCCCTGCAGTGTTGGTCAGAAGCACAACCCGACCTGATCGTGCTGGACGTCAATTTGCCCAAACTAGATGGTTTCGCGGTCTGTCAACGCATCCGTGAACAAGCCGACACCCCTATACTGTTACTGACTGTCCGAGGCGAAGATGATGACGTGGTACACGGATTGGGGCTGGGCGCCGACGACTATATCACCAAGCCCTTTAGCCCGCGCCAGCTCGTGGCACGGGCACGAGCCGTGATGCGTCGCGCCGGGAAAATCGTCGCGCCTGCGGTCCGCCAGGTCGGCGCCCTAACTCTGGACCCCACCCGACGGGAAATATGCATTGACGAAAAGGAACCAATCTCACTGACCCCCTTGGAAAGCCGTTTACTGGGCTATCTGATGCTCAACGCGGGGCACGTCTTGACCGCCGAAGCTTTGATCAACTATGTATGGGGTCAAGCCGGTGGTGATCGCGATATGCTGCGCCAATTGGTGCATCGCCTGCGCGTCAAGATTGCCCAAGCCTGCGAACTGGAAATCGACGTGCTGGACGTCACCGCACCTATCTATATCGAGACCGTACCGGGCTTGGGTTACGGCCTCACCGTCTCCCCCATCCACCTCTAGGCCCTAATCGTCCTCTGTCACGCATCAACGTAGCCATTGCGCCTTATCCCAGCAGTCCAATTTTGTCACAACTTTGTCACAACTCTGTCACGGTTACTATCATCCTCCCCACTTATACTACAGCCAACTTGCTAATAACAAGTATGGGGCTTTTCGCCCTGAAAAGGGCGCTATCGTGAAAAGAGAGGGAGGTAAAATATGTTCGAGATCATCATACCCATGGTGTTCCTGGCCTTTGCTTGCGAGCTAGTGGACTCGACGCTGGGCATGGGGTACGGCACAACCCTGACCCCTTTGTTGCTCTTGCTAGGCTATGAACCCGCCGAGATCGTACCCGCCGTGTTGCTTTCCGAGTTTGTCACGGGCATCCTGGCCGGTGTTTTTCATCACGAGTTCGGTAACGTGGACCTGAAACCCGGCAGCCGCGATTTCAAAGTCGCCGCCCTGATGACCGCATTCAGCGTGGCCGGCGTGCTGGTCGCCGTGGTGGTGGCGATCAACATACCGTCATGGTTGCTCAAAGTATATATCGGGTTGTTGGTCCTGAGTATTGGCGTGTTCATCCTCAAAAACCGCAATGGGGAAATCACCTTTTCCTGGCGACGTATCGGGGGAATGGGTTTTTTGGCCGCCTTTAATAAAGGCATGAGTGGCGGCGGCTATGGCCCCGTCGTGACCGGCGGTCAGGTACTATCCGGCATACGCGGACGCAACGCCGTTGGCATCGCTTCGCTGGCCGAAGGTATCACCAGCGCCGTGGGCGTCGTGGCTTATCTGATAGGGGGGACACCCATGCCCTGGCACATAGCGCCATCATTGCTGATAGGCGCAGTGATCTCGACGCCCATCGCCGCTTACGTGGTCAGCCGGATGCCGGCGGGCCGGTTAACGCTGGCGATCGGTGGTCTCTCCACGCTATTGGGCAGTTACACCCTGGTAAAGGTACTGCTGTTCTAGCCCCTACACCCAAACGGACATACAACTGCGCATTCAACACGCCAAGCGATCAGCACCCTGCATAACCTGCAGGGTGCTGGTCGTCGTTTATCCACTCCAACCTAGCCAAATTTGCTGCCCGTGTGCGCAACGCGGCCCTCTCCGGGCATGTGAATTTCTCCCGTGAGACATTAGATTCTTGTGCTTTTCAGTCTCATTTGCTATACTTGGCACGAAACTGTCATCCCCTATCTGTAAAGTAAAGGACCGGTCAAAAAAGACAAGCGCACAGACTTGATTA
>CAZSJU010000027.1:4627-15802 GCA_964607235.1 uncultured Anaerolineae bacterium | reverse complement strand
GACCTGCTCCAAGACCCAGGCAACACGGAATTATCAAACCTCAACAGATCGACCTTGCAGACCATCCGGGAAGAGCAAGGCATAGACATCCTCAACGTGTTGGATGCACAAGGCAAAGTCCTGCTCAGGACTCGTCCCCCTTATAACCGAGGCGCCACCCTGGTTAACGATTCCATCGTACAGAGCGTGATTTCCAACAGGCAAAGCGTCCACGGCACCACCATTTTCCCCGAGGCGCGTCTTGAAATAGAAGGAGAGGGACTGCTTGAACAATGCCTGGATTTTGGCGGAGAGCCGCGCGGTATGATGGTCAACGTAGCCGTACCTGTCATAATAGAGGGTGAGCTAATCGGCATCATCCAGGGAGGTAGCCTGTTAAACGGGGCCGCGGAAGAAGTTGACCAGATACGGGATGCTATCTTTAAAAACGAACAGTACAAAGGCAAACCCCTCGGCACCGCTACCATCTTTATGGGCGACCTCAGAGTTTCGACCAATGTGCTGGACGAGCAAGGCCAGCGCGCGGTCGGCACGCGGGTCTCCCAAGAGGTCGCCGAGCAAGTGCTGGAAAAAGGGCTTTCCTGGACGGGCAGGGCATGGGTGGTCGACACGTGGTATCTTTCCCAATACGACCCCATCAGGGACCCCAACGGAAACGTCGTGGGGATGCTGTACGTGGGCGAGTTGGAACAAAAGTACCTGGATATGCGTACCCAAGGGGTGATCCTGCTCCTTTCGGTCATCCTGGGGGGGTTGATTTTTTCATTCTTGGTGTTCTTTATCCTCATCAGAAACATCCTGAGACCGATCCAAAAACTCGCCCTGGCTACCTGCACGCTCTCTGGCGGCGACCTGTCCTACCGGGTCACCGTCACCACCCAGGATGAGATCGGTCACCTGGCCCAATCGTTCAATGAAATGGCCGAACAGCTAGAAAAACAGCGCCAGGAGATTGAGCGCGACCACCAGGCGCTGGAAGCGCTGAACCAGGAACTCCGGACCACCAACAGAAACTATATGGAAATGCTGGGCTTTGTCGCCCACGAACTCAAAAACCCGCTCGGGTCTGCCATTATGAGTCTGCACACCGTCAAGGACGGTTATCTGGGCGAGTTGAACGCCGCCCAGAGACGATCACTCGAATCGGTAGCCGTTAGCCTGGACTATTTCAGCGAAATGATCAGAAACTATCTGGACCTATCGAGACTAGAAAAAGGCGAACTGAACGTGCAAAAAGTTCACGTGGCCCTGCTCACCGACGTGGTCGAACCGGTGATTGAGGGGCTGGAGCGCGGATTTGAACAAAGAGAAATGATCCTGGAGAACCATCTCGATTCACAAATAGAATTGCGTGCGGACCGTGATCTTTTAAAGATCGTGTACGACAATCTACTATCCAACGCCATCAAATACGGCCGAGAGGGCGGAAAGGTCGTGCTAGAAGCTGAGGAGCAAGAAGAGACGTTGAGACTCTGCGTCTCTAACCAAGGTCCAGGCATCCCGTCAGAAAAAATGTCCATGCTGTTTAAAAAGTTCAGCCGTCTAGACAATCCCGAGTATGCAGGAAAAAAGGGCACCGGCTTGGGCTTGTTCATTTGCCGGGAAATCGTCGAGAAACACGGCGGCGAAATATGGGCTGAATCCGAATTGGGCCAGTGGACCAGGTTTATCTTTACCCTACCCCAATGAGGCAACACTCTTTCACACCGTGAGACAGGTATTGCACCAGATATGTGAGTAGAGGGCAACAACGATGAGCCAACAAGTGATTCTAATCATTGACGATGACGTGCAGCTCGTGGACTCGATCAAGACGCTCCTGGAAAGCGTGGGACACCAAGTCATCTTTGCTTACCAACCCCGGAAAGGGATCGAACTGGCCCAAGAGACCACGCCAGACCTGATTTTGCTGGACGTAATGTTTGCCGGCCCATCAGGCCCTGATGGCTTTCAAGTAGCCCGCGAGTTCCACGACGATCCTCAACTCAAAAAAGTGCCCATCATCATGCTGTCTGGAATCCGCAAGTCGTTGGACGTCACCTTTGAGATTAGCCCTGATGACACCTGGATGCCGGTGAAAGCCTTTCTGGATAAACCGATCAAGCCGGGAAAATTGCTAGCAGAGATACATAAAGTCCTTGGAGCGTTTGACCAGAGCCTTTAAATGGCCTTTTGCCCCAAGCCCGATTTAAAAAGCTGTCGCTATGACGGGTATCAACCCTAAATTTTTTCCAATCAGGGGTGAATGACTGGCCTGTCTGTCCAATCCATGTTACCATTAGTATGCATAGTCGAATGAAAATTTCACGCTCAAAACTCTTAGCAGGAGGTGTACCATGTTTGTACGTGACCGTATGACCCCATCACCTGTCACCATTACACCCAAGACGCCTTTTCAAGACGCCTTAAAGATGATGCAAGAGCATGGGTTCCGACGCTTACCGGTAGTAGACGACACGGGCAAGTTGACCGGCATCGTCGCAGAACGCGACCTGCTGTATGCTTCCCCCTCACCTGCTACCTCACTGAGCATGTGGGAGCTGAACTATTTGCTTTCCAAGCTCAAAATCGAGCGCTTGATGACCAAGAACGTCGTCACCACAACGCCGGATGCATTGATTGAAGATGCCGCCTGCTTGATGGTCAAGCACAAGATCGGCGCGTTGCCCGTGGTGGATCAAGACAACCACGTGATAGGCATTATCACCGAGACCGACGTATTCAAGTCCTTCGTCAACGTCTACCGGGGAGACCGCTCAGGACTGCGCCTGACGCTCAAGGTCCCTGACAGAAAAGGCATCCTGGCCGAATTGTCCCAGGCCATTTTCGATATGGACGGTGACATTGTGAGCATTAGCTCTTTCTATAATGAAAAGACCGACGACTATGGTTTGGTCATCAAGGTCAAAGGGATAGTCAAGGATCAACTCATCGATAAAATTGAAGCACTGGGAGACCAGGTAATCGACGCCCGAGAAGTTGAATATCCGGTTTGCCTCTAAATACCAAGATAATCAAGACCTGCGCCCAGGTATACCGTGATCGGTTGGGCGGCACGAAGGCAAAGGGTCGCCCAACTGGTCACCCGCTATTTCACCTGGCAAATTTAAGGCATGATCAAGGACGCTTGTGAACAAATCGATCACTTTTAAAGCCATCGGTCACGTCGAAAATAGTTTTAACGCGCCAGCGCCGCCCGACGAGATCAGGGCTGTTGAATCCCGCGTCATCATTGACGCCGCCCTGACAGAGGGTCTCACAGGCCTGGAACCGGGCCAAAAAGTGATGGTCATTTTTCACTTTGACCGCGCCCAGGGATTCGAGTTACAGCAACACCCACGGGGGAACAAAGACCGTCCCAAGCGTGGCGTGTTCGCCCTGTGCAGTCCCTACCGTCCCAACCGCATCGGCGTCACTGTCGTGGAACTGATCGCGATCAAGGACAACGTGTTGCACGTGCGTGGTCTAGATGCCATCAACAACACGCCTGTGCTGGACCTCAAGCCGGCCTGACCTCGCACACAAACGCTCACAACAGCCACCGAGGCCTCCGGTGTGATACTCTTTTGGCAAATGTCTGTCTTGCGGTTCGACAAGCTCACCACATGCAAAGATCGAGGGCGGCATCTCACACATTGGTGGGTATTCCGACCCTGTTTGTCATAACGCAAAAGCCATGTTATACTAGCTATCCCCCGGTCGAAAATGATAGGGAACCCCTGGTCTATAATCGGCGCGGACACGCACCTGAATTACAAGATCTTTTTTCGCCGGTCGTAGGGGGAGATGCTTGTCGCCGCTTGCGGTTCGACAAGCTCACCACATGGTATCGCTTTGCTGTGCCGTTGCGCGCACATGATCAATGGCAGGGAGCAACGCTATGAATTTAGACCCATTTAAAGGAGCAAATCGTTGACGAGTACAGGAACGGTGACGCGCGTTTTTGGGGTTGTGGTCGACGTCACGTTTTCTTCGGGCGATTTGCCCAGCATTCACAACGCGCTGCTTGTGCAACGCGAGTACGGGCCAGAGCTGGTCCTTGAAGTTCAAGAGCATGTCGACCCCTATACAGTGCGCGCGATGGCGATGGACAACACATCCGGCTTACGTCGGGGGCTGCCAGTCCTCGACACAGGGTCCCCCATTCGCGTCCCGGTAGGCCGGGCAACGCTGGGCAGGATGTTTAACGTCCTGGGTCAGCCCATTGACCAGCAACCCGCCCTCAAAGGGATATCACGGCACACCATCCACGTCGAGTCACCACCGCTGCACGAACAACAGGTCGTCACCAAGCCCTTTGAGACGGGCATCAAGACCATCGACCTGCTCACACCCTATCCTCAGGGGGGTAAAATCGGCCTGTTTGGCGGCGCCGGTGTGGGCAAGACCGTACTCATGATCGAGTTAATGCGCCACACCATCAGCGAACATTCAGGGATCGTGCTCTTTGCAGGCGTGGGAGAGCGCAGCCGTGAGGGCAACGACCTATGGTTAGAGATGCAAAGCAGCGGCGTGCTGAGCAGCACCGTCATGGTCTTTGGGCAAATGAACGAGCCCCCCGGCGCCCGGCTACGGGTGCCGTTAACTGCGCTGACTATGGCCGAGTACTTTCGCGATTACGAACGACGCCCGGTATTGCTCTTTCTGGATAACATCTTTCGCTATATCCAGGCCGGCGCCGAAGTTTCAGCCTTGTTAGGCCGCTTGCCCAGCGCGGTGGGTTATCAACCGACGCTAAACAGTGAAATGGGTGACCTGCAAGAACGCATCACCACTACCGGCCGTGGCAGCATCACGTCAATCCAAGCCGTCTATGTCCCTGCCGACGACTTGACCGACCCGGCCGTGGTGGCCACCTTTGCCCACCTGGATGCGTCCACCATCTTGTCGCGACGTCAGGCTGGCCTGGGCCTCTATCCGGCGATTGACCCGCTGCGGTCCAACAGTGCGCTGTTGACACCGGCGAGCGTGGGAGAAGAGCATTATACCATCGCCAGCCAGGTACGGGCATTACTGGCCCGCTATCAAGAGCTACAGGATGTCATCGCTATCCTGGGCATGGAAGAATTGAGTCAGGAGGACCAACAAGCGGTCGCACGCGCCCGGCGGCTACAACGCTTCCTCACGCAACCCTTTTTCGTCTCTGAATCCTTTACGGGGATGTCGGGACGCTATGTGACCCTCGAAGAGACGCTGCGCGGCTTTCGCGAGATTCTAGAAGGACGTCACGACGACTTGCCCGAGCAAGCGTTCTATATGGTGGGCACGATAGACCAAGCCATTGCCCAAGCGGAGGAAATGGCCTCGGCGGAGGGAAACACTTGATCAAGCCCTTACATCTGACGGTTTTAACCCCCGCCGAAACGTTGCTCGACGCGGGGCAGGTAGAATGGATCAAGTTGCAATTGGCCGATGGGGGCGGGATTGGCATCTGGCCCGGCCACGCGCCTCTGCTGGCCGAGACGGTCGTCGCGCCCTTGCGTTACGCTGACGCAAAAGGCGAGCATACGCTTGACCTGGATGCCGGCATTCTATACATCGAAACCGACCGCGTGACCATATTCACCAGCGGACTGGCTGGAAAAGCCACGTCTATCGCGGCTATTTCCGGTACGCCGTCACCCACAGAGGACGAACAAGAGACACATTCCGATTTAAAGCGGCTAGCCGGCGCGTTGCTGACCACTTTGGGCGCACGGCCTGAGGAACAAACCGACCGCTCAGCCCCAGGCCAGAACCGGTGACCAAACCCAAGCGTGACGAGCACTTTTGGGGCGCACTGGGACGCGAAGCGTTGACGAGCACGACGCTGGGATGGGAGCTGGCGCTGCCCATCTTTGGCGGCGTTCTACTGGGGCACACAATAGACCGTTGGCTAGGCACAGGACACGGTTTTACAACCGGATTATTACTGTTCGGGGTCGTCAGTGCTTACTATAACCTGGTCCGCTTTATCCAACGGCTCAACGCCAAAGAAAAGCACGAGCAGGGACAAGACGAGGCCGATTACGAAATAGAACGATGAATGTACTCTGGTTTTTGCTCGGCGTGATATTGGGCGTGTTCAATGCATGGTTACGTCGCTGGTCTGTCTCCCACATGCATCCTGGGGCGCCACGCCGCGCCGTGACCTGGGCCATAGGGGGGGCTGCGCTGCGCTGGGTGCTCATTGCGGGGCTGTTAAGCGCGGCCCTGCAACAGGGGCTCGCCGCAGGGTTGCTGGCTTGTGCTGGCTTGTTATTGACTTGTTGGGGATGGGTCAGTTGGTGGCACTGGCGGCGAGCGCCGGGATGAGAAAATGAAAGATCAGGTTTTTGACAAAAACCTGGATGCTTTAGATGAGGAAGTGCAAGATGGAAGATTTTTTTCCGCAGGTTGTGTTTGAGATTTTCGGCCTTCCGGTGCGCGACACCGTGATCTCGACCTGGTTTATGATGATCATCACCGTGGTCGGAGCGATCATTCTGGAACGGCGTTGCCCTACAGCTTGTGAAATGGTGTTAGACTTTATCAGCGACACGGTTTCAGACGTCATGGGACGCTCCGCCGAACCGTACCTGCCGCTCTTGGGTTCTCTCATTATCTTTATCGCCATCGCCAATATCATTGGTGTCGTCCCTATTGTGGTCACGCCTACCCGCGATATCAACACGCCACTGGCGCTGGCGCTGGTCGTCTTTTTCTCGGTGCACTATTTTGGCATCCGTGCCAAAGGCTTGGGAGGATACTTTTCGAGCCTGGCTTCGCCATTCTTTATGTTGCCCCTAGAAATCATCGGACAGCTAAGCCGCACACTTTCACTCACGCTGCGTTTGTTTGGCAACATTATCAGCACCGAGATGGTCGTAGCGGTGATCTTTGCTTTGGTGCCATTGATCGCACCGCTGCCGCTAATCGGATTCAGCATGTTCACCGGTTTGTTGCAGGCTTTTATCTTTACCGTGCTGGCCGCCGTGTACATTGGCACGGCGATCGAGTCTTTCGATTAACGAGTCTTTCGATTGATCATCTCACGCGAGTTTCACGTCACTACTTGAAATTGAACTTGAAATAGTAAATTGACACACGAGAGGAGTTAACATATGGCAGAAATGGATCCTGGTTTCCTGCTCACTTTGGTCACCATCATTGTATCAGGCGTAGGGATCGTGCTGGGCACGGCCCTGCCGGCGATCGTCGAGGGCCGAGCGGTGCTCAAAGCGTTGGAAGGGATGACCCGACAACCAGAGGCCGCCGGTGATTTGCGCACGACGCTGCTCATCGCGATGGCGCTGCTCGAATCTACTGCAATCTATGTATTGCTGGTCGTTCTGATTTTAATCTTTGCGAATCCGCTCATCCAGAACTTTTTCTAGGAGCCAGAATATGCTAGAACTGGATTTGGCCACCGTACTTTTCCAAGTCCTAAACTTTCTGGTCCTGACCGCGCTACTTTATAAATTTATGTTTGGGCCGATCATGCAAAAGGTCCAGGCACGTGCGGCAGAGAAGGAACGGTTAGCGCACGAAATGGCCGAGGACCGCCAGGTCGTGGCTGATATGCGGGCAGAACTGGAAAAACGACTCACCCACGCTGACAAAGAAGCGGCCGACATTATCAACCAAGCGCAGGAAAAAGCAGACGCAGAGCGGGAACAGCTATTACAACAAGCCTATGCCGAAGCTGAGCAAATCCTGGAAAGGGCACAAACTGACACTTTGGCCTTGAAGAAACAGACACTCGCCGACTTTCACGACGAGTTGCTGGATACCATTCTAGAGATCAGCGGTCAAGTCATGTACCGCGTCGCCCCGACAGAGCTGCAAGGCGTCCTGGTCGAGCAACTCAAAGACCGTATCTGGGAAATGGGACGCAGCGACATAGAGCGCGTGGAAAAGATCCGGCGCGGGTTAGGTGAACGCACGCCTACAGCCTACATCACTGCTGCTCAGCCCTTGACTCCGGAGCAACAAGGGTCGCTGGTCCGTACTTTTAGCGCGTTGGCCGACCGCAACATCAACCTCGAGATAAGCACGGATCCCTCATTGGCTGCCGGGCTACAGGTGCGCCTGGGAGACATTGTCGTAGATAATTCCTTGGTCGGACAACTGGACGAACTGCGTCATAACGTGACCCAGTCGCTCCAGGAATGGACCTCGGGAGGAAAATCCAGCAATGAGTGATGCGAGCAAGAAGCCCGACGTCGTCTCGCTACTGCAAGAACTCCGGGATCAAGCCGAGCAACTCGGTTCGCAAGTGCGCTTTGATGACGCCAAAATAATAAAACGCCTAAGCGACCGGGTCGCCTCTCGGCTGAACCCACCTGATTCGCAACCAGACGTCGCACCGATGCTGCAGACCCTGCGCAAACAAGCCGGGAAACTGGAAACACAGGTGCGATTCCACGCCGTGGGCACCGTACAACAGATCGGCAGTGGCGTAGCGCGACTTTCGGGCTTGCCCGAAGCACGAACCGAGGAGCTGGTAAACTTTCCCACCGGCGTCCAGGGCATGGTCCTGGACCTGGATCATAGTATGCTCGACGTCATCCTGCTGGGGGCAGATGAAGGTATCCGGGGCGGTGACCTGGTGACCGGCAGCGGTGAACGGCTGCGCGTGCCGGTTGGCCCACAATTGTTGGGGCGCGTGCTGAACCCGCTGGGAGAACCGCTGGATGAACAAGGTCCGGTGGACGCCGATGCCTTTCATTACCTGGAACGAGACGCCCCAGAAATCGTCGACCGGGCGCCGGTACAGGAACCCCTGCAAACAGGATTAAAGGTCATAGATACGCTGGTACCCATCGGGCGCGGGCAACGCGAGCTGATCATCGGCGAACGGCAAACGGGCAAGACCGCGCTCGCCGTGGATGCCATCCTCAACCAGCGCGACAGCGGCGTGCTGTGCGTCTATGTGGCCATCGGTCAAAAAAAATCCACGGCGCTCTCTGTGATAGAGACGCTGCGCCAGGCCAAAGCCTTGGCTTACACCATCTTCTTGACGTCCAGCCCAGACGACCCGCCGGCGCTGCGGTACCTGGCGCCCTATGCCGGCTGTACGATGGCCGAGCGCCTGATGTACGGGGGGAACGACGTGCTGATTGTGTACGACGACTTGAGCAAGCACGCCGACGCCTACCGTGAGCTGAGCCTGTTGTTACGCCGCCCGTCTGGGCGAGAGGCCTATCCCAGTGACATCTTTTACCTGCACTCCCGGCTACTGGAACGCGCCTGCAAATTGAACGAAAGTAAAGGGGGCACTTCGCTGACTGCCCTGCCTATCGTAGAGATTCAAAGCCGCAATCTGTCCGCCTATATTCCCACCAATCTCATTTCCATCACGGACGGACAAATCGTGCTCGACACCGACATGTTTAATCGAAACATCAAGCCCGCCTTGGATGTCGGGCTATCTGTTTCACGCGTCGGCGGCGCTGCACAGGCACCGGCGATGCGAGAGGTGGCAGGCAACCTGCGTCTAGAACTCTCCCAGTATGAAGAGGTGGCGCGCTTTGCCCGCTTTGGGACCGAGGTAGACAAAGCGACGCAACGCCAGATTCAACGCGGCAGACGCCTGCAAGAGGTACTCACCCAACCCGTCCATCAACCGCTTTCCCTGGCCTCACAAATCTTGATCCTGCTGGCTGCTACAGAAGGGATATTGGACAACGTCCCGATAGACGAGATATCTGCCTTTGAAAAGGCATTATTGGACCACTTGCAAAGCGAGCACCCCGAGCTGATTCATCAGATCAACCACAGCGGAGAATTGGAAGAAAAAGCGCGCGCCACCCTCTTGGAAGCGATGCAAAACTATGGCACGGCGTGGATTGAAAAGTATGACAACTTGCAAAACCCCGCCGAAAGGAATGGTGAGCGATGACCAAAATGGTGATGGCCGTTGTATTTCGCGACCAAGCGCCAAACGTTCTAGAGGCGTTGGTCAAAGCCGGTCACACGGCAACTGTTAGCGAGAGCCGGGGCGGGGTATTACGTCAGGCTCAGTTCACCTTGTTTATGGCCGTGGAGGAAAAAGATATGGATAAGGTACTAGGCATCATCCAGGAAAACTGCCGCACCCAAGTTGAGGTCGGCTCTACGGAAACCCCTAGCGCGCATTCGCTGGGACCGATTTCCGCAACGGCCGACCTGGGCGGCGCGGTCGTCTTTATTTGGGACCTTGAACGCTTCGAGACTTTTTAACGGATGGAAGACCTAGAACGGGTTCAGGCACGGCTTGAAAACATTCGCACGGTAGAGCCTATACTGAGCGCCCTGCGCACCATCTCATTGGGCAGTTGGCAGGCCGCCCAAAAGCAACAAGCCTCCGTACAGCGCTACACACAACGACTATTAAAAGTACTGCCATCATTGTTGCCCTACCTGCCGACAGGCAGGTCGCCCCTGAGTCGGGTGCTGTCTTATCTGGCCGCATCCATACCGCGCTTGCCGGACGATTTTCCCGACGCGGCCCAAGGCATGTCGTCGGTGACAAAGATCCTGACCCTGGTGCTGGGTAGTGAACGCGGTCTGTGCGGACGGTTCAACGCGGCATTGGTCGAGTACACCCAAGAATACCTGCAAGAACTGACTCTACGAGCAGCACAAGCCCAAGAGAGCAACCAGGTAGAACTCACAGCACTGGGCACCCGTGCCGCGCGCTTTTTGGAACGCGCCGGATTGACGCTGGCCTGGTCAAGCCAACTCCCCTCCACCTCCCTCCCTTCGGCGCAGATGGCGTTCGACCTGACTCGCCGCTGGCTAGCCCGCTACGAAGCGCGCGAACTGGACGCCGTCGACCTGATATATAACGCCTACCGTGGCGCCGGGCAATATGAAACGCAAACGGTACGGCTTATCCCCCCCCCTTTGCCGGACATAAGCGCTATGGCTTTCGACGCAGGATCCCTGTCCACGCCATGGCCTCCCACCATTATTGAAACCGATCCCCTCGGCCTGTACAACCGCATCGTCGAACAATGGACGGCGATCAGCTTGTATGGGCACCTGCTCGAATCGACGGCCTCTGAACATTCCACCCGCCATCAACTGATGGAATCCGCCACCCAAAACGCCGAGCAGTTGATCGAAGAACTGAATCTCGTCATCCAGACCAATCGGCGCCAGTCCATCACCCGCGAAATGCAAGAACTCGCGGCCGGCGCAGGCTTGATCGGTCCGCGCAGCGAGACATAA
>CAZSJU010000027.1:0-4527 GCA_964607235.1 uncultured Anaerolineae bacterium | reverse complement strand
TATCGCCCCCTCTGTGAAAACTCGGCAGAGTATGATAAAATACAGTGCGCCGGGCGGCGTGCCCGGTCTGCTCCTGTACCATTCTGACCTTACCCGTGCTGACCGCAAAGTCAATAGGAGGAAAAAATGAGCAGCCAGAGAAGAGACGAACCGGAGAAATCCACAGCAAGCAGCACTTTTTTTAGCTTTATCTATTTTATCCTCGTCATCGTTGCCTCCTTTTTCATCGCCGGCTTTGTGATGGGCCAGACCAACCTACGCGCATCCCTTGGCCTCGACAGCTTTAAAATTCCATTGATCAACGTCCCCGGCAGCGATATCCCTGACTTGGCTTTACAACTCGTGCTGGCCTTTCTCATCTTTTTCGTCCTCCAGCTTGCACTTGTCTCGTTCATCGGATTATTCAAAAAGAAAAAGGATCCCTACGAATCTTACAACAACGACCCTTGGAGTAGCGGACGCTAGATCAAGTCCCACTTGTTTCCAGGAGACTATGCGTTGGAAAGAACCGTACCCAGTACCGGCAGCGAAGAGATCGATCTCTATATGCGGACTTTTTATTCGTTGCTCCGCAGTACCGACGAGATCCAAATCCAATCTTTGATCGAAGTGCATATGAGCATCGACTCATCGTTGCATCCAGGCGCGCGGGACCGAGGCATAGATACCTCAGCACTGATTTACTCCAGCTTGCGGTTGCCAGCCTGCATCCGTACAGTGCGGCTGGTTATCTTGGGCCAGTCTGCCCACGTGTTTGAAAAACGAGGCTTTGGTCAGGTAGAGACATGGCAAGAAGCTTCAGCGCCTGGCCGGCGGCGGCGGGCCTTTTACGACGGTGAGGAGACGATGGCCGTTTTCATCGCCAGCCGTTCCGACATCGACGACGTCATCCCCATGCTGACCGCCTATCAGATCGAATGGAACAAGGCACACGCCATCCTCAACGGCAGCACCGCCCAGTCGCTATTAGAAGCGCAGGTGGAAAAGGGAGAACCGCTCACTTTGGAAGATGAGCACATCATCTTTACCACCTTGAACGTCAGCCAGGAAGACTTTGAACGACTCAAGAGCGTCTGGAGAAAAGAGTGGAGCGAGATACTGTTAGATATGAGCCGAGGTCGCAAGCGCATAGCGCTGCGCCTCCTCAGCGGTTCGCTGGTAGATTATCGCAAAGCCACTCAGCAATGGTGGAATCGTATAGAAAAAGACCTAGTCCCCCTTGATCTGCTGGAACGCCCGATCTACTTTGTGTCGAGCAACACCCACAGTTTGATCAATCTGTTGACCGGCTATGCACAAGAATTAGAAGACCAACTCATCGCCTATATACGCTGTGCAGACCACACTGACCTGTTAGAAGAGTATGAGGGCATTGAGGCACGGGCCGTGCCAAGCAACCGGGAGAACTTTTTATACTATACCTTGAAAAAATATCTCGAGAACCCTGAACACTGGGAAGCCAAGGCCAAAAAACGCCAGGTTGAAGTCGCTTGTGGCATCCATCGTGTGCCCAGTCGCCACGTATTCGACGTCGAAGCGCAAGTCATCGAACTGAACAAGCTACAACTCGACCGGCTTGATCCGCGCCTGCGTTCCCTCCCGGACATCCATGACCTTACAAAAAGCCAGGCTGTCATCATCAACATCGACTATCCACTAGGCATGGCGGCTTATCAAATTCTATCCGAGGTCGCTCAACACATCGGCGAATTCAAAGGCGTCTATATCATCGGCAAGGCCGCCTCTCTGAACGGACGCATCGGCGATGTCATCATCCCCAACGTCGTGCACGATGAGCATTCGCGCAACACTTATCTGTTTGATAATTGTTTCCGCGCCGCCAACATCGCCCCTCATCTGGTTTACGGCACGGTGCTCGATAATCAAAAGTCGATCACCGTGATGGGCACCTTTTTGCAGAATCAGCGCTATGTCACTGTCTTTTATCGAGAGGGCTATACAGACATCGAAATGGAAGCCGGCCCCTATCTTTCAGCCCTGTACGAGGCAGTCCGTCCCAAACGGCACCCGGCAGACGAAATTGTGGACCTGCACGGCGCCCTCTTTGACATTGGGATTTTGCACTATGTCTCTGACACACCCTTGAGCAAGGGTAAAAATCTAGGCGCCCAAAATCTCTCCTACTTTGGGATGGACCCTACCTATGCGACGACTGTGGCAGTCTTGCGACGAATCCTGGTGCGCGAGACACAACGGACAGATCTATAGATAGATCGCTATTTCACAATTTGTAGACTGGGAGTAAAAAACTATGAGTAACCCGACGATCGGCAAGAACGCACGACGTGTGGACAGCCAGGCCAAAGTGACGGGACAAGCCCTCTACTCCGGTGACCTGGCGCGTCCCAATATGCTTTACGTAAAGCTGCTGTTCGCCCGGCGTCCTCACGCCCGGGTGGTCCGCATCGACACCTCAGCAGCCAAAGCCTATCCCGGTGTCGTGGCAGTTTTCACCGCCAAGGACGTACCGGTGAACGAATATGGCCTGCAAATTAATGACCAGCCCGTGCTGTGCGGGCCGGGCAGCACTAAACCTGGCGCCGACGTCGTGCGCTTTGAGGGTGACCAGGTCGCGGCCGTCGTTGCAGAAACAGAAAAGGACGCAGCCGCAGCGGTCGAACGCATTGACGTCACTTATGAGGACCTGCCGGTCCTGAACGACCCTCAGCAAGCGCGCGCACCGGGCGCCCCTCAATTGCACCCCGACAAACCCGACAACTTGATTTGCTATTATAAAATCCGCAAGGGGGACGTCGAGGCGGCCATGCAAGCGGCTGACGTGATCGTCGAAAGTGAATACACCACCCATTTTCAGGAACATGCTTATCTGCAACCGGAAGCTGGGCTGGCCTACATAGATGACGCGGGGAGAGTCACGGTCGAGGCCGCCAGCCAGTGGATTCACACCGACCAGGAACAAATCGCCCACGCGTTAGATTTGCCGTTAGAAAAAGTGCGGGTGATCTCTCCGGCAGTGGGCGGCGCCTTTGGGGGACGTGAGGACATGTCGGTGCAAATCGTGCTGGGATTGGCCGCCTGGCGGTTGCACCAGCAGGGCATACACCGTCCAGTCAAGATTATCTGGAGCCGCGAGGAGAGCATCATCGGGCATGGCAAACGCCATCCTATCACTATCACGTATAAAAGCGGTGCGACCCGCGAGGGCAAGCTAGTCGCTGCGCAAATCAAACTTGTCGCTGACGGCGGCGCATACTGTTACACCACCAACAAAATATTGGGCAACGCCACAATTACCTGCACCGGCCCCTATGCCATCCCCCACGTACACGTCGATACCTACGGCGTCTATACCAATAATGTGCCCGGCGCGGCCTTTCGGGGGTTTGGCGCTCCCCAGGCGCTCTTTGCAGCCGAGATGCAAATGAGCAAATTAGCCGCAGCGCTAGACATGGACCCGGTAGAATTTCGCTGGCGTAACGCCTTGCGTGAGGGAGACACGCTAAACGTGGGCACGCCCCCACCCGGTGGCGTCACGATTCGTGAGGTGATCGAGGCCGCCGCGCAAAAGTCCGGCTGGGTTCAGGACACATCTGGCTGGCATCGGCTAGACCGTGGGGAGCAATTCGAGGCCCAAGACACGCAGCAAGCCGTCCAAAAGGGCTATGGATTTGCAACCGGGTTCAAAAACGTCGGCTTTAGCTTTGGCTATCAGGAAAACTGCACCGTAAGCATCGAACTGTATGGTAAAAGCGCGATTGAAAAGGCCGTGGTACGCTATGGTGGCGCCGAGGTCGGACAGGGGCTACACACCGCCGTCGCGCAGATGGCCGCCGAAGCGCTGGCCGTGCCGCTGGAACGGGTGCAGCTCGTGCTGGCCGATACCGCCGAGACCGCCGACGCGGGCAGCGCATCCGCTTCGCGTTCGGCCTTTATGGCCGGCAACGCAGTCCAGGGCGCAGCCCAACGTGCGTTGTGCCAGTGGCGCGACGAGGAACGCCCGGCGGTGGCCGAGTACACTTATCTGGCGCCGCCCACGACCCCCTTTGACCCAGAGACCGGCCACAGCATGCCCAATCTGGCCTATGGCTATGCGGCCCAGTTCGTCGAGGCTGAGGTCGACACTGAGACAGGGTTCGTGCGCCTGCGACGCGTGGTCTCGGCCAACGACGTGGGACGCGCCATCAACCCGCAAAGCGTGCAAGGTCAAATCGAAGGCGCAGTGGTGCAGGCCCAGGGGTGGGCCATCACCGAAGAACTCAAAATCCAAGACGGCCACATCTTGAACCCTTATCTCAGCAGCTATTTGATCCCCACCGTCATGGACGTGCCCGATCAGGTCGAATCGATCATCTTGGAAATCCCCGACCCTAACGGGCCGTGGGGCGCGCGGGGGATGGGCGAAATGCCCTTCCTGCCCCTGGCGCCGGCCATCGCCGCGGCGCTCTATGACGCCACCGGCGTCTGGTTCGACCAATTACCGCTGACGCCCGAGCGGGTAGCGATGCGACTGAAAGCACAACTATAAATCCAAACCTATAAAAGGCC
>CAZSJU010000026.1:18073-19438 GCA_964607235.1 uncultured Anaerolineae bacterium | reverse complement strand
GTCATCGCATCGCTACACCCTTTTACAATGTCGGCGACCCGTGAACCAAAGCGACGGCGAATCTCTTGGAGTGTCGCGCGACCGCCTTGATCTTCGGCCGCATCGTGCAGCAAAGCGGCGATCGCTTCGTCCTCATCCCCCCCATTTTCCAGGACCAGACTGGTCACGCCCAGCAAATGCGAGATATAGGGCACATCTGTCCCTTTGCGATACTGACCGGCGTGTAGCTGTGTTGCCCACACCAACGCTTTTTCAAAACGCTGCGAGAGCACCATATTAACTCACTCCTATGCCACAAGGGTCAAGCAAGCCCTGTGGGGACCTTGACAGATGCCTATAATATCGGGCGAGCCAACTGTTGGACCAACCAAACAGTTTTGTATCGCGTATGATCTTTTTAACCTGGTCACGCGTGATCTTGGCCTCGGACAGCAACACGTTTACGTTATTGCGGCTGATGGACAATGTTTTCACTGCGAAAAAAAGCGGCCACATGCAAGCCAACCGTATCCGGTAACAGCGACGCGGAAAGGCCTTGATGTAATGGATGCCATATTGCAGATGTCTTTCGGCCTTGTCGGCCAACATATCCACCACTTTCAACGCCTGCCGTGTGTTGGCGGGGTCAAAAAGTGTATCTCGAGACAAGCCTACTTGTTCGTAAAAAGTGCGCGGCACAAAGACCCATCCTCGCTCGTAATCCTTGCGCATCCCCCGAATCACGTTGACGGTTTGCAACGCCAGGCCACTTTCGCGCGCCAAAGGCATCAATTGCGCCCTGCGCTGACGAACGGCCGGCACGTGCCAGGCGAAAATATCCGTCAACAAGTAACCCACCCGACCTGCCACCTGGTGCATATAGTCATCTAGCGCCTGTTCGTCTTCCACGAACGGGCCATGCTCCTGCCAGCGGGCCATACCCAACGATGTCCCGACGACGTGGGGAATGATGATCTTTTGTGTGCCGGTTGGCAACTGCTGCAATTGTGAAACGACCTCGTCAGCATGTTGCGCGACGTATACCTCGGGATCACGACCATCTAGATCGTTAATTCGGCCAGTCAGCGTCTGAGGCGCCGCTGTACCTTCTAGCACCTGCGCCCACAGACGCAAAAGATGGGACTTGCGTTCGGGCAGCATAGCCTCATGATCTTCCAGGCAATCGGAGACACGTAAGAGTAGATAGGAAACTGTAGCAGCGTCCCGCAACGCTCGCGGCAACTGCTCGACGGATAAAGCAAATGTGCGGCTCACCTTACGCAGCATGTCGTATTGATCCATGAGGAGTTATCCCTTTCTTTTTTACCCTAGCCTCTCGTTCGCGTGAAATTATATACACATTGCCCCGTTTTGGCTAGACGCACC
>CAZSJU010000026.1:16627-17973 GCA_964607235.1 uncultured Anaerolineae bacterium | reverse complement strand
CCATAGCGACGCCGATGATGCTGCTTAAAGCCCCTGATCTCTCTGATTTGGCTGATGTGTTCGGGTCTAGTCGCTGCCAGATCTGTCAGAACCCGATCATTTACAATTTTAAAATGGGGGCGATCGCGGCGCCGCGCCTCTTGATCACGCCAGATGAGCAGTTCACGCAACACAGCCCAGCTATCAGGGTCTAGATCCCACACCCCTTTGACCTTCCACAAATCCACGTCGGGATCAAAAGCCGTAAAAGTCGGTTCAGACTGGGCGACCTCGACAAAAAACTCACGCGCTTCTTCTAAACGTCCTATTGCTTGCAGTTCGTTCAGCATACGCTCTCGCAAGGGAAGCAGGTAATGGGTGTCAAGACGGGCATAAGTGAGCGCCTCAGAAGACAAGGGCCGGCTGCCCCAATTATGCCGCTGCCAACGCTTGCTCATCCGTACCCCAAAGTTTTCTTTCAAAATATTGCCCAGCCCAACACGCGGCCAGCCTAACACGCGCGCTGCCCACATTGTGTCAAACAGATTCTCAAAAGTCCATCCGAAATCGCGACGTAGACACATCACGTCGTACTCGGCGGCGTGAAAGACCTTTTGCACTTGAGGATTTGCAAACACGTCGCCCAGAGCGCCCAGATTCAGGCCACTCAAAGGATCCACCAGAAAATCAGTGCCGGGGATCGAAAATTGCATCAGACAGACCTGTTCCTGGTACGCATACAGGCTATTTGACTCGGTATCTATAGCAATGGCCGGCTCATTTGATAATTGAGCGACCAATTCCTCCAATTGAGACGTCTTGGTGATAACAACCGGTGGTGATGAAAAGTATTCTTGCATATGTTTCTCCATTGCTACCCATTATGCCATGTTTTTAATCTATGTCAACCGCGTGAGATTTGCTAGCCCGGCCCTTTGTAATATGGTACAATCAACGAGTGAGTAAAGGACATCCGCAATATCAGAAAGAGGCCAATTGGATGTCGCTAGGGAGCAAACCCGATGATCAGTTCGCGCGCTCAGATTGCCTTTAAAAGAGGGCAAGAATGGGAGGCCAGACACAACTCGCCCAAAGCCATCAACGCTTATCGTGAGGCAATTGCCATCGAGCCCGATTGGCTTGAGCCTCGTCAGCGCCTGGGAGCGGTTTACCTCGATCAGGGACGTTACGACGAAGCTACGGCCGTTTACCGGCAAGCCCAACCGCTAACGCTTCCGGGCGACGGTTCTATTGACCACCTCTTACACACCATCGACATGATCCAAAAAGGAGCGCTCGCTCCAGCAGCTTTTCGCTATTATGTGATGGCTCTTGACTTGCCGGATGAAAAGCTGGACGACAAAATG
>CAZSJU010000026.1:9274-16527 GCA_964607235.1 uncultured Anaerolineae bacterium | reverse complement strand
CCCTTTGATCGGCGAGCATAGCCCTTTGACAAAACGAACATTTGTTCGTATAATATCATCCTCTACCCGTCCATGGTCAGACTCTAGCCGCAGAGGTAGGTTATGGATGCGAGCGCTGCTTTTGAGAAATTAAAACAACTGGCGCCGAGCACGCGCTATGAACCGGCCGAGGAGGTCGGGCCGGGTGGCGCTTGTACGTCTGGCCGTCGAGATCGAGGGGTGCCCGCCGAATTGGCAGAGATGATTCAATATGCGACGCTACCTGGCGGCAAGCGCATCCCCATGCTCAAGACGTTGCTAACCAGCGCATGTGAACGCAATTGCAACTATTGCCCTTTTCGCGCCGGGCGTGATTTTCACCGGATCAGCTTCCAACCTGACGAATTGGCCGCGTTGTTTGACCGATTTTACCGGGCTCATCTGGTCCAGGGAATATTTCTCAGTTCTGGCATCGCTGGCGGCGGGCCACGCATGCAAGACAAGCTGATCCAGACGGTAGAAATCTTGCGCGAGCGCCACCAGTATACTGGCTACATTCACTTGAAACTAATGCCTGGAGCCGAATTTGCACAGGTGGAGCGGTCAATGCAATTGGCCGACCGGGTCTCTGTCAACCTGGAGGCGCCGACGTCAGAGGTATTGGCCCGCCTGGCTCCCCATAAACAACTGGTAGAGGAGCTGGTGCAACCGCTGCGCTACGTCGAGCAAATCCGTCGCGCCCACGGTGGAAACCCTGGCGGCTGGGGCAATCCCTACCGCAGCGGTCCTAGCCAGACCACCCAGTTTGTCGTGGGGCCAGGTGGTGAGACCGATCGGGAACTGTTACGCACTACCGATTACTTGCGGCGCACCGTCGGCTTGGCGCGCGCCTACTTTAGTGCCTTTCATCCTGTGCCCGACACCCCGCTGCAAGATCAGCCCGCTGAATCGGCGGCACGTGAACGCCGCCTTTACCAGAGCGACTTTTTGTTACGCGATTATGGCTTCCGCGCCGATGAACTGATATTCGAAGACAATGGCAACCTACCCACGGAAGAGGATCCCAAGCTAGTCTGGGCACGTCGCCACCTGACCCACGCCCCTGTCGAGGTCAACCAGGCGGACCGCCATGCATTGCTGCGCGTCCCAGGCATCGGCCCTGTCGGTGTAGAACAGATTTTGCGCGCCCGTCGATGGGGTCGCTTGCGCGAATTGAACGATTTAAAAAAAATCGGTGTGCTGGCCAAGCGCGCCGCACCTTTTATCTTGCTAGACGGGCGACGTCCCACACACCAGCTATGCTTCTGGTAAACCCACGCCATCGTCGCAACACGATTGTAACCTGATTGTAACGCCCGTTTAGGGCACATTTTTTATAATGACAGTACATCACGGTCCAGCTTTAGACTGGCCTATGCCCGGCCTAACTAACCGCGGTCTGGCAAGGATATCCATGACCTGGTGCTTACACCAACGATTTAGACATTGCACACGAGCAGGACGGTGGGACGATGGATCAACAACAAATCAAAGATGTACTGGAAAGTGCTTTTCCGGGCCTCGACGAGTCTGAACTAGACGGACTGGTACAGATCGTGCGGCTCGAAACCTATCCGCCTGATCAGATCATTTGTCGCGAAGGCGCAATAGAAAGCACGCTGTACGTGATCCTGGATGGGTGGGTCCAAGTCAGCAAATATCTGGAAGGCGAGCGTTCAAGAATTTTGCATCATCAGGGACCCGGCGAGTTCTTTGGCGAAATGGCCCTGATCCAGGACCGGCCCCGCGCGGCCACCGTGCGCACGTTGCAAAACTGCACCTTGCTCGAACTCACCAAAAAAGAGTTCAATAACCTGCTAGACCGCAACCCCTCAGTGGCCTTTACTGTCATGCGCAAGGTGACCTCGCGCCTGCGCGATGCCGACCAAATGGCGATCACCGACCTACGTAAAAAAAATCTGGAATTGGCCCAGGCTTATGAACGCTTGGCCGAGCATGAACGGCTGCGTTCTGAATTTCTTAGCACTGTCGCGCACGAATTACGGACCCCACTTACGACAGTCCAAGGCTACTTGCACCTGATACGCTCTGGTGTGATCAAGCCCGAAAAGGCGATAGAAATGGTCCCCACACTGGCTCGCAACGTAGACAAAATCGTCAACCTGGTGAACAATATACTGTTCTTGCAAGAAATAGAGTTAATTACGCCCAAATTTGAGCCCGTACTGATACAGGGCGTCGTGACAGACGCGGCGCAAAGATTACATCAAAAGGCGACCGAGCAAAACTTGATGCTCAAGATTGACATCGCGCCGAATTTGCCTTTCGTCAACGGGGACGCCGACGGATTAGGACGCGCCATCACTGCCCTGTTGGACAATGCCATCAAGTTCAGCCCACAGGGGGGCGAAATTCAAGTAACCGTCAAGCGACAGAACGGTTCACTCTATATCGAGATCGCTGATCCAGGGGTAGGGATACCCGAGGATCAGCTCGAAACACTATTCGAGCCATTCAGCCGCACCGAATCTGTCAGAGAATACATGTTCAGCGGTCTGGGCGTTGGACTGCCCATTGCCAAACACGTGGTCGAACTGCACGGTGGTAGTATCCAGGCCAAGCGCCGCCCTCAAGGAGGCAGCAAGTTTACCATCACGCTGCCCGTTCACGTCGCCTGACGCGCCGCGTTCCTCATCCGAACCCCTTGTCTTTTTCCTGCCGCGCCGCCCGGCCTCTCACAAGAACTAACCAGCCGTCCCTCACTTGTCGCTCACGACTCGGGCGTCAACGCTATCTCGGGTGTGGGTGAAACATCCAACTCGGACGTTGGCAAGGGCGTCGCGGTCGCGGCGGGCTCAGGCAAGGGTGTTGCGGTCGCGACCGGCTCGATCGTGGGTGTTATAGTCGCGGCTGGCTCAAGCGTAGGTGTTGCGGTCGGCGCCGTCGGCAGCGGCGTATACGTGGGGAGCTGGGTTGGCACTATGGGTGTAAAGGCCGGTAACTCTTTTGTAGGCGTCGCCGTCGGTTGAGGTGCGACGACGTTGATGGTGATGCGTGACTCAATGTTCGCGCCATCGTGGGTAAAAGCCACCACGCGCAACGTATACAGACCGGGGGCCAGATTGGTCGTGTCCCACACGGTCAACTCGCCATCGACTACCTCGGCCAAATGCGGCCCGCTTATCCATCCCCAGGCCTGAGGATCTGTACCAACCCCAAACGTCATCTCATAGTGTGCAAAGTTGGGCAATTGGACCTGCCCGCGCACCGATACCAATCCCTGCGGGATAGATTCATTGTGCAACGGTGAGATGATATTGACCTGCGGCCGCGTCTCGCCAGAACAAAACTCTGCGGGCGGTTGCTCGTAGCCGTGCGCGAGCGCCCATTCGCGTGCCGCACTCTCTTCGGGCGGCACGAGTAAAAACACCTTTTCTACCGTGTTTTCCATACAAAACTCGTTGGCCCGTAAGCCGCTAAACACGTCCAACAACACTGTCTGCCACAGGTCCTGGCTGGCGTCCTGCGGCGGTTGATTTTCGGCAAAGACTTCCATGCGTCGGTTGGGACATTCCGCGCTGGGGCGCGTGCCCGAATCGGCGCAAATTTCCCACTCGACGATCCCGGGCGGACGCTGAAAATCACTGGGCGGCACGTTTTCCAGGGCGCGGGTCATAAAGCCCTTCCATATCGGGCCGGCCCCTCGCGATCCAGGGACATTGATCATTGGGCTATTGTCGCTGTTGCCCACCCATACTCCCGTTGCTAACTCGGGTGTGTAGCCAATAGTCAAGGCATCGCGAAAGTCAGTGGTTGTGCCCGTTTTGGCGGCCGCGAGCCGGTCATCCAACTGTAATGTGTTGGGGCACCCAAAAGCAGGGCAACGCGCCTGATAATCGGACAAGATGTGCGTCATCAAATAAGCGTGCTGAGCCGAAACGACCCGCCCCCCGGCCTGACTCTCATAATCGGCGATCAAGTCCCCGTTGGCGTTCTCGATACGGCGAATAGCCGTGGGTGGGACACGTACTCCACCATTGGCCAAGACCGCAAAGGCGCCTACCAGCTCTATCAGCTTGGTCTCGCCACCCCCCAGGGTCAGCGACAAGCCATATTGGGGCGGCGCCTCGTAGGGATATTCGGGGCAATATTCCTGTGGACGGCGCAGTGAAACCACCCCCAGACGGTCGCTAATTTCCAGCAGTCCTTCAACACCGATAAATTCAAGCGCCTTGACGGCCGGGACGTTATAAGAATTGGCCAGCGCCGAGCGCAGCAGCGTATTGCCGTGATATTTTTCGTCATAGTTGACCGGCACATAAGGGGGATTGGGGGCATTGGGATATTCGGTCCGCACATCCCAAATCAACGTGGCCGGCGTCCACCCGCGCTCCAGGGCAGCCAAAAAGGTCAGCGGCTTGATCGATGAACCCGGCTGACGGCAGCGCAGCGCCACGTTGACCTGGCCGTCGATGGACTCGTCGTTAAAGTTTACACTGCCGACCAGCGCCAAAATTTCACCGCTGCGCGGATCGATGGCGACGAGCGCGCCGTTAGTGACGTTCCGGTCTGCCAGGTTCTGTACCCCCGTCTGCACCTCTTCTTCAGCCATGCGCTGCAGGTCGAGGTCCAACGTGGTGTGAATACGCAGCCCTGCGCCCCGGTAAAGCAAGTCAGGGCCAAACTCGTTCTCAATCTGCTGGCGCACATATTGCACAAAGTGGGGCGCAGGGATGTCGCTGCGGGGCGGCGACAGCGTCTGGATGTGAGCCGTCATCTCGGCCGCAGCGGCCTCTGCGTCAGCCTGGGTAATACCGGGGTTCAGATGCCCGTCTCGCGTGGCCTCAACCATCAAGCGCAACACGTCCCGCTGGCGGGCCAACGCCCCTTCGGGATTCACAAAGGGGTCATGAATCGTCGGACTTTGCGGCAAGCCGGCCAGCAACGACGCCTCGGCCAGGTTGAGATCGCGGGCCGATTTTTGGAAATAGGTCTGGGCGGCCGCCTCGATGCCATAGGCCAGATTGCCATAATTGTTCTCGTTGAGATAGATCTCGAGGATCTGTTCCTTTTCATAGCGGCGCTCGATCTCGAGGGCCAACACAACCTCTCGGATCTTGCGACTGGCGGTCTCTTGGACACGTTCCTCAGGCGAAAGCAGCAGGTTACGGGCTACCTGCTGTGTGATTGTGCTCGCGCCAGAGACCGTCTCACCGGCACGCAAGTTCTGATAAACAGCCCGGGCGACGGCAAAGGGGCTAAACCCCCGATGTTGCCAAAAACTCTCGTCTTCTGTAGCCACCGTGCCATCAATGACAAAGGGGGAAATTTGATCGAGAGTGACGCGGGTGCGCCGCCCGCCTTGCGGGTCCAACAACTCCCACAACAGCGCCCCATTGCGATCATAGATGCGGCTGCTCACCCATTCAATTTGACGCCCCCACAGCTCGTCGGCCGGAGGAAGCCCCTGGGCAATGTAAAGGTATCCCACGGTACCCACTGCCAGACCGACGAAAATCAACACTAACGACGCCACCGTCGCAATGATGGCGCCCTGTAACACGCTGGCCCAAGGGTCACGGCGCTTGGTGGGCGCACGGCGAGCGGGTCGAGGCCGAGCGGCGGCGTCTGAACGCGGCGGATAAGCGGGTCCCCCGCCTTGCCGGGGCGGCCTATGCCCTGCCTGGCGCGGCTGCGGCGCGACGTAACCCGTCCGCTGGGGCACGGAACGGCGCTGTCCTGACCTTGGCCTGGCCTGGGGTGGCGCTGCATAAGGTTGCCCCGTCACCGGATGGGACGGCATCGTGCGGCCCGGATCGCCCGGCGGCGTTACAGGCCGCGACGGGACAGTCTCGCCCGCGGCAGGATGAGAAGCAGGGCGCGCCGGCTGGGTTCGACCCAGGTCTGCTTGCTCAGGTTCCGGTTGTCGTCCTGCCGGACGCATCGGCGCCGTCCGGCCCGGATCCACGCCAGACGCGTCGGACTGGGGGTCGGTGGATGTGGGTGACGTCGGCTCCTCTTGCTCTTCTGGGGCAGGACGCCCGTATTTGGAATAATCCTCGCTCATATTCGCCCAACTCTTTCACATTATGACGGTTACAGACGGTCAATTGTTCCCTTTGGCGCTCAAGATAGTCGCATTGGTCCCACCGTATACGCCGGATGCCAAAGCCATTTGCTTATTGACCGGCCTTGCACAAATGGAACGAGGGGGCGTCTAGCCGGCCGCCTTTTCAATCGCGCGCAAGATGCTATAGTAGCCTGTGCAGCGACACAGGTTGCCCGTCAAGGCTTGCTTGACTTGCGTCGCAGTAGGTTGTTGTTTCTCAGCCAGCAAGCTCGCACCGCTCATTAAAAAGCCTGGCGTACAATACCCACATTGGACCGCGCCCTCTTCCATAAACGCTTGTTGAACTGGGTGCAATCCTTGCCCTTCGACCCGCCCCCAATCCGGCAGGCCCTCAATGGTGATGACCTCGGCGCCGTGGGCGCGCGGCGCTGCTACCAGACAAGACATTGTCGCGATACCATCCAGCAAAACCGTGCACGCACCACACTCCCCTTCGGCACACCCTTCTTTAGTGCCGATCAACCCCAAGTCCTCGCGCAGCATACGTAACAACGTCTTGTCGTTGGCGCCAAACACCGTCACGGATTGGCCATTGACCACCGTCTGGATGGGTTCGCCGCGCCCTTTGCGATGCAAAATAGTCTTGCCCGCCAGGGACGGGAAACGTCCGTTGCCTTTGCCCCACAGCATGACGGGGTCAACCGGCCAATCTTTCCGCTCCTGCCCTTGCCATAGCGACGCTAGCGCGCGCCGGGTATAGACCTCGACCATCATCCGCCGATAAGCCGCACTACCCCGCACGTCGTCGATCGGTTTCGCAGCCGCCGCGGCCCGTTCGGCCGCGCGCCGGATGGTCTCCTGACTGAGTGGCTGGCCGACCAACGCCGCTGCGGCCTCTTCCGCGCATATAATGGTCGGCGCCACGCTGCCTAACGTGATGCGAGCTTGGGTGACCGGCGTGTAGGTGACCGGCCCATCGCCAGTCGCCTCAAAAGTTAGCACGGCGGCGACATTGATCACAGCGATGGCTTGCGCTTGACGTAGCCCCAGTTTCAAAAAGGTCCCGCGCTGATTTTCGCGCAATGCGGGAAAACTAACCGCCACCAACATCTCGTCAGCGGCCAGGTCCGTCCGGCGCACACTCCGGTAGAACTCGGAAAAAGTCAGCGTGCGCCGGCCTCGCTCGGCACTCTGCAGCGTGAGC
>CAZSJU010000026.1:1835-9174 GCA_964607235.1 uncultured Anaerolineae bacterium | reverse complement strand
CTCAGCCAATAAGCGCAGCGTCTCCTCAACAGATGTTGGAGTATAGTAATTTTGCCACATATGATGTCCCCACCTTTTACTTTTCAACGTCCTAGTGATTCGCTGTTGCGCCTGTGCCCTTCAGCGCATAGTCGCTCGGCCGTTTAAAGTTTGAAATCGACACAAGCCTCATCATTATACCCTTTATTAACACCTTGGGGTAGGCACTTGGCAGACCCTCCGCATTTTACACTCACCCTGCCAGAACAGCAAACTGCCCAGACTGTACGCTAGACGTACCATTGGCCCTACGCTATGTCTCCGGGGGGCTATCCCCTGACCTGGATAGGTCGCAACTGGCTAAAGTCGTGATTTCTTGTTACAATGTTGCCTTGTGCACAGATGTGGGGCCAAGATCAAGCATTCGCTGCCTTATCATGTTACGCTGGCTGTGTCCAAAGACTTTATGAAATTCAAGTTAGACATTCGACCGTTATGGCTTGTATTGGCCATGGCCTTACTCGTGGGCGGTGCCTTGCGGCTGTGGGGTTTGCCAGACGTGCCCCCGGGTCCGCATTACGACGAGGCGGCCAACGGCATTCTGGCCGCCGAGATCGCCAACGGTGTCAAGCGCCCCATCTTTATCCCCTCTTATACGGGCAAAGAGGTGCTATTCTTTTATAGTGCCGCGGTCACGATGCGTGTTTTGGGCGCCACACTATTGGCCCTGCGCCTGACTTCGGCCCTGATCGGGCTACTGACCGTCGCCGCCACGGCCTGGCTGGCCTATGAACTGTTCGCAGAAGACACGCCGCCTTGGGTGGCGCGTCTGATGGCTATGCTGACGGCTGCGCTGATCGCGACCTCTTTTTGGCACGTGTTGCTCAGTCGCCTGGGTTTTCGCGCCATCATGCAACCGCTGCTCCAGGCGCTGACCCTGGCCACGCTGTGGCGCGGCCTGCGCCAAAGTGCCGAGTCCGGCGCCTGGACGTCGCGTGGCTGGCTGCTACTGAGCGGGGGACTGTGCGGGCTCACAGGCTACACCTATCTGGCGGCGCGGGCCTTTCCCTTGCCGCTCGCCCTTGCGTTTTTAGTCTTGTTCCTGCATGATGTCGGGCAGCGGCGACAGCGACTGGAGCAAGTGGGTCTATTTGTGCTGACAGCGCTCATCTGCTTTGCACCGCTAGGACTATACTTTATCCGTCACCCTGCAGCCTTTACCACTCGCATGGACCAGGTTGGCCCCGGCAACGAATGGCGCGCCGCTCGTGACGGTATCATCGCGGCCTCGAAAATGCTCTTTTTACAGGGCGATCCCTATGTACGCTTTAATTTGCCCTCTCGTCCGCTTTTTGGCCCCTTGCTTGCTCTGCTGGGCGCCCTGGGGCTGGGAGATACGATCTGGCAGCTCTTTCGCGCCTCGGCCCGTCCTCTGACGCGTGCCCGCGAAATCCTCCTGCTCGTATGGCTCCCGGTGATGCTGCTCCCGACCGCCCTGGCGGTCAATGAAATCACACCCAGCAATCTGCGCGCCATCGGACTTTTGCCACTCATCTTTATCTTGCCTGCTCGGGGAACCTGGCGCGTCGCGGGCGGGTTGCAACGTCTGGCCCGCACTCGGTCACGCCTGGCGCGCCACTTGCCGCTTTACCTCACTGTCTTGTTGCTCCTAGGCGCCGGCCTGACCACCGCCCGCGCCTACTGGGGCGCTTATACGATGCGGACCGACCTTTACCAGACATCTGATGGCGACCTGGCCGACATTGCCGCTTATCTAAACCAGTATGATGATAAAGAGACCACTCTATATGTGAGCAGCATTCACTACCGCCATCCGACGGTAGCGTTTCTAGCCGAGGATTACGCGCGGATCAAATGGTTGGTGGGCGCCTCAACCCTGGTTTATCCGGCAGAGGGAGCAGCGCTCTATTTGTTTCCACGCTCAGCCACGCCCAAAACGGATTGGTTGGCCCGTTTCCTGCCCGGCGCAATGCCCCTCAACGCCCCCATCGCTCCCGACGGCGCACCGGCCTTTAACGGTTATCAAATGGTTGCTCCTCCACCCCAGCCAACCCTCACGTCGTTGGTCCCTGAAACAGTGGACGCCAATTTTAACAGCATCGTGCGCTTGATCAGTTATCACGTCGAGCGCGCCGTTTCGGGCCAGACGGCCACACTCACCCTCGTCTGGCAAGTCCTTGATCTGCCGCCTCAAGCAGACTTGACGCCCTTTTATCATCTCACGGACCCCTGGGGGACGCGATGGGGACAGAGTGAGCCCTTTCACTATGCGGCCCAGGACTGGACGCCGGGCGAGACAATAGTGGAGCGCGTACAAATCCCCATTGCCCCTGGCGCTCCTCCGGGAGAGTATGTGGTACAAACCGGGCTCTATTCGCAAAATACCGGATTCCGTCTATCCGTCATCGACCCGATTGGTCGCTACGCGGGCACGACGGTGGCGTTACCTCTCAACATCACCCGCGCCGAGGTCCCGCCTGACCCACTCGGCCTGGCGATGCGCCAGCGCCTGGATCTAGCCATCGCTCCCGGCTTGACTTTGCTAGGTTTTAATCTGGACACGGCCAAGATCCGTCCGGGGGAGCGAGTACATCTGACCCTATTCTGGCAGACCAGCCAGCCGGTGCCGGCCTATCACGTCGATTTGTCCCTGCATGCCTTATCGGAACAAGCGACCGCTCTCCCAGAGATCTCGCTCTATAGTGGCGCCCCCGTCCACGGTACCTATCCCAGCAACTGCTGGACCGCCGGCCAAGTGATCGTAGACCACTATAATCCCCGCTGGCCGCTGTCCGCCGCCACGGCGTCGGCCGGCGATTACACATTATCCTTGCGGCTCCTGGGGAGCGATGGGGAAGCGACGCGGCCCGCTGTTCCTCTGGGCCCACTCACCTTGGTCGCTACTGACCGACGTTTCACCCCCCCGCCCATCAGCCACACACCGGCGGAACGGGTGACCTTGGGCGAACGTATCGAATTCTTGGGCTACGATCTGGACGCAAGCGCTGCACGACCGGGGGGCACGCTCGATCTGACACTTTACTGGCGCGCGCTGGACGAGATAGAGACACATTTCACCGTCTTTACCCACCTGCTCGGCCCGGAGGGGCGCGTGGTCGCACAACAAGACAACCCGCCGGTCAATGGCACTTATCCCACGACGCTGTGGTTGAGCGGCGAGGTCATCACCGACCCTTACCAACTCTCTTTACCACCTGACTTGTCCCCAGGCGAGTACCCGATCGAGATCGGCTTTTATGTCGCTGCAACCGGTCTGCGCCTGGGTGAGCCCATCGTCCTAGACACCGTCGTCTCTATATTACCGTAATCCTTGACAGTGCTAAACTTTGGAGTAGGAAACTTGATCAATTGGATCCTCGCATTTTCGCCCGTTCTCGTCGTACTCGTCCTGATGCTAGGCTTCCGCTGGGGCGGATTAAAAGCCGGGCCGATCGGCTGTCTGGTGGCCATAGGAGTCGCGGCGGCACATTTCGGCGCCGGTTGGGAACTGTTGGCTTGTGCACAACTCAAGGGCGCGCTGCTGACACTATTCGTGCTGTATATCATATGGATGGCCCTGCTATTTTACCATACGGTAGATGAGGCCCACGCCGTCGACGCTATCGGTGTAGGGTTGCCACGCCTCACCGCCGACCGCGCGCTCCAGGCGCTGCTCTTGGGCTGGGTCTTTAGCGCCTTTTTACAAGGCGCCGGCGGTTTCGGCGTGCCCGTTGCTGTGACCGCGCCGCTGCTGGTGGGACTGGGCTTTCCACGCTTGAACGCCGTGGTCATTCCCAGCTTGGGCCACGCCTGGGCGGTGACCTTTGGCTCCCTGGGTTCATCATTCTACGCTTTGATGGCCGCCACCGGACGGAGCGGCGCCGAATTGGCG
The DNA here is from genome assembly GCA_964607235.1 of uncultured Anaerolineae bacterium. Classification (GTDB taxonomy): domain Bacteria; phylum Chloroflexota; class Anaerolineae; order S140-20; family S140-20; genus CAZSJU01. Next base: position 5,282 of record CAZSJU010000026.1, on the reverse strand, counting down.
CCCTGGGGCGGCGTCATGCTCGGCCTATGCTGTTTGTTGTGCGGTGCGGCGGTGCTTTGGGCCGCCGGCGGTCCCCGTGCCCTGCGCCACGGCCTCATTCCGCTGTTGCTCATCGGCGGCACTATGGCCACCGTCCAATACGTCATCGCGACTCATGGTCTCGGAGAACTGGGTGCATTCGGCGGCAGCCTGGCAGGGTTGTTATTCAGCTTGCTCCTCTTTCGGTTGCCCCGCTACAAGGGTCGCCCGTCAGAACAGACGACCTTCAAGCCAGAGGCGACGCACATGCCGCTATGGCTGGCGCTGATCCCCTACCTGTTGTTGATCCTGGTCATCATCGGCGGTCAACTGATCGTGCCTATCAAAACCTTCCTGGGCCAAGTCGTCATCCGGTTCGACTTTCCCGAGTTGAGCACCCGCCAAGGCTGGGTCACACCGGCCGAAACCGGCCGCACCATCAATCTGTTCGGTCACGCCGGCGCGTTGCTCTTTTACACCTCGGTCTTGTCTTACTTGCTGCTGCGTTGGCAAGGTCACTATCAGCCGGGCGCCATAAACCGTATTGGGCGTCGCACGGTGCGCCGCGCCATCGGTTCTAGCATCGGTATCACCGCGATGGTGGGGATGGCGGTCACGATGCAACACGCCGGTATGACCCGGGCGTTGGCAGAAGGCGTAGCCGACACCGTCGGCGCGGCATATCCGCTGGCCAGCCCCTTTATCGGCGCGCTGGGCGCATTTATGACCGGCAGCAACACCAACTCGAACGTGGTGTTTGGCTCTTTCCAGCAAGATGCAGCAGAGTTGTTGGGGCTGAATGTTCTCATCATTCTGGCCGCTCAGACGGCGGGCGCCGCCCTGGGCAGCGCGTTTGCCCCAGCCAAAGTCATCGTCGGCGCCAGCACCGTTGGCCTAGGTGGAAACGAAGCGCCAGTGTTGAAAAAAGTGATGGCCTATGGTTTGGTGCTGGTCATCGGGGTGAGCCTGGCGACATGGGTCGCCCTCACATGGTTCGGCTAACATCGATGGACTGAATAAAATTGACCCGAGCGGGATTTTCTATCTGTCTGTAATCCGTCAGGTAAGCGTCGGCTGAATTCTTGGCAGCCTTGTCCCCCTATGGTACAATAACCCCGAATGAAAAAAAGTCGGAAGGGAGTGAGATTGTCTCGTCGTTGGATTTTGCTATTGGGCTTGATAGTGTTGCTGGTTTCGCAACTGACCGCTTGTGCTGGTGAACCTGAACCAACGCATACAGCGACGCCAGACTTGTCTCCCATGGAGATCACAACCCGCGCCGGCCAAGCGATGCTGGCGCTCGATTCGTTGCACTTTACCTTGGAACGGGAGGGCGCGCTGGTGTACCTTGACACCGAGCGGTTGCTGGCCTTCAAGCGCGCCGAGGGCGCGTTTAACCTACCCGACAAAATGCGCGCCGTCGTGCACGTGATCACTGCCTTTACTCCAATAGACATCGGCATGGTGATTTTGGGCAGCGACCAATACATCACAGATCCCATCACTGGCAAATGGGGAAATCTACCCCCTGAATGGGGACAATTCAACCTGGCGGTGATGTTTGCCCCAGAGACGGGCTTGCAGCGGCTGCTCCAGGACGGCCTGAGCGACCTAGAGCTGATAGACAGCACGGAAATTGATAATCAGCGTCATTATCACTTGACAGCACGGGCCAGCAGCGAGCGGATGAGTGCGATGACGTTGGGCTTTATCGGGCAGGGCGACGCCGAACTGGAAGTATGGGTCGGAGCTAAAGACTTTTACGTGCGTCGATTGCAAATTGTCGAGCCTGAAACGGATGCGACCGACCCCACAACCTGGAATTTTACATTTTCAAAGTTGGGAGAGCCGGTGGAGATTAAAGCGCCGCCGCTGCCCAACTCTTAGACATTGTCGCTTACGATGACGCCTCAGCCTACCATGCCATCACGCTCCCGACTAAACCCGTATGCTATTCTCGCCTTGGTGGCTTTTGGCGTGTTTGTTGCGGCTGACGATCTCACGGTCGTCTCGACGATGCTGGTTCAAATACTCCGGGACCTCGACATCTCGGTACAAACGCAGCTAGATGAGGCCGCGTGGATCGTCAATAGCTATCTCATCGCATATGTGGTGACGATGCCCCTCATGGGCCGCGTCTCGGATATTTTGGGGCGGCGCAAGGTTTTCATCGGGTGCTTGTTCATCTTTGCCCTAGGGTCCGTGTTCGTGGTGTTAGCGCCCAGCCTGCCCTGGATGATTGCCGCCCGGGCGGTGACGGCCATTGGCGGCGGGGCGATGATGCCCGTAGCGATCGCCATCGTAGGAGATGTTTTTCCCCAAGAACAGCGCCCTTTTGCGATGGGCCTCTTGGGTGCGGTGGACACCGCAGGATGGATTTGGGGACCCTTGTATGGCGCCCTGTTGGTGCGTTATTTGAACTGGCGCTGGCAGTTTTATCTCAACCTACCGCTCAGCGCTATCGCGGTCGGAGCAGCTTTTTACGCGCTCCGCGACCTGCGCCCACACCAGGCAGTAGAGACGCACAAACGCCAATTAGACTGGTTGGGCGCGCTCGTCCTGACGGGTGCGTTGTTGGCCTTTAACATTGGCCTCACACAAGCCGGCGGCGGTTTGGGTGGCGCCACGCCCAGCTTTGAATTCGATCAAGGGCAGACAAACACCGGTTCTCTTGCCAAGGCTTGGCCTCTCTTGCTCATCGGCGGCCTTGGATTCGCATTGTTTGCCCGCGTCGAACGCCGTTCAAGTACCCACGAGACCATGCGGCCTTTGATCAACCTGGACATGTTTAAAAGGCGTAACTTTACGTCGGCATGTCTGGTCAATTTCTTTACCGGCTTTGTGCTGATCATCGCCATGGTGAACGTACCGCTCTTTATAAATGTAATACTAGGCGAAACGATCGAATTGGCAGCGATTGACAGCGGCCGGATGCTGTCCGCGCTAACAATAGCTATGGCAGTCGCATCCATAGCAGGAGGATGGTTATGTAAAAGATTCAACTATCGCTTGCCCACGTTACTAGGTCTGACATTTACCGGCGGCGGTTTTCTGTTAATGGGCACGACCTGGCAGGTAGATGTAGGCTATCGCGTCATGGCCACACACCTGGCACTGGCCGGCGCCGGATTTGGACTCATCATCGCACCGACGGCCACCGCGGTAGTCGATGCGGCCATCATTGAGCAACGGGGCGTGGCTTCGGCTCTCGTGACCGTGTTGCGGTTAATGGGCATGACTATTGGCCTCTCGGCGCTGACAGCCTGGGGATTGCATCGCTTTGGCGTCATCGGCCAGGCTGAGCTTCCACCACTTTCCGACCCAGGCTATATGAAAAATCTGACCCGCATCACAGCTCAGGTGTTACGCGAGACGTTCCTGATCTGTGGCCTCGTCTCATGGTTCACACTGCTTCCGGCAGCGATTATG
>CAZSJU010000026.1:0-1735 GCA_964607235.1 uncultured Anaerolineae bacterium | reverse complement strand
GGCTTGGGTTTTTCATTCGGGCTCGAGCCAAACGGGATGCGCATGGATTTTGCGATGGCCTTTGATCCCCAATCGCTCCCCGAGGCAAATCTTGGGATGGAAGCCAGCGAAAACAAGGCCTTGAGCCACGTGCCGGCAGACACCTTGCTTTATCTCTCCGGCAGCGGCATAGGCAACGCGCTACAGGGTATGTTGGACGTCGTGACGGCAATGCCGGACCAGCCCCCCGATTTGGACGAACAGTTACAGATGCTCACCGGCCTGCTGGGCGTCTCGATGGAAGAACTGGTCGAGATGCTATCCGGCGAGTTTGCCATAGCGCTTACGCACGATCCTGCCGGTATCGGCGGCGATCCCTCTATGCCCATAGGGATGAGCATGCTGATCGAAGCTGAGGATCAGGAAAAGTTCCAAAAGGTAATCAGGTCATTCTCCTCGCTGATCGCGATGGGGGCCGAGATGGAACTGCCCCAAGAGACGATCAACGATGTTGCGGTCACAATGATCGCCGATCCGTATGCTGGCGGTATGGTGGTCGGCTGGGGCGTAGGGAACGACTTTTTTGCCCTCGGCAGCAACCAGGCGTTACTCGAAGCGGCCTTTGGCGGCAGCAAGAACACACTGGCCAACGACGAAACCTTCAAGGCCGCTACTGCCATCCTGCCCACCAAGAACACGGGCTATTTTTACTTTAATATGGGCGGATTGATAGACATACTGTACGAGACACTGTCGCCGCGCGAGCAAGAAGAGTTTGACCGCACCGCCCGCACAATGTTTGAGCCCATTCGGGCTATGGCGGGCACCGGTGAGCCAGTCAGTCGCGATAAAGGTGTGTCCAGCGGCACGCTGTTCATCTTGATTGAAGGCGAATAGACAATAATCGGGCTTGAATCCAGAAACGCTCCTCAGACCTGCATCGGCCTGAGGAGCGTTTCTTTTCACTCAACGCCTATGCCGCATCAAGGCACGCTGATGCCCAGGCCCGCTAAAAAGTCAGCGATGGGGTCCACGATACTGGCCGGGGCAAAAAAGTATACCAATATAGCCACCAGCAGGATCAAAATGATCGCGATCAGGATGCAGCCCAGGCTAATTAACGTCCAGTTACGCCCGGTGTCTTTTGGATAGTCTTCATAATAATCATAGTCCGACGCATCTGCCTCATCATACATTGCTTCAGACGACGGAAAAGCGGCACCCGGCGCTTGCTCGTAAGCCGATTCTGGATCGGTCTCGTAAGCCGAGGGACGAGGGGAACGAGAAGGTGGAAAAGTCGACGACGGCGGTCCAGTGTAGGCAGGCCGAGGCCCGACAATTGTCTGCCCGGCTCTATCGCTAGGTTGACCATAAAATATCAACGATACGTTGTCACCCAGGCTAATTTCGTCCCTATGCGCCAGCGTATGCGGCCCGGTGATGCGCAGTCCGTTTACGCGGGTGCCATTGGTGCTCCCTAAATCTTCCACCACCATCAGGCCGCCTTGAGGTGTGATACGCGCATGCTGACGCGACACCTGAGAATCCTTAATGATTACCTGATTTCCAGGATCACGACCAATGCTAATCGTGCTACGAGGCAACTCAAAAACTTGACCTGGTCGCGGCCCTTTTTCCATCACCAGTTGAAAGGTTTCGCTTTCCTGCATCCTCTCTGTCTCCTTGCCTGTGTAATGATAAACACGCGTCCAGTATATGCCGGACGGTCTCAGATGTCAACCCGCTGACACACATT
>CAZSJU010000025.1:15258-19544 GCA_964607235.1 uncultured Anaerolineae bacterium | reverse complement strand
CGCGACAATCGCTGTGATAAACATCAGTAACGCATAAGCGTTCAGTTGCCAGTCCATAACATCCCTCTGCTCAAATCGCACTCGTTGAATTTTACGGGAAACGTGCAGCGGTGTCAAACACCGCTGCCAGGTTGCCGGGTTGCCGGGTCGTTTTTGATTTTTCCTGACAGACAGCGTATAATCAAGCAAGTCGAAAGGAGCGTATCATGTCTGCAGATCCACCTATCGTCCTCATAACCCCCCAGGCCAGGGCTACGCTGGAAGCCGAGGCTAGCCGTGGCAGTCCCACCGGTGAGCTGACCGGCGGCCTGCTCTTTGGCTGCCCCCTAGACGTGGATCAGCGCCTGATCGTCAGTTCGACTCGCCTGAGTGCCGACACCGGCTTTGGTCGCCGGGATTTCTCCCTGGCACGCGCACGCACCTCGCAGCAAAGGAAACAAGCAGCCAGGCTGCACCCCCAAGCGACCTATTGCGGCGTCTGGTACCTGCACCACACGCCCAACCAAGCGTTGACCAGCGAGGAATGGACACAAACCCAGACCACGCTAGAGGACCCCGACTTTGGCTTTGATGATTTGGTCTGCCTGGTATTGTGTTCCTACAACAAGTTGACGTTTCATGCCACCTCCTTTGACCGCCACCATTCAACCAGCGGGCGGGCACCCACCCCCACCCAATTGCGGTTAACCACAGAGCGAGACCCATCCACCGCCGTCTCCCAGGGAGCGCCCCCTGCGCCGGACAGCCCGGTTGACTGGATCAAAGCGCCCGAGGTTGCCGCGCGCCTCAGCCAAGAACATGAATGGCTGGCGGAAAAATATCACGTCCAACCGGCCATGTCGACGGACGGACAAATGTTCTTCCGACTCTATCCCAAACAACGCTACGAAAAGTTGGTCTTTTATCTCGCTTGCTCAAAGGGCTTTCCCGAACGCGCCCCAAGCGCCTTTCTGCTGGCAGGCGGCGCCCCCTATCCGCTCTCAACACCAGGCCTGGGGAATTGGTCCTCCAACAAAAAGCTGGTCCAAGTTGCGGACGAACTGGTGCAGTGGATGGCCTTTTCGCTGGACACGTACATGCAAGATGGAGAAGCGGCACTAAAGCAGGGGGAATATCAAAGAGCCGCCGATTTGCTGGCCATAGTGCTGACGATAGAACCGCGCACCCCGCGCGCCGCGCGCTTGTTAGCTCAAGCGCAAGCGCCCCTGCGTTAAATCCACATCTGCGATGCCAGGCTCTCACTATGATTGAGACGAATCAAGTGACACAATCGGGAGCGCGAGGCCAGGATAACGATTTGATCACCGACGTGTAAGCGACTCTCAGGACAAGGGGGGACGTCAATCTGGTCGCAGCGGGCATGGAGCATCACGGTCAAATCATCCTGGGCGTTGAGTTGCTCAATCACTTGATCGATCAGGCTCGAAGCGGGTTCTATCGTGAGGCGGGCCAGGGACAGCACTTGGTCCCCAATGGCTACCTCTTGTGCCAGGCGCATCTTGAGCGCCGCCTGTATAAAAGTTGGCGCCGCCAGCGCCGAAGTGCTATAGACCACATCTACCCCAAATTTTTCGGTGAGACAGCGCCCAAAATCTTGATCAAAAACGCGTGATACGATGCGCAAATCAGGGTTCAACTCTCGCGTGCGCAAGCCGGTCTCTATGTTGAGCATGTCATCACCCGAGCAAGCGACGAGCGCGCGCGCGTATGCGATGCCAGCCTCCCGTAGAACCGTTTGTCGTCGAAAGTCAGCGGTCCGCACCATCAACCCTTGCTGGGCCAAACGTTCGCCCAACCGTCCGGCCTCCCGATCTAACGCCAGCACCTCATACCCTAGCGCGCTCAAAGTGTCCGCAATACGATAGCCCACATGCCCCAGGCCGCACACAATGATATGATCTTTTAACTCGATCTCATCCCGGTGGTTCTCACCTGAGAAACTGTGACGGACCAAAGCCATCAACCGATCCGAGGCGGTGAATAGAAACAACTGATCCCCTACCTCAAGGGACGTGGATGAGGGCGGCTCGCTCAACATTCGCCGATCCCGACACACAAAGACCACCGTCACAACTTGATCCTGCGCCACATCACCCACCGTGCGGCCGAGCAGCGGTGACCCGCGATACAAAGGCACACGGGCAAAGACGTAACTTTGCCCTTCCAGCGCAAAGCTTTCCAGCACTTCGACCCCCACGGCCGCATGGGCAAAAGCCACCGCGGCGATCGCCGAACGACTCAGCACGGCATCGACCTCAAACTTGGGACCGATCAACTGGGCAATCTCTTGATCAAACATGCGCAATACCAGATGGGCCTGCGGGTTCATTTCACGCACGTGAAAGGCGGCCTCAATGTTGGCGACATCGCTATTTGTGCAAACCACTACCGTCTCCGCCCGGTCCACGCCCGCCTTTTCTAGCGCGTCATAGGTGCTCACGTCACCTATAATGACGGGCACGTCAGCGTCCATCAACTCTTTGGCAAACTCGGACTGGTTTAACTCGACCCCTACCACCGGAAAACCAAACTCGGCCAAGCTGCCTGCCACGCGGTAGCCAATGCTACCCAAGCCTAGCACAACCACGTGCCGGCTAAGCGTGGAGGTGAACGCTTCCTGCCAACGCTGGCCGCGTTCACGCCGCACGAAAAAGACCCGGATCAGTCCCAAGACGTTAAAACCAAGCAGAGAAAAGAGCGCGAGCCCAACGGGAGGAACCAACACGAAAAAGGGAGCCAGGACAAGGTCGGGCGGGACGTCAGTGTACGAGAGCTGTAAAAAGATCATGTTCAGGACAGCATAAACCGCCTGAACGTAGGTCAGAGATTCCTGCACGACGCTATTATAAGCGAGGTTAAATGCCCAGGCTATAGAGGCGACGGCCAACAGTAACCCGGCGGTCGTGCGCCAGGGGAAAAGGTAACGCATCAAGCGCAGATCTCGCTTGAAATGATAGAGACGACGTGTCGACTCGAGTTTCACCGGTTCAGGCATAGGCGCGTTATCCTCAGATTTCACAGGCCACACTGGTGGCTTGTAAGCCAATCCCCCTCACGCTGCCAAGCGCTTAAAATTCCGGAAACAGAGTATAGACCGCTTCCAGCATCGCCTGGTCCGGAGCAATGAGGACCAACGTCTCGTCTTGCTCGTTCTGCACCAGCAGCATGACATCCTGGTCTAACCACCACAGGCGGTGCTCACCTTCAGTGCGCGCCGGCCCCGCTCCAAAACGCGCCTCAGCAAATTCGACGTAACGGGTGAAAAACTCGGCGGCATCTTGAGGGGTATCCCAAACAAGTCGCAAGGCCAACACAAAGCCGCTCTCATCCCCGCGCCAATAAACTGCATAGCGGTCACCGCCCCAACCCTCGGCCGCAGCCTCGGTGTCCGCTTGGGAAAGCTGCACGCCCAAGTAAAGCTGCAACCCAAACTCACCGAGCACGTCCTGGTCCACAAGACGCCAGCCAGAGCCCAACGTATCAGTCAAGGGCGGCAGCGTGACCTCCACGGGCACATCATCGGGGTAACGCTCCCTATGCAAAATCTGCTCGGTCGAGCGCGGCAAATCGGCATAAGCGGCGTCCACCGCGTCCCAGCCCCCCTCGCTGTAAAGCGCATTCACAAAAGCCAACCCCGCCTCATAAGGAAAAAACAGCGACTCTTGAATAACCGCGGGCGCCGAATCCAAGACACTCGAGTCGGTCGCCTGCACTTGATCGAGTAGTTCTCGCAATTCTTCCAACTCGAAATACTGGAGCATATACTGCTGCTGCAGCAACGAGGCATCACCCTCAACCAGGCAACGGACGGCGAAATCCTGCTCGCTGTCAGAATCCTTTTCAGACGCCTCGTCCGTAAAACCCAAAGCCTCCAGGTCAAAATGCTGATCCTGCAACACGTGCGTGTACTCGTGGGAAAAAGTCGAGCGCTCCAATGCGCCGGGTATCGCGCCGCTCTTGATCACATACAACTCTTTCGTCTCGGGATCATAGAACCCCGCAATCTGCTCAGTTTGCAGATCTATGAGCAAACTATACAGGTCCACATCGCGCGACATGAGATCAAAGGCCGCATAGAGCAACACATCGTCGCGCGCTTCTTGTGCTGTATAGTCCATGTCCTCTTCCAGGCGCTGGCGCAGTTCCTCAGGGGTCAAAAAAGCCTTGGTGACTGGCTTGAGGGTCTCCAGGCCGCGCAACTCGCTGACACGTTCCTCGATGACCTGCATGGCCTCCAGGGGGTCTTGTACCAAGGCCGGCACAGACGTAGGCGCCGGCTGCGACCA
>CAZSJU010000025.1:9183-15158 GCA_964607235.1 uncultured Anaerolineae bacterium | reverse complement strand
CGAAAGCGAAGGAATGCTAACACAACCCCTGTCACATGTCAAACTTGCCGATTTTACAAAACATCCTATAATGACCAAACCATCATCCGCTGGCAAGTCGGCGACCGCCTATGCGCGCCATTTTTCCTGGGCCAGCCCAAGCAACTTTAAAGGGAGTGCGACTGTGGATATCCAATTTTGGGGTGCTGCGCGCACCGTCACCGGTTCAATGCATCTCTTGACCATCAATGGCGTCAAAATCCTACTCGAATGCGGTCTATACCAGGGCAAGCGCCAAACAAGCTTTGAACGCAATCGCAACCTGCCCTTTGACGCCGGCAGCGTGGACGTTATGGTGCTGTCTCACGCCCACATCGATCACTCGGGCAACATTCCCAACCTGGTCAAGAGCGGCTTTACGGGTCCCATCTTTTGCACTTTTGCCACCCGCGACCTGTGCGCCATAATGTTGCGCGACAGTGGCCACATCCATGAACAAGATGCCGCGTACGTCAACAAAAAGCACGCGCGCCGTGGAGAACCGCCCGTCGAGCCCATTTATACTGCAGAAGACGCGGTCCAGTGTCTGGGGCAATTCATCGGGCTGGGCTACGGACGGCCCTTTCCCATCGCGCCGGGCGTGCGCCTGACCTACCTGGATGCCGGTCACATCCTGGGCTCGGCCATTGTCATACTGGACATTATCCCCCAAAATGGGGGCTCGCAAGACGGAGGAGCGCCACACCGCCTGGTCTTTAGCGGCGACCTGGGACGACCCAACAAACCAATCCTGGAAGATCCAACCCTAGTCCAGGGTTGCGACACGCTGCTCATCGAGAGCACCTATGGCAACCGTTTGCATCCCGATGCTGAGGACACCAAAGCAGAACTCAAACGGGTCGTGCTAGAGACGGTCGAACGGGGGGGCAAAGTCATCATCCCCGCGTTTGCCGTCGGACGGACTCAAGAACTGATCTACGATTTACACCAACTGATTCAAGACCAAGCCATCCCCGAACTGCCCGTCTTTGTCGATAGCCCGCTGGCCATCGACGCGACCGGTGTCTTTCGCCTGCACCCTGAATGCTATGACGCTCAAGTAGAACAGTTCTTGCATGAAACGGGCGCCCGCGACCCCTTTGGCTTTAGCCGCGCTCAGTACACCCGCAGCGTGGAACAGTCAAAAGCGATCAATCACATACAAGGCTCGGCCATCATCATCAGCGCTTCAGGGATGGCCGAGGTAGGCCGCATCCTACACCACCTCAAGAACAATATCCAAGATCCTCGCAACACGATCTTGATTGTGGGTTGGCAAGCGCCTCATACGCTGGGCCGGCGCATCGTCGAAAAACAAGAGACGGTCAAGATATTTGGGGAAAGCTATGACCTGCACGCCCATGTAGAGGTTATCGACGGGTTTAGCGCCCACGCCGACCGGGACGAGTTGCTAGGGTGGGTGCGTCAAATGGAAACGCTGCCGACTAGAACTTTTGTGGTTCACGGTGACCCCGAGCCAGCCCAAGCGCTCGCCGACGAATTACAACAACTAGGTATCCCCGAGACCTATGTCCCTGAACGGGGCGAGGTGCAGCAATTCTAGCTTTTTGCTAAGGCCTGTGTTATAATGTCCAAGAAGCGAACATCTGTCCTATAAAAAACAGATTCGGTCAACGGCCACCCTTTTCAATGCCCACATTTCCAGACAGTTTTCGGTCTTGCTGGCGGGAGGATGGCGATCAGACCAGGGGAGATAGTGATGGCCCGGCGGTCATCTAAAAGCAACAGTTCCAGCAGACGCTCTCGGTCCAGCTCCTCACGCCGAAGCAAATCGACCAAGCCCAAACTGCCCACCATCTCACTGACGCTAGATCAGTGGTTGGACTTGCTTGGCCTGGGGTTAGTTTCATTGGCGCTGTTGACCTTTCTCAGCTTCCTCTCTACGCAGGGCACGCTGACAGGCTGGTGGCTGAATTTGCTAAGCGCCATCTTTGGGTGGGGCGTATTTGTCGTGCCCCTGGGGTTGAGCGCGATTGGCTTGTGGCTTATCCTGCGTCGTTTTGAAGACAAGCGTCCACAGATCGAGCCAGAAGTGATCCTGGGCATCGTGATGGCCTTTTTGACCGCGCTGACCACTATGCATTTGCTGGCGGGTCTATTCTATGATAACGAACTGGTCGCCCTGGCGGAGCAAGGTTTGGGTGGCGGTCACATCGGCTTTTGGCTGGCGCGCGCGCTGTTGAACGCTGTAGGTATTGGTGGGACCGTGGTCCTGCTGCTGGCGCTGTGGGTCATCGCGCTGACCTTTTCTTTTGGCGTATCCGTGGTAGAGTTGGGGCAAACTATTGGGCGCGTCTGGGTCCGGTTGCGCGAGCGGGGCACATTGTTTTCCGGATCCGAATCTGAGCCAGAACTGGTCATCAACACAGCCGCCAATCACACCGAGGCAACAGAGCCGCCGCCCTCTAAATCGACTGCCCCGCGCAAGTCGCAGACGAACCGGAGCAAAAAACCCTCCTCCGAGCCGGCCTCGCTGCCCTCAACACCGGCTACCGGACCGCTGTTCCCTCGCCCTCAAATCATCGGCGGGCAGCAGCCGTGGGAATTGCCGGACATTAAGAAGGTTTTTGAAAGCGGGGGAGAGCAAAATCTGAGCGAGACCGAGATCCGCGAGCGGGCGCAGATTATCGAGACGACCCTGCGCAGCTTTGGCGTGCCGGGTCGCGTGACCGAAGTCAACCGTGGACCGGTGATCACCCAGTTCGGCGTCGAGCCGGGCTTTGTCGAGGGGCGCGGGGGCAAAAAGACCAAGGTCAAGGTCAGCCGCATCAGCTCTCTGGCCGACGACCTGGCCCTGGCGCTGGCAGCGCCCAGCATCCGCATTGAAACCCCTGTGCCGGGCAAGAGCATCGTGGGCATCGAGGTGCCCAACGCTGAGGTTAGCCTGGTCGCCCTGCGTGACGTGATTGAAACCAAAGAATTCAAACGGCTCAATTCCAAGACATCCTTACCCCTGGCCTTGGGACAGGATGTGTCAGGCCGTCCGGTCATAGCCGACCTGACTGCTATGCCACACCTGCTCATCGCCGGCGCGACCGGCTCGGGCAAATCCGTCTGTATCAACGCTGTACTGGCTTGCCTGCTCACCTACAATACGCCAGACCAACTTAAACTGCTGCTGGTTGACCCAAAACGAGTCGAGTTGGTGCCCTATAATGGCGTCCCACACCTGTTGGTGCCGGTCGTCGTAGACCTGGAGCGAGTAGTGGGCACGCTGCAGTGGGTGACCCGCGAGATGGACAGTCGCTATCGCCAGTTTGCCAAAATGGGCGCGCGTAACATCACTGACTATAACCAACGGGTCGCCAAGCAAGAAGATAAAAATAAAGAAACCGAACTGCTGCCTTTTATCGTGGTGATCATTGACGAACTGGCCGACCTGATGATGCTGTCACCTGACGAAACCGAACGCACGATTTGTCGCCTGGCCCAGATGGCCCGTGCCACGGGCATTCATCTGGTCATCGCCACCCAGCGCCCCAGTGTAGACGTGGTGACCGGCTTGATCAAGGCCAACTTTCCGGCGCGCATCAGTTTTGCCGTGGCCTCGTCGGTAGACTCGCGTGTGGTACTGGACACCACCGGCGCCGAACGGCTACTGGGACGGGGAGACATGTTGTATATGTCTCCTGAATCAGGGCAACCGATCCGTCTGCAAGGCGTGTTTGTCTCAGACCAAGAACTCCAGCAGTTGGTCCGTCACTGGAAAGGCGTGCGCAGCGCGGTGGCAAAACAAGAGGAAAGCGCAGTAACACTCACTCAGCAACCACTATGGGAAGAAATACGCGAGGAAATGTCGTCCAACTCGTCAAAAGATGTGTTGCTGGACGACGCAATCTCGGTCGTGCAAGAAGCGGGACGAGCCTCTATTTCTTTGCTCCAACGGCGACTGCGCATCGGCTATACGCGCGCAGCCCGGCTCATTGACTTGATGGAAGACAATGAAATCATTGGCCCGGCGACGGGTGGAAACCACGCCCGCGAGGTATTGCTGGACGAACAAGAGTAAGAAACAGCTACCCCCACTCATCTATCTGTTCCAGGACAGCGACCAGGTCTGCCATCGAATGGATCACACCGTCCACACTGGTTCCAGGTTGCCCCTCAGCGAACCACACCGCCCGCATACCCACCACCCTGGCCGGCCAGATATCTTTTTCATAGTCGTCGCCCACCATCACACACGCCCATGGCGGCAGCGCCAAACGGGCCAACACACCCCGAAAAAAGTCAAGCTCGGGCTTGGTGGCGCCCAACTCTTTAGACGTCCAAAGATGATCAAAATACTGGCGAATGCCCACCCGTGCCAGGGCCTGTCCCATCAACTCGGCGTCCGAATCGCCCGCATTGGAAGCCACGCCACACACCACCCGCCCCGCCAGCGTGGCCAACACCTCTTTTACACCGGGTATCAGCATCACTTGGGGCCAGTGAGCCATGGGCCCCTCAAACGCCAAAACGCGCATCAAGGTGTTTCCCCAATCAAACACCACCGCCTCAAGTTTCGTCATGAGCGACTCTGAACCTCCGCTATGCCCCCTCTGTTGGATACACCCCCTGCACATCCACAACTCTGGAATAGGACCATTATACTACAAGGTGAAAATTGACACCCACCTTGAACAGATGTATACTCTTGACGTGCTCAAGGGTTTGGCTTACTTGCATTGGTGAGCAGGATATAGCAGCTGCCTTTGGAGCACCGGGGGGAAAAAAACTGCTCATAGAATCCCCACATTTGCCCGACACGAAAACCTATGAAATCCGATTCACTCATTGGCAAGAATCTGGGCGGCTACCGCGTTGTGAAGAAAATTGGTCAAGGCGGTATGGCCGCTGTCTATATGGGCCGTCAGCTCAAGATGGATCGCTATGTCGCGATCAAGCTCATCGGCCACCATATCCAAGTCGATCCGGCATTGACCCGGCGCTTCCGCCGTGAGGCTGAGGCCGCGGCTTCGCTGGACCATCCCCACATCATCACCGTCCACGATTTTGGCGAGTACGAAAGTGGCCATTATATGGTGATGGAGTACGTCAAGGGCACCAACCTGCAACGGCGGATTAAATATCGGCGCTCCCGCAATCAAACGTTCCAGCCCCACGAGATCGTCGAGATCGCCGCACAAATTGGATCAGCCCTCGACTTTGCGCACAAACACGGCGTCATCCACCGGGACATCAAGCCAGCCAATATCCTGTTATCCAAGAGCCGTGGCGCGGTCCTGACTGATTTTGGGTTGGTGATGTTGCGCGACCGAGTCAGCCAACAAACCCGTGGAGAAAGTTTCGGCACACCGGAATATATCGCCCCAGAGCAAGCGATCGACTCGCGCGCCGCGTCGCATCGCTCCGATATTTATTCCCTGGGCGTCGTCCTTTACGAGCTGACAACAGGCCACTTGCCCTTTGAGGCAGAATCAGCCATCAGCCTGGCGCTCAAACACATCGGCGAAGACCCAGTTCCACCACGCCAACATGCGCCTGACCTGCCGCCCGCCGTAGAGGCCGTAATCCTGAAAGCACTGGCCAAGGAACCCGAACGACGCTACGACAATGCCCACGCGTTGGTCGCAGACCTACGGGCCGCCTATGGTGAGATGCTCCAAGAGCCTACCTCAGCGGGGCCGAACATGACGCCCCCCACATCTAGCTCGGCCGGTCGGACACGCAAACGGCGCTTTTTAGCGTTTGGTTTCCTGGCGCTGCTGATCTTGCTGGGCGCCGGCCTCTGGCTGACCCAAAGGAACGGCGACCCGTTGGTCGCCCTCTCTGCCAGATCTTCCGGCACCCCCATCCCCACGGCGACGGTCGCGACCCCAGAGCAAGTCATCCCGACGCACACCTCGGCCGCACCCCTCGTTTCCGCGGCGGGACCAACCCGCACAGACCCACCCACAGTTGCACCGTCCGCCACGGCAACCCAGCGTCCGGTC
>CAZSJU010000025.1:6779-9083 GCA_964607235.1 uncultured Anaerolineae bacterium | reverse complement strand
CCCCACCGCCACCCAACGCCCTACGCAGACGCCTTTACCGGCCGCCACGAGCACAGCCACTCTGACGCCCTCGCCGGCCGCCACAGCGACGAGCACGCCCACACAAACGCCGCCACCGGCCGCCACAAGCACGGCAACGCCCACCCCAGGCCCAAGCGTGGGCAGTCAGCGACAACGCGAGATAGACCAGATGACAATGCTTTTTATCCCCGGCGGTTCCTTTTTGATGGGTAGCCCTCCCAAAGACACCGACGCGCGGCCCCACGAAAAACCCCAGCACGAGGTCACCCTCAGCCCCTTCTGGCTGGATCAGACCGAGGTCACCAACGCTCAATACCAGCTATGCGTCCAAGACGGCGCCTGCGCGCCACCCGTGCTGTCAACTTTTTTCGAGGACCCGGCCTATGCTGACCATCCCATCGTTTATATACGGTGGGAACAGGCGAACGCCTATTGCACCTGGCTGGCCGAGCAAACAGACTGGCCCGTATCGCTCCCCACTGAAGCCCAATGGGAAAAGGCCGCCGCGTGGACTCCTCAAGACGAGCAGCACCGCCGTTACCCTTGGGGAGATGATCCACCTACCGCCGAGCTGGCCAACCTGGACCTCAGCGGATTGGGCAAGACGGCCCCCGTGGGCAGCTATCCCCAAGGCGCCAGCTTTTACGGGCTGCTCGATATGGCGGGCAACGTCTGGGAATGGGTAGCCGATCGATATGACCCCAATTATTATGCCACGCCTGAATTGCCGCCCGATCCGACCGGGCCATCCCGAGGCGCCCAATACGTGATGCGCGGCGGCAGCTATGGCTTTGGTCCCGCTGAAGCGCGCACCGCGCACCGCACGGCCGGCGGCGCGCAAGCCAATGGCGCTGCGCTGGGGTTCCGCTGTGCGGTCAATGCCGTCGAGTTGCCCTAAAGGATGAGTGCCCTGGCGATCACTGCCGGCGAACGCCGCGAGTACGAAACCTCACGCCGCGCCACCTTGCTGGCTCTGGAAGAGATCGACCCGCACACGATCCTCGAGTTAACCCACTTGACGCTGCCCGAGATTGAGGCCTTGCGCCGGGAAATTTCCCAGGTATTGCCCGCGGGCAATCTGCCGGCATTTATATTGGACGGATTGCTCAAACTCAGGGGACGCCACGTCAACGTCTCACAAGTCAATCGCGATCTGGCGGCGTTATTTCAAGGGACCAACCTGGTGCCCCAGGGACTGTACGGCGCTTTCGTCGCCGGCCCCTCGGCCGTCCTCTATGCCTATCAAAAACTGCTACAACTGGCGGGCAAAGATGCCGCGTCCGCCTTTCCAGAGGGCACCTGGCAGTTCTATCTCCAGTTTGGCCTGCGCGAGGACGCAGCCCGACACACCAACGAGACGCTCCGTTTCAGGCAGACTTTTCCCCAAGCCGACGCAGCTAGCGCCGCAGCCGCCTGGGTGTGGGCGATCGCCGGTTTTATCCTGGACTATGACGAATTGCTGGCGGCTGACTGGACCGAACGCGTGGCCCTACGACTGCTAAGGGAGGTGGTTCAGGAAACCGCTCGGGGCAAAAAACCTCCCTTTGTCCATATGTTACGTGATTGGGATGCTCAACGACCTTATGGGCGTCCAGACGATTTCAACAAAGCAGCGCCGGGCAGCACCTACCTGGCGCACCGCCACGCCGCTTTCCAAACCTTTCTCAGCCAACGCCTGGCGGGCCTGCCAGAACAAAGCCGGCGCACGTTCCAGAAACGCTATCAGGCACGGCTAATCAGCGAACTGCACGCGTATCAAGAACAGATGAGCCTGTTATATGCGCTCACGCCCGAGCGTTACCAAGAGCAGCGCACACCAATCCCGGTCTGGCGCGCCCGCATCGGCCTGGTATGGCAAGGCCATACCTACCTGATCCCCTTGTGCCAGCGTGACGCCCATGGACGTCCGCTCTGCTACCCACTCTATCCCAACCATCACTCGACTGGCAGGAAAAACAAGAGCGGCCCCATCCCGCTGCAGTTCACGGCGGATGACATCCTGACCGGTCCAGATGAGCAACCGGTCACCTTGAGCCGAGGCGGTTGGGTGTGGAGCCAAAACAGCCAACTTTTACTAGGTCGGTTACGCCCGCTCTCACCCGCCCATATCAAGGGGCGCATCACGGCGATCCTGAACGCTCACGCTAAAACTGCGCCCGCGTTGGACGTGCGCCTGGCCGAGAGTCCGCGGACCAAGCAGCAAGAGCTACGCGCCGCCCTGCCCGAACAGACCCAAGCCGAGATCGCCCAACTGCGATTGGCGCCGGTCATCCTGAATTGGGA
>CAZSJU010000025.1:0-6679 GCA_964607235.1 uncultured Anaerolineae bacterium | reverse complement strand
GTGCGTCTGACCATCAACGACTTGCTGCTGCTCTACCGTTATTTACACGCCAGCACGTACCACCCCTCGCGTGAGGCGCGTCAGGCCATCAAGTCCTTGCGCGACCAGGTGAACGACCCCCAGGCGTGCGCCGCTGTCAAAGCCATCGACCAATATATGACAAAGACCACCAATCCGGCGCTACTCATCCCCATGGACGCCA
The DNA here is from genome assembly GCA_964607235.1 of uncultured Anaerolineae bacterium. Lineage (GTDB taxonomy): Bacteria > Chloroflexota > Anaerolineae > S140-20 > S140-20 > CAZSJU01. Next base: position 6,477 of record CAZSJU010000025.1, on the reverse strand, counting down.
GCAACGTCGCACCGCGCGAGCGGATCTACCCAACCACGTTCCGCAACCCGCTGGTCAAAATCGACGCCCAGATCACTGCCACCGACCGGGCCTTTCGAACGTTTCAAAACACGCCCAATCAGGTCACGTGGAAATCCTTTGACCAAACTCGCCGCAAGATGTTGGCTTATTTGCAAGCCTTTGGCGAGCTGCTCAACACGCTCAAAGCCGTGACGATGCGCGGGGAGAGTTTCAACACCGCTACGCTGCGCATGCTGGCGCATCTACCCAGTAGCATGCAACATCTGTTGGATCAAATTCCCCAGCGCATCAGCGTGCTGAACGAAATTATCAAAGGCACCGAAGTCTTTTCTAACGTGGGACGCGTGGCGCCCCACTCTTCACTGAGCCGCTTTAGCAGCGCGCGTGATGACGGTGAAACCAAACAGTTGATCTGGGGGTTCCTTACCGACGACAATGGCACCATGCACATCACCCTGCGCGACTTTCGGCCCTTTGTGCCCTTGTTGCTCCAGCTAAAAGATCCGCCAGGGCAAGCGCTGGCCGACCTGCTGGCGCGCGACTATCTCCAGGCCTACGTCCGGGATTTCAACAGCTTTATAGAGCAGTTGAGCACCTTTGTCGCCTCGAAAAAGCCGGACTAGTTTGTCACTTGTTGCAGATCGTCCAACAGGGGTAGCAGCACGTTGAGCTGTTGCAAAGTGAGCCCATACTCGGCCGCCCAGCACAGTGGGTCCTGCGCCATCTCGGCCCGGGCTTGAGGATCAAGATAGAGCCGTCCGGCCAGCCGGTACAGTCCCTCCTCCACAAAGTGATCTCGCTTGTACAAATAGAACGTCAAGGCATGCGTATCGTAATCGCCCCGCACCACGAACCAGGGCGTCAACGCCTCGCATAGCGCCAACAGTTCACCGGGGTCGGCCCGATAGAGATCATCACGATCAGGGGCAAGCACGTTCAACACGTTCCAGGCCACTCCGCGCCGGCAAAGCTCAAACAAACGCCGCACGGTGTGGGGTAGCCGTTCAGCGCTATCGGGCGTGCGATAGTCAAACAACCCCGAGGCCACGACATAATCGTACAGCTCCAGGGTCAGCGCGGGGTCCAGGATGTCCGCTCGCACAAAGGTCGCCTGGGGGTAACGGGTGCGGGCGTCCTCTATCAATTCCGGCACCAGGTCCACACCGGTATAGCGACCGGCAAAGCCGCACCCCCGCAGATAGCCATAAAACGCGCCCAGGCCACATCCAACATCCAGCACTGAAATTTCCGTGGAATCACACAGTGCCCCTACCCCCGCCAGAATTTCAAAAGACACACACTGCTGCAAGGGGTCCATCCAGCCGACTTGCCGGCTAGGGTCGTCCTGCTCACGCCACAGCCGGCGGTACGTGCGGCGCAACATGGCCTACACTTGCTCCTCGGTCCCTCTCGTGGCCCGTTCAAAGTCAACGATGGCCTGCTGCGACAGCGAATGCTCGCCCATCGCCATGATCAAGTCCAACGGCAACGAGAGATGATGCGCACCGGAAATCAACGCTTCTACAGCCTCGCCCGGCGTCTTGATGCTGGCGGCCAACACTTGGGTCCCCGTGTCTGCCGCCATCACGACCGCGCGAATCTCATTGACCAGGTTGATGCCATCCCCCTGCAGCCGCGTACTGCGGTTGACGTAAGGGATGACATATTGCGCGCCCGCCTCACAAGCCAGATAGGCCTGGTAGGCGCCAAAGATCGCCGTCGCGGCACAAGTGATGCCCTGATCGGTCAGGTAGGCCAACAAGCTGAGATTTTCAGTCGTGCAGGGTATCTTGACGCCGACTTTGACGGGGTTGATTTCGATCACCCGCAACGCCTCGGCTTGCCGCTCTTTTACCGTCGGCGCGGTCAACTGATAGAATACAGTGCCCGGCAACAGGTCACACAACTCGACGATGATTTCAGCAGGCGGCCGATCCACCTGGGCCATCAGCGCCGGATTGGTCGTCGCTCCCCACACAAAGCCCAACGCAGCCGCGCGCCGCGCCTCCTCTATAACCGCAGAATCGAGAAATAGCGCCATTCGAGCCCTCCGTTCACAAATCGAACTTTATATTCAACTCGGTCGAACCATCGGCCATAAAGCGCACCAGCACATAGCGCTCATGCACCTCCCACTGATCGATCTTGCGACCGTTCACCCGCACCTCCCACGGCGCGGGCAGCAAGTTCAAGATCGCCTCCGCCTGACCGCGATATCCCATCACGTTGAGGAAAAACTCGTCCCGATCGAGCCGGTAGCTCAATTCGACCGGCGGCGCAAACTCGTCCAGCAACACAAAAGCCCCTTCGCTGGCCGGATATACGTCCAACGTCAACGGCCCTAACGTCTTTTCATCCGCATACTGGATCTCTGGCCCCATGGGAATGATGGCGCCCTCGCGGACGAACAACGGCAAGGTATCCAACGGGGCGTGGACATCAATCCAGCCCGGCCCGACATGGATGTCTTTGCTCCAATAGTCAATCCAGCGCCCGGCGGGGAGATAGACAGACACGTCTGCTTCCTCCGCAAAGGCCGGCGCGACGACAAAGTCATCGCCAAACAGATATTGAAGATCCAGCGTATGGGCCGTAGGGTCGTCCTGATAATCCAGTAACAGCGGCCGCATCACGGGCCGCCCGCTGGCAGCGGCACGGGCTGCACATGAATAAATATAGGGCAACAGGCGGTAGCGCAGATTGACATACTTGGTGAATATGGCCTCAACCTCCTCACCAAAGGCCCAGGGCTCGCGAGGCGTGGTGCCATGCGCCCGGACATGGCTACAAAAGAGGCCAAATTGCGCCCAGCGGGCATACAATGCCGGCTCGCTCTCGTGAATATATCCGCCAATGTCGTGGCTCCAATAGGCAAAGCCCGAAAGGATGAGGTTGAGTCCCCCACGCAAGCTGCTCGCCATGTGGCCAAAAGTTGCACGGCTGTCTCCTCCCCAATGAACCGGGTAGCGCTGGCTGCCGGCCGTCGCCGCTCGTGACCAGACCAGCCCTCGTCCACCGCTACGAGCATCCACCACCTCAAATACCGCCCGATTGTAAAGCAACGGGTACAAATTGTGGGCCTGCTCGCCGGGCGTGCCATCGTCGTAACGTCCATCCACCGGCGCCCACTCGCCAAAATCCGTCTTGAACGTGCTCACGCCCATCGCCATCAGCCGATGGTGCTGCTCCTGCCACCAGGCGACCGCCGCCGGGTTGGTAAAATCGACCACGGCCAACGGTACAGGGTTTTCCGTCCAGCCCGGGATCAAATAAGGCTCACCCTGGGCGTCGCGTACAAAATGCCCGCTGGCTGCCCCCTCGGCATACAGGTCAGTGCCCTGCGGCACATACGGATTCTCCCACAAGCACACCCGAAAACCCTGGCTACGCAAGTAACCGATCATGCCGGCAGGGTCAGGAAACGCGGTGGTGTCCCAGGTCAAATTGCACCAATTGCCTTCTGCCCCCATCCACAGCGGATCCAAATGAATGACGTCACAGGGGATACCGCGCTGGCGATAACCCTGCGCCACCTCTTCAACTTGCTCGCGGCTGCGATAACTGTTGCGCGAACTCCAAAAGCCAAACGACCAAAGGGGCAGCAAAGGTGGCGCGCCGGTCAAGCGCCAGTAACGGCGCAGCACATCGCTCAAAGCGGGGCCATAGATAATAAAATAATCGAGTTCCGCCCCGTCGAGCGCGAACGCGGCGCTCAACGACGAGGTCGCCCCCATATCAAAATCGACTCGCGCGGTGCTGTTGACAAACAACCCATATCCCCGGCTGCTCAGCCCAAAAGGCACCGGCTTGTAAGCGCGTTGCGTACAAGTGCCCAACGCATCAGTGGTCCAACTCGTCCAATGTCTCCCGCGCTGGTCCAGCGGCACAAAACGCTCCCCAAAACCATACAAACGCTCATCCGGCGCCAACGCGAGCGCCTCAAACACGCGCGTGGACGCGCCACTCTCGTCTTTTTGCCAACCCAGCGGCCTCACCTCAAAATCCCCCAAGATGTTACGGTCATCGGTAGCCTGGGCAGTGATGGGATACCCATCCAGGTCTGTGAGACGCAAGCGCCATGGATCACGCGTCACCCGCAAGCGCAGATGAGGCGTCGAAAGGGTCAGACCGGTCTGGTCGGCGCTCAAGATAGAGCTGGTGACCGGTTCTTGCCCCTCGACCAGCAGCCGGTTGTCCGGCGGACCCAACGCGCCTGGCGCCATGCGCAGGCGCATGACGGCGGGGTGCGGCAAGGTGATTTCAACTTGGGCTGGATCACCGGCCTCATTCTCGACGTCAAATAGGACACCCTCCTCAAGTCGCTGATAAGAGAGCCAACGTACAATGCGGACACGAGAGGATTCAGTCATGTCAAAGCCTCCTTGATTGAGAGGAAAACGTGTGCCCAACGCGCCTCAGCATCTATTCAAGCCTTTCAAAACAACGCCCAAACCGAGAGATCCGCCAGACAAGCTTGGTCGAGACAGCGGGGACAGCCATCACTATAGGGACTATTTTACCCCATCCGCGCCCTCTACGCCAGCCCCAAAAGCAAACAAATGTCCGGCCGGGCATGGACAATCCTATGCCTTGAGTGTATAATTTAGACAGTTCCGCATTTACAAGAAAAAATATTGCAAGGGGAGGGAAAAATGTTCGATTTTTCAGAACGCGTCGTGATGGTCACCGGTGCCGCTGGCAATCTAGGCTCTGCCGTCGCCAACGCCTTTGAACAGGCAGGCGCCACGCTCATCTTGGTAGATCGCGCCCAAGACCGCCTGCCACATCTCTTTCCCCATCTGGACGCGTCCCAACATTTCTTGGCCACATCGGTCGACCTGACCGATGCTTCAGCGGTATATGACATGACGGCCCAAGCGCTCGATCGCTTGGGCCGCATCGACGTGCTGGCCAACGTGGCCGGCGGCTTTCGCGCCGGTAAAGCGGTCCATGAGACCCCGCTAGAATTATGGGACTTTATGCTCAACCTGAACGCCCGCACCGTCCTGATCACCGGCAAGGCCGTCATCCCCCACATGATTGAGCAGGGCTATGGCAAAATCGTCAACGTGGCCGCTCGGGCCGCCCTCGAGGGCAAGCGCAAGATGGCCGCCTATAGCGCTTCCAAGAGCGCCGTGATGCGCCTGACCGAGAGCATGGCGACCGAACTGAAAAATAGTGGCCTTAACGTCAATTGCGTCTTGCCCAGCACCATCGACACCCCTCAGAACCGTGAGGCCATGCCCAACGCAGATTACAGCCGCTGGGTCAAGCCTGAGGCCATCGCCGACGTCATCCTATTTCTGGCCTCCGAAGCGGCCCGTGCCTTGCAAGGTGTCGCCATTCCCGTGTAGCGTCAAACGCCCATCATCCCAGCGCCCAACTCGAAAATTTTCGGGGCACGGCCCCATTTGACAAAACTTGGTTTGAAAAGCGCCTGGTTGAGGATTCATCCAACGCTGCCAAGCCGTCATAGCAAAAGAGAAAGGAAACCATGATGCCGAGTCAATCCCATTATGATGCCGTTATTATCGGTTCAGGACAGGCCGGATCCCCGCTCTCTACCACGTTGGCCGGCGCCGGTTGGAAAACCGCGCTGATTGAACGGGAACACGTCGGCGGCACTTGCATCAACGAGGGGTGCACGCCGACCAAGACAATGGTCGCCAGCGCCCGTGTCGCCTACCTGGCCCGCCGCGCCGCCGATTATGGCGTACAGACTGGCCCGGTAAAGGTGGACCTGACCCAGGTACGCCAACGCAAACGGGACATCGTGGAGAGTTTTCGCGGCGGCAGCCGGCGACGTATCGAAAACACTCCAGGGCTGGACCTGTTGATGGGCCAAGGGCGCTTTACCGGACCCAAAACGGTCGAGGTACAATTTGACGACGGCACAACCCAGCAACTGACCGCCGACAAGATCTTTATCAACACCGGCGCCCGGCCATTCATCCCTCCCATAGAGGGCCTGGCAGACGTCCCTTTCCTGGACTCGACTTCCATCATGGAATTGGGCGAGCGACCGGAACACCTGTTGATATTGGGCGGCGGCTATATCGGCGTAGAGTTTGGGCAAATGTTCCGTCGCTTTGGCAGCCCGGTGACGCTGGTTCAACGCGGCGGCCAGTTGCTCAAGCGCGAAGACCCAGACGTGGCCGAGGAGGTCGCCAAAATCCTGCGCGAGGACGGCATCGAGGTGCTGCTCAATACCTCCACGCTGCGCGTCGCGGGCGCGGCAGACGGGCGCGTACAGTTGATCGTGCGTATCGGGGAAAAAGAACGCGTGCTAGAAGGCTCACACCTGCTGGTGGCCACCGGCCGTGCGCCCAACACAGAATGGCTGAATCCCTCAGCAGCGGGGGTCAAGACGGACGAGCGCGGCTTTATCCACGTGAACGAGCGACTCGAGACCAACGTGCCGGGCATCTATGCGCTGGGGGACGTCAAGGGCGGCCC
>CAZSJU010000024.1:10023-19936 GCA_964607235.1 uncultured Anaerolineae bacterium | reverse complement strand
AAGTGATTTAGCAGATACGGGGCAAGAGTTCGCCCACTTGCATATCCACCACTCGACGGCCACCGATGCCTGTGCGCGCCGTGACCATACCCGGGTGTTCTGCGGTGACTTGACCGATGCAGACGGCTTGGGCGCCTAATGGATGTGCGCGCATCGCTGTCAGTACCTTTTCTGCGTGGGTGGGGGGCACAAAGGCTACCAGCTTGCCTTCGTTGGCGACGTAGAGTGGGTCCAGGCCCAGCATCTCGCAGGCAGCCAGCACTGCCGGGCGTACCGGGACGTCACGCTCTTGGATCTCGATGCCCACGTTCGAGGCGCGCGCGATCTCGTTTAGCGCGCTGGACAAGCCGCCGCGCGTGGGGTCGCGCAGGACGTGCAGGTTGGGAGTGACATCCAACATCGCTGCAACCATGGTATTTAGCGCCGCCGTGTCGCTTTCGATCGTCGATTCAAACTCTAGCCCTTTGCGCTTGGACATCACCGCTACACCGTGATCTCCCATGGTGCCGCTCAATAGGATCATATCGCCAGGTTGGGCCTGGTCTGGTCCGATGTTCACTCCCTGGGGCACCAGCCCAAAGCCGGCGGTGTTGATAAAGATCCCATCACCGTGCCCGCGGTCGACCACTTTGGTGTCGCCGGCGACGATCGCGACGCCGGCGGCTTGGGCCGCTGCAGCCATACTGGTCACGATCCGTCCCAAATCTTCCATAGGGAGCCCTTCTTCCAAGATAAAGCCGGCGGTTAACCACAATGGGGTGGCTCCACTCATAGCCAGGTCGTTGACGGTGCCATGGATGGCCAGTTGACCGATGTCACCGCCTGGGAAAAACAACGGTGTGACGGTAAAACTGTCCGTCGAGACCGCAACTTGTGCGCCCTCTTGCAGACCTTGCAACGCGAGTACGGTCGAATCACCGAGGCGCGCCAGGGCCGTATGATCAAAGAGTGGAAGGAACATATAGTGTACCAGGTCAAATGACATCTGCCCACCACTGCCATGGCCCATGACGATGCTCGGATAATCTCTTAGGGGGAGGGGACAAGTCCAACTCGTAAGGTCTATCAAATTTCCAAACTCCTGTCGATAAAGAGTGCTAAAGGTCCGTTCATTCAGTCGGGACGACGCCGTTCATTTTACTGTAAAAGCGAGCGATCAGCAAATGTCGTGCACAAAAAGTAATCAGAGCGGGTTGTCATTGAGTGTCAGATATGCTATACTGTGCTTTGTCAAGCCTTGAGTTAGTAAAGTTTTAGAGCGACTTGGCTCAACTGTCAATGAGCAAGTTTGCATAGAACTGTTTAAAAGCTACCGGGAGGTATACGGGGCCGATTTGCAGTGACGGACGCTTTATCGTCAGGCAACGCAAAGGCGGGATATAGGGGAGACTGCGAACGGTCACTTGAGTTTGGATGTGTTGTCAAAGTTGTGCGAATGAGTAGGGGCAGGAAAGTCCCTTGGTGTGTCGTTGATTCTGATATACGACCTGCATAAAGGGAGCGTTGATCAATGCAAGGAAAAAGAATTCTAGTCATTGATGACGAGGTGCTTATCTGCCGCGCGCTGGCTGATTTTTTGGCGACGCTAGGCTATGTGACCACAATTGCCCACGATGGACAGCAGGGCTTGGAACAGATCCGGCATGAGCGCTTTGATGCCATCTTGGTCGATTTGCGAATGCCCAAGATGGATGGCATAGCGTTGATCAGCGTTCTCAAGGACGAGCAGCCCGAGTTGCCGGTCGTCGTAATCTCTGCCAGCGGTGTGTTGAGCGACGCTATTGAGGCGCTGCGCCAGGGGGCTTGGGACTATATCACCAAGCCCATTCGAGATATCGATGAGGTGGGTCTTGTCATTGAGCGCGTGCTGGAAAAGGCGCAGCTCAGGGCAGAGCGCGACCGTTATCAGCAGGAACTTGAAGCGCTCAACCGTTCTCTAGAGGCCAAAGTGTCTCGCCAGGTCCAAGACCTGCGCGCCCAAAACCGCGAATTGGCGGCGCTCAACCGTGTGTCTTATGCCATCAGTGATCCACTAGACCTCGACACGATGCTGCATCGGGCGGTGAGCGCGGCTATGGCGGCCGTTGGGGCCGATGGGGGCGTGGTATGGTTACTCAACCCGACCATTGAACGATTGGTCGTAGCAGCGCTGCGTGGATTACCCAAGTCTTATCGGGCGTCAGCGCCGGCCATTCCGTTGGGTCAGGGCATCGTCGGTCAGGTCGCACAGAGTGGTCATCCAAGAGCTGGGTATGATGTCGATAGCGACTCATTAATCGCATCTTTGGGTGCGGATAATGCGGCCAAGACGTATGTATGCGTGCCACTGCGCGCGGGAGATGTCATTGTAGGTACATTGCTGGCACTCTGGCAGGACAGACAGGACTTGGCACGTGGGATCGAATTGTTGGCCACTATCGGCAATCAAATTGGGGTGGCGGTGGCACGCGCACAGTACGCCGCTGACCTGGAACGGGCTAACGTCGAGTTGCGCCGCCTGGACAAATTGCGCGAACAGTTTGTTCAGAACGTGGCTCACGAACTCCGTACGCCTCTGGCCATCGTGCATGGGTACATCGAGATGTTGGCGAACAATGGGTTGAATGTGGACGAAAAGCACAAAGCCCTGGACGTGACGGCGCGGCGTGTGCGGTCGCTGGTTGACTTGGTAGAGTCTATCACCACGTTGCAAGACATAGGTCGCGAGCCGCTACATATCCAAAAAATCAATCTGGCCGAGCTGACCAAGACGGCGTTGCGGATGTGTTGGCAACGGGCGATGGGAGAGGGCATTGTGTTACGGAACCTCTCTGCCCCGGAATTGCCTGTCATTCAGGGTGACTTGGCGCGGTTGTCTCAGGCGCTGTACCAGTTGTTGGATAACGCTTGCAAGTTTTCCTCGGCCGGTAGCACGGTCACCATTGCGGCACAGGCTACACAAGATATTGTTTCAATTTCAATCAGTGATGAGGGCATTGGCATTTCTGCCGAGGAACAGGCGCGTATCTTTGATGTATTCTACCAAATAGATGGCAGTACAAGTCGTCGTTACAGTGGCACCGGACTGGGCCTGGCAATCGTTAAAGAGACGGTCAAGGCTCACGGTGGATGTGTCACGGTGAAAAGCCAAGTGGGCCAGGGCAGCGTCTTTACGGTTCAGCTGCCGTACCATGCGGATCAATCAGGAAGCGGTTGATCCGCTCAATCCACTCAATCCGCTCAATCGTCAACACCGACAAGTTTTTCCCCTCGCCATCCCATCCGAAATAGCCTTGCATAATCCTACCTACCGTGGTATAATTTCAACGGGTTATAGGAGTACCTATGAAAAGTGGGCGCCCCCCACTTTTCTTTTATGAAGGGGTACCTTGTGACGTCATCGCTCATAGTTGAAGAGGAAATACGAGCGCGATGAAGAGCGAGTTTATTTTAGCGTTTAATCAAATATGTAGTGAACGTGGTCTGCCGCCCGAGGTCGTTTTGGATGCATTACGAACGGCCCTGGTTTCGGCTTACCGACGTAATGCCGACGTTGGTTCTGCACAAAATGTGACAGTTGAGATTGACCAAAATAGCGGGCGACCCGAGATTTATGTTGAAAAAGAGGTTGTTGAAGAGGTACACAACCCTCTCACCGAGGTCGTTTTAAAGTCCGCTCAAAAGATTGACTCTGACGCACAAATTGGCAGCACCATTATGGTCGAGAGCACGCCTGAAAACTTTGGGCGCATCGCCGCCCAGACGGCCAAGCAGGTGATCCTGCAACGTATCCGCGAAGCGGAACGGGACGCGCTCTATGAAGACTATATCGGTCGTGAAGGCGAAATCATCAACGGCATGGTGCAGAGCGTTACGTCACAGCACATCAGCATTAACCTGGGCCGCACCGAGGCAATCTTGCCGCGTAAGGAGCAGGTGCCTGGTGAACGCTACACGCTTCATCAGCGATTACGGGCTTATGTGGTTGAGGTAAAGCGCTCGGGCCGTGGGCCTCAGATCATCGTGTCGCGTAGCCATCGCAATATGCTGCGGCGCTTGCTCGAGTTAGAGGTGCCAGAGATTTATAACGGAGCGGTGGAGATCAAGGCGATCGCCCGCGAATCTGGCGCCCGTTCCAAGGTGGCGGTGGTCGCTTTGCAGACCGGTGTGGATCCTGTTGGATCGTGCGTCGGTATGCGTGGCGTGCGGATCCAGTCCATCGTCAACGAGTTGGGTGGCGAAAAAATCGACGTGATCGAGTGGAGCCCCGATTCACCTACATTTATTGCCAAGGCTCTAAGCCCGGCTCGGGTGCTCACCGTGCATTTGGAAGAGAGTGAGCACAGTGGACGGACGGCCACTGTCATTGTGCCCGATGATCAGTTGTCTCTGGCCATTGGGCGGGAAGGGCAAAATGCTCGCCTGGCTGCCAAGCTCACGGGGTGGCGCATTGACATCAAGAGCATCACCGAGTCTGCCCGGGAATCCTTGGCTGCGGTCTCTGCTGAGCAAGCTGGGGAAGAACTGGGTAACATCGCCGATGTGCTGCCTACAGTTGCGGCCCTGCTCGAATATCGCGACGAGACCAATAGAGATTATAACACTGAGCAGTTGTTGTTGCTGCGCCAGTTTGTCGACGGTGTGAAAAACTTTTTTGAGACCAGGCGTCGTCAAACCGTTCGAGATAAAAAGGCCACCCAGCGTGCTGCCATTACCGTCGAAGAGGCGCGACGTCTTGCTGAGCACGACGAGGCGTTGACCCAAATTCCAAAAGAGGCTTATGATATTGCGCTGGAGGACTTGCTCAGTACGCGGGTGTACAACCATCTAGCCAAAGCTGGAATCGATAACATGGGCCAGATCATGGAGCGCATGGTAGACGGCGATGAAGGCTTGTTGATGTTGCAGGGCATTGGTCCCAAAACGTTGACTGAAATCAAGGCGTGTGTTGAGGCCCATGCGCCGGCTAAAGCTGTGGTCGAGCCAGAAGTGGCGGTCAAAGCCGAAGCTGAGGTCAAAGTTGAAGCTGAGGCCGAGGTGGAAGCTGAAGCCGAGGTAGAAGCCAAAGCCGAGGCCGAGGTAGAAGCCAAAGCCGAGGTAGAGACAGAAGCCAGAGTCGAGGCCGAGGTAGAAGCCGCAGTTGAGCCTGAAACGGTCGAGAGTGTTGAACCTATGGCGCTCAAGCGGGACGAGGCGTTCGCTCATATCCCGGACGACGCCTATGATCTCCCGTTAGTGGTCCTGGCGCTGGAAGACCAAACACTTCAATGCTTGAGGGATGCGGGAATTGAAAACCTGGGTCAGGTCATGGAGTTCTTGGCTAAAGGGGATGGCACCTTGCTGGCCATAGAGGGCATTGATACCAAGGCGCTGGCCAAGATCAAGAGCCAGGTCAATATCCTGGTTTCAGTGCCAGAGGAAGGGCCAGGATTTGGAGCATCGGCCGAGCCGGAAAAGGTCATAACAGAGGCGCGCAGCGGCCCGCGTTACGAGTATGTAGCCGATGATGAACTTGAGCGCAAGGCCAAATCCAAGCGCTCCAAGAGCAAGCGGCGCCGACATTCAACCAAGGGCGATGCAGGCTTTTACGGCGATTGGACCGAGTTTGAGGATTGAGCGTTAGCATAGTCTTTATGAAATCTGAACCTGGAACATCGAAAGCTAACCCGAAGCGTAAAAAGCGCACGGGGGGACGGCGGCGACACGTACCACAACGGACTTGTGTGGGGTGTCGCACTGTTCGTCCCAAGCGTGAGTTAATGCGCCTGGTTTTGACATCTGAGGGTAAGGTCGAGGTCGATGCTGACGGCAAGCAGCCGGGGCGTGGCGCCTATCTTTGCCGGCAGAAGCATTGTTGGGAGATGGCTATTGAACGGCATAGTCTAGACCGTGCTCTCAAGACTGGTTTAGACGACGACACTCGGACAATGCTAGCTGCTTGTGCGGAAAAACTAGGTTTATAATATTTTTCTTGACCTGGGCCGAGGCGGCCTGAGTTGAGTATTGCTTGGATGATGATCAAGAGAATTGGACGGGGGTACACAGTATGTCAGCAGACGAAAAATTTATCGAGTTACCTAATTCTATAACCGTCCGCGAACTGGCACAATCGATAAATCAAAGCCCCATTGCTGTCATCAAGGCCTTGATGAGCAATGGCGTGATGGCGAATATCAATCAACAGATTGACTTTGACACGGCTGCGATTGTCTGTGAAGAGTTTGGTTGTACGGCCAGGTCTTTGGCCGAGATCGAGGCTGAGCGTAAGGCTGCTGAAGAGGCTGCTCCTAGTCCGTTGTGGGAAAAGTTTTACGCGCAAGATGATCCGTCCAAGTTGCGCCCGCGTCCGCCAGTTGCGACGATGCTGGGTCACGTAGACCATGGCAAGACCTCATTGTTAGACGCAATTCGTGGAGCTAACGTTTTTGCGGGAGAGGCTGGCGGTATCACACAGCACGTCGGCGCGTATCAAGTGACCCATAATGGGAGAAAGATCACTTTTCTAGATACACCCGGACACGAGGCGTTTACGGCCATGCGTGCCCGCGGCGCTCAAGGCGCTGATATTGCAATTTTGGTGGTGGCGGCGGATGACGGCGTGATGCCTCAAACCCGTGAGGCCATCGCCCACGCCCGTGCGGCCAAGGTGCCCATCGTTGTCGCTTTGAACAAGATTGATTTGCCGACGGCCAATCCCGATCTGGTCAAGCAGCAGTTGGCCGAGGTCGAGCTAATCCCCGACGAGTGGGGGGGCAACACCCTCGTAGTGCTTGTGTCGGCCAAGACGCAAGAGGGCCTGGAAGATTTGTTGGAGGCCATGCTGCTCGTCGCTGATGAGGCGCAAATCGTCGCCAACCCCGACCAAGCGGCTCAGGGTACCGTTATTGAGGGTGAATTGGACAAGAGTCGGGGGGTGACGGCTACCTTGTTGGTGCAGAATGGCACTCTGAGATTGGGTGACGCCGTGATCACTGGCGAGAGCTGTGGCCGTGTGCGCGCGATGTTTGACTTTCTTGGTAATCGTATCGAGCAAGCCGTGCCTTCTATGCCGGTGTCGGTGTTGGGATTGTCCGAAGTGCCCGAAGCGGGGCAGATTTTTAAAGTGGTGGGCAGCGAAAAGGAAGGCCGTGAAATTGTCGCCGAGCGATGCGATGAGCGCTCAATGCGTACTGGGGAGCGCGTCAAGCCGACCTTGGACGATATCTTTGCCCAGTTCCAGGCGGGTCAGGCCAAGACGCTCAACTTGATCATCAAGGCCGACGTTCAGGGAACCCTGGAACCGATCATTGATTCCTTGCTCAAGCTAGAAGTCGGCGACTTGCAGCTCGACATCATCCATTCGGGCATTGGCAACATAGTCGAGTCGGATATTATGTTGGCTACGGCCTCGGAAGCGATCGTCGTGGGCTTTCAGGTGAGCGTTGACTCGGCCGCTCGTCGTATGGCCGACTCGGAAGGCGTCGACATTCGCACCTATGAGATCATTTACAAGCTGATTGAGGATATAGAGAACGCGCTCAAGGGGTTGTTGGAACCGGTGTACGTGGATGTCACCATCGGTGAGGCCGAAGTTAGGGCGGTCTTTCGGATTCGACGGGTCGGCGTCATCGCCGGTTGCTATATGCGCAATGGTGTGGCGCGACGGGATGCCCGCGCGCGGGTCTTTCGTGCTGGCAGCGTGATACACGAAGGGTCGGTCTCTTCACTCAAGCGTTTTGAGGAGGACGTGCGTGAGGTGCGTACCGGCTTTGAGTGTGGTATTGGATTGAGTAACTTTGAAGCGTTTGAAGAAGGTGACATTATCCAATTCTACGTAAAGGAGCGTGAGAGCTGAGCAAGAAATACGTAGGACGGGTTTCGGAACTGATACGTATCCACCTCACGGACTTGTTGAGGCGAGAGGTGGACGATCCGCGCATTGTGGATGTGACCATCACCAGGGTCCAGGTGACGCCTGACACGGCACGCGCCGACATCTATTTCAGTGTGTTGGGCGATGAACAAGCGCGCCAGACCGCTGAGGAAGGGTTGGCGAGCGCGAACGGGTGGCTGCGCCGGGAGCTCGGCGCGCGCCTGCGGCTGCGTAATACGCCGGCTCTGGCTTTTCATTGGGACCCGTCGCTAGAGTATAGCGAGCGTATCGACCAATTGTTGAATCAATTGGATTTGGACGCCGGCCAACCGGACCCAGTAGACGACGATGAGGCGACATGAACGGGTCAAGCGCCTTTGGGCCGAGCGGGGCGGCTCGCCTGAAAGGTGATGCGCGAAAGAGCCTGCGTACAGATCCGTGGTTAGCCGTTGTTGAGTTTATTCAACAAGCAGATCGAATTTTGTTAATCTGCCACGTGTCACCCGATGGTGACGCTATTGGCAGCTTATTGGGTTTGGGTATGGGGCTATGTGCCCTCGGCAAACAGACGACCCTGGCCTGTGAGAGTTCTGTCCCCTCCAAGTTTAACTTTTTACCCAACAGTGACAGCATTATCAATGCGCTAGACACCGATGCTTTTGATCTGGTCATCGGTCTGGATTCCAGCGACGTCGCGCGTTTGGGCAGTATTTATGACGCTGACCGTTTAGCGGGCGTACCACTCGTCAACATGGATCACCATGTCACCAATCTACGTTTCGGTGATGTGAATCTGGTGGATACCCGGGCGGCCTCAACGGCTGAAGTGGTGCTTGCTTTGCTAGATCGCTTGGGAATCTCGTTGCAGGGTGATGGCGCGGCGATCGCGACTTGCTTGTTGACCGGCATTGTCACGGACACGTTGGGCTTTCGCACTTCTAACGTCACCCCTCAGGTGATGCGGGCGGCGATGCGCTTGATGGAGGCCGGCGCTTCATTGTCAGAGGTGACGCACTATGCGTTCCACCAGCGCCCCCTGGCCGAATTGTATATGCTGGCCTGTGGGTTGAACCGTATGCAGGTGGAGGATGGGTTAGCTTGGAGCGAGATAAAGTTGTCCGATCGCTGTATAGCACATCAAAATTCGGGCTATGGGGGGGGCAAGATCGGGGATGCCGATTTGGTGAGCGTGTTGGTTCACACGCACGAGATTCACATCGCCGCAGTGTTTACCGAGCGGGAGAACGAGCAGGTTGAGACAAGTTTTCGTGCGGACCCCGGTTTTGACGTGGCCCAATTGGCTCTCGCCTTGGGTGGCGGGGGTCACCCGGCTGCTTCTGGTTGTACCCTCGAGGGGACATTGGAGACTGTCAAGGCGCGCGTTTTACCCATGTTGCGGACGGCGCTCCAGACACAACGCAAGGGGGCATAGTCGGTTGGGTCCCTCCCGTCCCCCCGCGCTAAAGATCCAGGATCAAAAGTGGATGGCATTTTAAATTTAGACAAACCCGGTGGATGGACGTCTCATGATGTGGTGGCGCATGTGAGACGTCTGACGCGTATCCGGCGCGTCGGTCACGCCGGTACTCTGGACCCGATGGCGACAGGGGTGCTGCTGGTGTGTTTGGGTCGGGCGACGCGCGTCGTCGAATACTTGATGGACAGCCGCAAACGTTACCGGGCGGTGGTGCGTCTGGGAGTTAGCACGGACAGCCATGATGCTGACGGTCAGGTGACCGCTACGTCGCCTGTGGCGGTCACCCGCGCTGACGTCGAGGCGGCTCTCGCGCGTTTTCGTGGGGCTATTTCCCAAGTGCCCCCAATGGTGTCGGCGGTCAAGCATAAAGGGCGCCCGCTGTATAAATTGGCCCGCCAGGGCATCACCGTCCAGCGTACAGCACGCCCGGTAGAGATTTACGAGCTGACACTCACGGATTGGTCCCCCCCCAGTTTTTCTTTAGAGATGGCTTGTTCGTCAGGGACTTATGTGCGGGCGCTGGCTCGTGACCTGGGCCATGTGTTAGGCTGTGGCGCGCATCTGACGGCATTGGCGCGGTTGGCAAGTGGCGATTTTGTGTTGGA
>CAZSJU010000024.1:5018-9923 GCA_964607235.1 uncultured Anaerolineae bacterium | reverse complement strand
ATTCGGGCCGCCTTGTTGACCTTTCATCCTCACCCCAACATCGTGTTACGCGGCGCCGAATCTTTTTACCTCACCACGCGGGAGGAAAAACTGGCGCTGCTCTCGGAGCTTGGCCTGGACCTGATCGTCATACAGCCGTTCACGCCTGGGCTGGCGCGGATGCGCGCGGCGCAATTTGTAGACTTGTTGGTCGAGCGTGTCAAGTTGGTGGACTTGTGGGTCGGTCCAGACTTTGCGCTGGGCTACCATCGCGAGGGTAACATCCCGTTTCTGCAGCAGGCGGGCGAAAAGCGCGGCTTTGCGGTGAATGTCGTAAACCGTCTTATGCTGGAGGGGATACCTATCTGCAGCAGTTGTATCCGTGAGGCGCTGCGCCAGGGGGACGTGACGCTGGCGGCGCGTGGCCTGGGGCGTCTCTATAGCTTGCATGGACCGGTCGTCGTGGGCGCGCAGCGCGGGCGTAGCATTGGTTTTCCCACGGCCAACGTCGAGGTGCCGGCGGAGCGGGTGTTACCAGCCCGAGGGGTATATGCTGCCTGGGCGCATCTGGGTAAAGCGCGCCATCGGGCCGTGGTCAATATCGGCACCCGCCCTACTTTTGATAATGGGCAACCGACCGTCGAAGCGTATGTGTTGGATTTTGACCGCGACATTTATGGCCAGCGACTGACCCTGAATTTTGTCAGGCGCCTGCGCCCCGAGCGACATTTTGATAGCGTGAAAGCGCTCATCGCTCAAATTAAACAGGACGTGGCTCGCGCCCGCGAGTTGTTGCACGTGCCCTAGGCGATGGCGCTATTTTTTAACCTCTGGTTTGGCTATTCCGCTCTGATGTTATCCAATGAAAAGGTATAACCGAGGACGTCCAATAGTGCGTCTTTGGTAGAAGGTAGTTCGAATTGCAGTTCAAACTGTCTGAACTCACCGGGCTCGATGGTCCAGGGCAACAGCGGCGCCGCAGACTGGAGCGCGAATGTGCCGGCGCGCGAGGAAAGGACGATGTCGTCTCGCGTGACCTGCACGACGCCGGTCGATGTGTTACGGATCTCAATGCCGATGCTGATCAGATTATCCCCCATGTCGGCAAAGATGGTGTTGGGATCAATCGTCACTTGGGCAAAGCCAGCCGGTGGCGTCGGTTCGGGTGTGGCCGTGGGCGATGGCAACACGTAAGGGATGGGGATCACCATCCAATTGTCACTGCCCGCCATGGGGTTAAAGGCCCATCGTACCTGGCCTGTGGCGCTCTCGGGTACCAGGTAGCCCGCTGAGCCGATGACCATCTCGGCCGGCGCGAGCGGCTCATTGGGTAAGCCATGATGGGTGAACTGGTTGGCAGGGACGGTGAGTGGATAGCGCTCACCGGTCGCATCGCTCACAAAGGTCTGAAAGAACTCAGTTCTGAGCACAGTGTTGCCCAGGTTCTCCACGCTAAAGTCGATCAATAAATAACCGGTGCCAGGCGGCAGTCCGGCTTCTTGGGCGGTGGCTTGATAAGCGTTGATGACCATGATGCGCGCCGGCCCGCGCTCTACGGGGGTGCCAACGCTGCCCACCACGGCGTTCAAGAGCATGTCTTGGCTGCCAGGCTCGTCTTCAAAAAAGGTGGCGACCACTATCTGGCGTTGTGTGGGGTCCTCATCCAACACAGCCAGGGTCAGTTGGGGGCTGATTTGATCCAACGCGGCCTCTTGGTCCGTCTCGCCGCTTTGGACCTGTGAGATGCTAAATTTTAGGGTCAGGCCCGTTGATAGAAGCAGGCTGAGCGAGTCGCCCACTTGTAGGTTAGCGATCAAGTCTTGGGTCTCGGACGTTGATGCCAGCCCAAAGACATAGTTGACCATCGTGCCGTAGGCCCAGTGCACATCCGTCGCTTGCGCCGGCGGCGCCGGCCAGGCGCCGTCGGGCGTATCGACGGCCTGCACCGTGAAAACGGTGTCGCTGATGACCAGACGCTCGGGTAAAGCGATGGGCACACGGACTTGGTCGCTGCTCACCAGAGGGACGATGAGCGGAGACTCGGATACCGGGGCCGTGGGGGCCGGTGTAAGGATGACGGCATCGGTCGGCGCCGGGGTATCTCGAATTTCTTTGTCATCTCTGTCCAGAAACACTTGTACAAAAGCGAAAATGACCACAGCGGCCAGCACCAGCAACAAGCACCCGCCCCCAGCGATCAAGCCAATCGTGCGCACGTTTTGCTGGTTGTCTCGGGGGGGAGCAGAGAAGGGATAGTCGGCTTGCTTTTCCGATCCTTGCTCCGGCGACGTAAAATCGGCATTGACGGCCTGGGCGGGTTGCGTCATGCCCAGATGATCCACGACGGGGGAGGATTGGGCGGCGGCAGCGGCCGTTTCCTCTTTAGATGGGCCAGGCGCTCCCCCCTCATCGGGCGAGCTGGCCTTGGGTTTGAACAGGTTGAGGTATTCTTTATCGTGTGGGTCTTGCGTCATGAATCAAAAATTCCTTTGGCACCTGTATACCGGCGGCGAGTCAGGGAATGGCATCATCCATGCTGATCATTGATAGACTTTTGTGATCAAGGACGCGGCGAGATGCGGATGGGGATATGTGCGTCGTTGCTCGTCACCACCTGGTTAAAGCTGAAAAAAGGCACACTCACCCGTACGGGTCCCGTGGTGGGCAGGCTGAAGCGGATCGCCCCTTGCTCGTCGGTGTAGTCAATGGAAAGCAATTTGCCGTCGGTGACATTGTAAGCGCGGGCCAGGACGTCGGATATGCCTTCACCGGCGTCCGCGACGCCATTGACATTGCGGTCATAGTATATGGACAGGTTGACAACGTACAACCCGGCCGTGGGCGTGACGGCGGGCGGCGCTGTGGGTGGCGGCGGAGGGGTAGTCATCGGGCGCACGACGATTTGGGCCAGGGTGGGCGAAGGCTGTGGCGTGTCGGCTGCGGACGTCGGCTGTGGCGTGGCGGTCGACGCCGGCGGCACATAATCGCCGGTTGGTGTTGGCGTGGCAGTGCCGGGCATTTCAATATAGCAGCGCAGGCTGTAATTCAGGTTTTTCCATTCCTCGGGCAGCACCTCGGCCGCGCCAACCTGGCCGATCACCAAGTACAGGTAACCGTCATAAGTGGAAAAGAACTTGAGACGGCTGCGATAGGGGTCGTTAGGGTCAAAGGGTTCCACGTTGTCGTTGCCTGCAAAGCACTGTTCCCAGCTCTTACCGCTGCAAAAGATGATATTGGTGTTGGTCGCGGTGCCCAGTTCCAAGGTTTCGCATGTATAGAGTTTGCCGGCGACGACCCACAATTTGTAAAAGTCTGTGTCTATATCGCTGCCCGTCCACGGCACAAAATTAAGGCCGGTATACTTGGTGTCCAGGCCGATGAGCGTGGCGCGAGAAAAGTCATAGTTGGGCTCAAAGGCATCGGGGCTGCCCGGGACAGAAACCGGTGGAGGTGTCCCTGTGGGGGTAGATGTGGTGGAAGGGGGTGTGTGAGTTGCTGTTGGCGTAGGTGTAGTATCCCGCACTAGCAGATCATAGGTTTCGTTGCTCTCGTGGGGCAGCGGTTCGCGGTTCTCGATCTTGATAAGATAAGCGCCGTCCGCTGGGGGAGTCCACTCGATGCGCGAGCCCAGACCCAACCCGGGTGCGTCGTCGTTGACGGCGATGTATTGCGAGTCGTCTATCGTGTCTGGGGGGTACAGGTAGGCGACAGTGTCGACACCGGCCGTCACCTGGGTTTCCAGGCGATAGTTACGACCGCCCTTGACGGATACCAGAAAATAGTCGGGATTGGGGGAGGGTTGCCCGCTGTAAGGCACAAAGTTGAGGTCCTCTACGGTGGCTCCGACAGAGATCGGGCAAGGGCCACCCGGTGGCGTGCTGCTTGACCATGTCCCCCCCAGGGAGTCGTTGATTTCGCAACTGTCCCAGCTCGGTGGAGATGTCGCCGTAGGCGTGAGGCCAAAACGGATCACCCGAATTTCATAGGGTGCATCATTGCTACCGATGCTCACCGCCTTGACACTGAAATAATAAGTGTCGCTATTGGCCGTCCATGTCAGTGACGTGTTGCCGCCGGGAGTCTCGGTTTCGTTCAACAGGTTTTCATTGTTGTCATATAGCGCCAATGCGAAGCGATAGTCGCCGCTGACCGGGGCTTCGTCCAATCGTACCTCGTACTGTCGGCCAGGCTCGCTATTCAGCACAAAATAGTCAGTGTCAGAGGGATTAGAGGCTGGCACAGTCCCCACAATGTTGACGTTGACCTCGATCGTGTTGGCCTGAGCCGGCGTGTCGTTGGGTTCTTGCTCGCTGCTCTGCTGCCGGGGCAGTGAGAAATTTGTCGCTGCCACATGGCTAAAGGCGCTGGTCAGCAGAAACACCGCCAGCACGGTTAGCATAAATGTTGGGGATTTCCAGGCTTTTACACTCATTTTGATTCGCCCCTCGCGAACGCTGTAGGTCAGTCATCCGCCTTTGTGAGAACTATACCACAAGTAATCCTCTAGTACAAGCCAGGACTAGGCCCCCCCTTGTAAACCGTCGGCAGATACAGGCGCGGCCACAAGGTCGCGTTCCCTTGGAGGACGTTGTTGCTCTCGTCGCCCTCGACAAGTGCGTTGCCCGGGTCAGCATAGACGGCCAGGGAAAACGGACCGGGCGGACCAGCGAGCGGCACGGCGACCCAGTCGCCCGGCCTCAGCAAAGTCAGCGTCGCTTGCAGCAACTCGGCGCCGCCGAGCACGTCCCGGTAGACCGTCACCACAGCGTCGCTGGCGGCGACAGGCCCCTGGTTGCGGACGATTAGTCGTTGGCTGGGTGCACTGACGAGGTCGTAAGGGCCAAAGGTCAGGTCGGGACGTCGAGGCACGTCGATCAAGGCCACGTTATTTCGTTCGTCCGCTTCGCTCACCGCGCTGCCGGCATC
>CAZSJU010000024.1:3240-4918 GCA_964607235.1 uncultured Anaerolineae bacterium | reverse complement strand
GGATGCAGGTCGGGCAGGACCGTGGTCAACGTTATGACATTGTTGGCCTCGTCAGTCTCGGAAATCACATCCTCGGGGTCGGCCAGCATGGTGAGCGTATGGGAGGTACCGGTGTCTTGCACGTCCCAGTCAAAGTCAAAGGTGACGCGTTCGCCCGCTGCCAGCGGCCCGGCATCGTAAAAGATACTGACGTCGTCGCCGTTGTCCCGAAAGACCGCATAGGCCGGGTTAATCGTCAGGCTGCCACTGTTGACCAAGGTGCCACTGACGACGGCGGTGCTGCCTGGGGCGGGATTGGGGGGAGACACTTTCAAGTCGGTCACGGTCAGGTCACGCTTGGTCGCCGCCGTGCTGGTTGCCTGTCGTATGTCCGCGCTATCGGACAGGGTGGGGTAAACGACATTTTCACCGGCGATGGTACGGGAAGTATTGGTGACCGAACGTCCGGCATAAACGACCAGGGCCTGGCCCGCCGAGTTGACGATGGCGTCATAATCGGCCTCGACCAGGGCGTCATCGGTTAGTTGCCGGGGAGTGCTCCACAGGCTGTACGCCCGGTCAAAGATGCTGTACCACAAATCCATCCCGCTCGCCGAACGTGCCTGCCACAGCGCGATCAGGTTGTTATCGGGCGTCACCAGGACTTTTAATCCCTGGATGCCGTCGGTGGCCCAGTTGGCTGCCCAGGGACCTGTCCAGGTTGGGTGATTATAAGTGGCATACCACAGTTGATCTTGTCCCCCCATGGTAGCGCGCACCCAGACGACCGTGGCCCGTCCGTCCGCGTCAAAGACCGCGCGCGGGGTGACGCTGGCCTGGGTCGGGCCGTCGTCGTGGTAGGTGGCGCTGGCCAGCGGGGCGCTCCAATGAGTGGGCGTCATCCATGTGGTGGGGCTGACCCAGGCCGCGACGTGGATGGCCGTGTCGGTGATAGTTTGGGGATTGGCGTCCTGATCGTGGCTCCATGCCATGACGACCTCGTCACCACGATAGGCGAACTGGGGCGCTTCGCGGGTGTTGACGTCGCTCAAGACGCGGGTGGGTATGCTCCACGAGAGGCCGTCCCAGCGCGCAGCCATCACGTTCACCGTCAGCGTGCGGGTCGTCTCGTCTACGAACAGCGGATAGTCATTGTCTGGGTCTCGCAGCCACATGGCCAGCACGTGGCCCGACCCTGCGACGTCCGCCCGGGCGGTGGGCAAAAAGTCGGCCACGGTGTTGCTGGTGACCCGCGTCATGGTCACCCAGTCGCTACGCGCGCGAGGGGCCGTGGCGCTCGTGCTGGCCGACATTGGCGCCGGTGGAGAAGCGGAAACCGTGGACGGGGTTGCTGGGAAAGGGGCGACCGTCTGCAGGGACCAGAAGGCGCGTTGGTTCTCAAGCGTCACGGTGAGCGGGCGGCTGATGGTGTCATGGCCACAAAAGTTGGTGGCCGTCACCTGCACCGTATAGTTGCCGGTCAGGTGATACGTGTGAGTGACCGGGTTGCCGCTCTCGCCCGGCTGGCCATCCCCAAAGGACCAGGTGTAGGTAGGGACGGGGGCGCTCTGGCAAGTCCCTGTGAACGTCATCGTTTCGCTGACCACCGGCGCCGAGTGGGTCAAGTTCAGATTGCTAGGGGGGGTACAGGTGATGGTCACCGTCCCGGTCGCCACGTCGTTGCCCGTGACGTTCGTGG
>CAZSJU010000024.1:0-3140 GCA_964607235.1 uncultured Anaerolineae bacterium | reverse complement strand
GTACAGGTGATGGTCACCGTCCCGGTCGCCACGTCGTTGCCCGTGACGTTCGTGGTCGTGAGAATCACTGCAAAAGTGCCCACATCTTGATAAAGGTGGGAGGGGTTTTCCAGGCGACTGGTCGGCGAGTCGTCGCCAAAGTCCCATGTGTATCGGGTTTCAGTGGGTAGGCCTGGCACAGTGTCGTTGTAAAAATCGGTTTGTTCGCCAATGACGTCGGGGCTGGTGCTGCGGAAAGCGGCCACCGGTGGGTGGGCGTCGTCAGGTAGGTACATCACGCTGGCGATCTCGGTGTCGGGCAATATCTGGTGGGGATCAATGTTCGGGTCACTTGTCTCCTTGACGACCCGCGTCCACAACAAGAGCGGGTTTTGTCCAGCATAGGCCAGGACCGGTTGAACGTTGAGAGTGTTGCCCTGAGTGACCAGCCCGGCTTCTGTCCACTCTGCGCCGTCCCAGCGATAGGCGCTCAAATTAAGCCCGGTGATGCCGCTCTGACGCACATAGACCAGCGTCATATCGTCGTCCGTCAGGGATGCCAGAGCCGGGTCGGCATAGGGGTAGACGTCAGAGGGCAAGGCGTTAGCAGCCAATGACCGCGCGGCTTGCGTGGGGAGGTAGGCGTGCGGGAGTAGGGCGCTCGTGTGTAGCGTGCCGGTCTGCGCCGTCGAAACGGCGGCCGAGGTGCGCGTCACCTCCCAGGTCTTGTCCCAGATAAAAGCGCGCTCTCTGGCCCAGGCGAATAACGTGGCGGTGTAATTGTTGGTATAGGTATCGCCCGGGGATAGTTGCAACAGGTGGCGAGGTTGTCCGCCTTGCCCACCTTCCAGGTGGGTGAGGCGTTCGCCACGGGTCGCCAGCACGCCATTGACGTCGGCTAACAGCTCTAGATTGCGCGTGATCCAGTCCAGGCTCCCATCGGCTTGTTCCGTCGCGCCCAGCTCCCCGTCCACCGTCAATACGAGCGCGCTCTGTGCAAAAATGGGCAGGCTGGAAGAGATGAGCGGGATGCGGAAAGTTTGTAGCGTTTGTGAGGCATGGATCGTTGCTGTCAACGCATCGAGCGCCAGAGCTCTATCCTTGTTCAGGGCGATGTTTCCCGCGATGTCTAGTTGGGCGCGCGCGTCGGCGATAAGCGGCTGGTCGGCCAGGTAGCCCACCAGTTCGCCTTGCCCCTCAACGTGGCCCAGGCGGCCTTCGGAGCGCAGTTCGAGCGCTAGCGACCAGGGCAATAGCTGTGTGCCGAATCGGCCCGGTATCACGGGCAGTATTGTCTCGGGTACCGGAAAGGTCGCGTCGATGGCGGCGGGTGGCCAGGTGGCTTTTACTTGATAGACAGCGACTTGTTCAAAAGGTGCAGCCGGCGGCTCGGCGCTGACGGCGGTGTTGCCCGTGAGCCAGGCCGGCGCCTCCCGCCCTCGTAATTCGACGACCGTCACGCGGGAGGTGCGGCCCGCGTCGCTTGTGGCGCTCAGCCGTAAAAAGTTGGCGCCGGGTTGCAGTTGCGTCCCCATGTCATAGTCCTGGGTCGTCCAGGCGTCGGAGACGCTGACCGGCACGTCAGTGCGCTCACCATTTAACGCAAATGTGACATAACCGGGGCTGCCTGAACCGGGCAGGTCACCGTTCCAATCGACCTGCACGAAAAAGGTGTTGCTCAAGCGGATATCCTGCAAGAATGTGCCGGGCTTGAAGCTGCTTTTGATATGCGCGAGGCGGGGGCTGGCATCGGCCACCAGCGACACACTGGCCTGGTTGTTGCTTTCGACCCGTTCATAGATTTGGTTGTTGGGATCGGCGGTGACGACAAGGTCCAGACGGCCCATAACATTGGTGACGTCCCATTCATAGTGAACGTCTAGGCTGCTCTTGGCCGCGATTTCAAGGTCTGTCACATTGGCCACAATGGGCGCGACCTGATCGGGTAGGCCATGTGCAAATTGAACTTGTAAGCCCAAGGCGACGCCCGTGCCCGTGTTGTGGATGGTTGCGGTAAGGGGCAGATAGAAACGCCCGGCTTGCTTGTAAAGCTGGCCTGCCTGGATGTCTTGGGCTGTCAAGGTCAAGTCGGCCACATAACCCGGCAAATAGCCCGCTTGCCAGGTGTGGCTCCAGATGGCATGGCCCTGGTCCCCGCCCAGCCAACCGTTCCACACGGCAGTGACGAAACCACCGTCTTGGCTCAGGTCGTACTGTGAGGCGCTGCTTTCAAAGCTGTCTAGCTCTACCAGTTCGCTCCAGATGCCATCAGCCGAACGCCGGGTCAGGTAGAGTTTTTGCAGGCCATTGTCGACCAGGTAACTTGAGAGTAGGCCGTACACGTTTCCCATCTCATCCACGATCATGCGAGGGTGGCTAAAATTGCCATTGCTGGCAGTGTTGTCGACGCGTTGCTTTGCAATACAGCCCTCACTGTCGCACTGGTTGTAATAGAGCCGGCACCGATTGGATGCGTCGCAACTGGTCCACAAGATATGGACGTCACTCGTGCTGGCGCTCACATCCACGCCGACGAGGGCATGTTCGTTGAGAGCGCTGTCCACACGCTGTGGGGTATCCCATTCCCCAGGGTCTGAGCGTCGATTGAGGTAAATATGTTCCTCGCCTGCGCCATCCCGGTAGCCCCATACAGCGTACAGGACGCCATCTGCACCCTTTTCTAGCCGGGTGGGTACCCCGCGCAACGCGCTGGCGTCTGGATTGACGCTCTCTTGATCTTTCCACGTCCCATCAGCCAAACGCGTCAGCGCATAAACCGTTCCGCTGACGTCTGGCGTAAAAAGCAGGTGGGCGTTGCCGTCGCCAGTGACCGCGAGATCGTTGGGTAGACGATCGTTGGGAATCGTCTCTGGCGTATCCCAATCGCCATTGGCTGGACGCTTTTGAAAGTAGGGGACCCCGTTGCTGTCACGGTAGGTGAAATACAGGCTGCCGGCCGTATCGATGGCACACGGGCCGAGAGCGACCGCGTTGCCGGAGAACAGGCGGGTTTCTGCGCCCCAGTTCCCGACGCGTACGTTTCCATAGATACTTTTCTGAGGCCATTGACGATAGTCTTCCCAAAATGCCTGGACGGTACCGGCGCCGCCCACTATTACTTGTGGGTTGCCGCGCCAACTGGGGCCGCTGTGCTCGTCAAC
>CAZSJU010000023.1:16981-20037 GCA_964607235.1 uncultured Anaerolineae bacterium | reverse complement strand
ATCTGGATCAGAGGTGGGACCTGGACGACGTACACGGTCTCTCGATCTTTTTGCCGCTGGGTGAGGACCTGGAGCTGCCACTGCCGGTCACCACGACGCTCACTGGCACATTGGTGCTGACGCGCAACTTGCGCCTGCGCGACATGTATACGCCCGAACAGTTAAAATTTGCCAGTGACACCGCCTGGGACGGGATGATCGACGCCTATTACGCCGTCGCCGCCCCGGTCCCCACGGCCACCACCCAGGGACCGGTGACCGGCCTGCTGACGCCGGACGTGACCCCGCCGCAGACGAGCATCACCCTGACCGGCGCGCTGACGCGCGATCAAAGTATCGACATAGTCTGGCACAGCGTTGACCGGCAGACGGGCGTGGCCCAGGCGACGCTGTGGCACCGGCCGCCGCGTGGGACGTGGACAGCGGTCATGACCCAGACGGGCAGTGCGGGCGCGTTCCCCTTTACATTGTCGCAATGGTGCGAAAACGGCTTTGCGGTACAAGCTGTGGACCAGGCCGGTAACATCGAGCCCATGGAACACGGCGCTAACCTGCAAATCATCGAGGTGCAACCGTGCCACTATTTGTTCCTGCCGTTGGCGCTGAAACCCAATCCATCCCACAGGGAGGCTTGGCACTGATCTGATGGAAAAGAAAACAATGACCGAGCCTACACAAAAACAAGTCGTGACAGACCGCACATTGGCTGCAGCCTATGGCGGTGCCGGCTGGTCCCCGCGCATCACCTCACTGCGCCAGGAAATCGGCACGCTCTGGGGCGCCTGCGGGATATCGACCGAATGGGCGCCCCTCAAGGCGGTGTTGCTGCACCGGCCCGGACCAGAACTAGAGATGGTGCGCGATCCCCAAGCAGCCCAGATGTTGGACGCGCTGGACATCGCGCGGACGCGCGCCCAACACGACGCCCTGGTTGCGGCCTACCGGGCCGCGGGCGTGACGGTACACACCGTGATATCCCAAGCTCTGGATGACGCGCCAGCCCCTCCTCCCAACCTGACTTTTGTGGCCGACCTGCTGTTCATGACGCCCGAGGGCGCCATCCTGGGCCGGCCGGCCTCGACAGTGCGCGCCGGTGAAGAGCGCTGGGTGGCGCGACGCCTGGCCCAACTGGACGTGCCCATCCTGCTCAGCGTGCATGGCCGAGGCACTTTTGAGGGAGCGGACGCGGCCTGGATTGACCCGCACACGGTCCTGCTGGCTACAGGACTGCGCACCAACGCGGCAGGCGCGGCCCAGGTCAGCCGCCTGCTGCAGGGGATGGACGTCGAGGTCATCCCCGTCGGCTTGCCCTATGGCGCGATGCACCTGATGGGCACACTGCGCTTCCCCGACCGGGACCTGGCGCTGGCCTGGCCGGGACGCGTGCCCTATGCCGCCGTGGCGGCGTTACAGGCGCATGGCTACACCGTGCGCACCCTGCCCGACGAGGCCGAAATGAGACGCGGCATGGCGCTCAACTTTGTCACGCTCGGCCCTCGCAAGATCATGATGCTGGCCGGCAACCCGGTCACCCAGGCTTTTTACCAAGAATTGGGCATCGCGTGCACCCCGGTCGCGGTAGATGAATTACTCAAAGCCGCCGGCGGTATTGGCTGCCTAACCGGCGTGCTGGAGCGAGCGGCGCCGCCGTCGTAGCGACTGGCCCCTGTGGCCCCCGTGCCACAGACGTGCTCCTGTCCCCAGGCGCGAATCTCGCCCGGTCGGGTGATGCCATAGGCCGGGCCGTCGGCCGTGCGTTCGACGCCCACGCCGCCGATCAAACAGGTGCGCCCGGCCGCCAAAAGATCCAACAACCAACGCTCGCGCAGTCCAGGCGGGGCCAAAAGCTGCGCCGTCAAGCGTGCCATCCACGCCGCCGCCCAACCCGACTCGACCAACGTGGCCGGCTCGGCCTCTAACGCCCCGGCGTCGCTATAGGCCGCGATCTGCTCCGGCGTCGGCGCCGGGGTGGGACCCAAGTGTAGATGGCCGCGCAGGTCGGCCAATGCCGGGCCGCGCTGGCCATCCACCAAGATCTCTTCCCAGTAGCGGGCACGCGGATAGCAGCGCCCTACTATGTGAGGGACATCGCAGGCACGCAAGGCACGAGCGACCGTAAAATCGGCCGCCGTGCCCGTGACGACCAGCGCCGCCGTGATGCCATAGCGCGCGACCAGGTTGGCCACCTGGCGCTCGTCGGTCAACGCCTCTTCCAGCGCCACCACGTCTCCCAGGCCTGCCGCCTGCAGCCCTGTGCCCAGCGCCTGCGCCTTGGGCTGCCCCACCGCCGCCAAGGGGTAGGCCTGACGCACGGGGTTATATGCGTCCACGCGGTCAGGGTCGACGATGACCATGCCCACTACGTATGGCGCCAGATAGGTCGCCGCCACGCTGCCCAAACTGCCCAGACCCACGACCAACAACCGGCCGCGTCGCGCCGGCGGCGTGCGAAAAACAGCCGGCGCACGCCGGGCATCAGGTGTCTCAGCCGGCGCCGACCAGCGTACGTCCAGCGGGTCCGCGCCGCCACCCAGCGTCAGCACGCGCCGGCCCGTGGCCCAGGACGCTTCCAGGTCCTCCCGCCGGTAGGGCGTGAGGCGCAGCAAGATCGCCCGCGCCAGCCCGGCGCACAGCGGCGCCGCAGTGGCCCAGCCCCAGGGGTCCGGTGGTTCAGAAACAGCCCCAACACCGCTCTCCAGCGCCGTCAACCTCAGCGCCAGCCCTAGGTCATCCCCGGGGAAAACGCTACAGGCCCGGCAAGGACGCTCAAAGGTCGGGGGAGCGACCAGTAACGCCGGCACCCCGGCAGCGCGGGCCGCGTCCAAGGCGCGCCGCCACTCGGCCGGTAACCCGACCCCGATGATCAAGTCTGGTGGATCACAGCGCACTTGGGCGGCCCAAGCCTGCGGCGACAATGTTGCCACGTCCAGGTTTAGCGCTGGGCCGTGCTGCGCTCGCAACGCGGTCTCAAGGCATGCAGCAAAGCGTCTCCCCCCTCTAACTCCCCCCGCTGGGGGGAGGACCGGCTCTCCCCGACGGGGGGGATTAAGGGGGGG
>CAZSJU010000023.1:3879-16881 GCA_964607235.1 uncultured Anaerolineae bacterium | reverse complement strand
CGCCCCACCCCACAAGCCGCCAGGTGCGTCACCAACGGCGTCGCCTGGGGCAAACCGACTACCGCCACCTGTGCCCGGCGCAGGTGCTGGCCGACGACCGGGGCCACCCGCGCAAAATGTGCCTCTACCATATCCCCCGCTCCTCGCTCTATCTCAACGCTCAGGCTGCCAACGCTTGTGATGGATGCGGCCAATGAACGCCTGCCGTGGCCGCTGCCCGGCAGCCACCTTGAGCAGGCTGGCCACGTGGTTGGCCATGCGCTCTTGTAGGACGGCATGCACCGGCATGGCGGTCCACTGGCCCCAGCTAAAGATACAAGCCCGCCCGCCCTGGATCAAGTGATGCGCGCCGCTGCTGCGTGGCAAATCCAGGGCATCCAGCCAACGCCGGGCATAACGCACCACCGGCTGGACGTTGGGCCACTCGTCGGGATAAACGA
This sequence comes from uncultured Anaerolineae bacterium, assembly GCA_964607235.1. Lineage (GTDB taxonomy): Bacteria > Chloroflexota > Anaerolineae > S140-20 > S140-20 > CAZSJU01. Next base: position 16,441 of record CAZSJU010000023.1, on the reverse strand, counting down.
GCATCAGCGGCACCAACAGATAAACCGCCTCTCCGGCCACCACCTCGGGGAACCCAGCACGTTGCAGCGCCTTGCGGCGACGTTGGAAGGCCAGTTCCGGGCGGGCCAATGAGGGGATATGGCCCAACCACAGCAACCCGTCCGCCTCTCCCGCTGTCCCACAGCGGGCACAGCGCAACGCGCCCTCCGTCCCACAGGGAGACTTTGCACTCGGCACCAGGGGCGCGCCCTGGCAAGCGCGGCGGGCGCAGCGCGCGGGCTGACCCCTGGTACTTGCAGCCAGGAACCAATGCGGAAAGTATTGGGCCATGCCTGCCAGATCCTGCGCCAGTACCTCAGGCATTCGGGCAGCCCACGGCGCCACCTTTGCCACGGCCGCCGGGTCCACGGTCCACTCACGTTCTGCGCCATCCACGACGGTGTGATGACAAACTGTCATCGTCTCAACCTCCTGTCCTCAACGCTGTGCCGGGAGGCAAGGCCAAGGCGCCAGATCTCCCCCGCCTCCCGGCAGCGCGGTCATTCCTATCCTATGCGTATCCGCTGCGGCTCAAGTCAATCTGCACACTCTCCACCGGACGCGCCGGTGGCCGGAGATCGGGCATCCTGGTCGGCACATAACCTGTGCCTTGCGGCCGATACAATTGCCCGGTAGTCCGGCACACGGCCAGGCCGCCGGGAAGATCATCGCGGGGCGCCAACGGGGTGGGCTCTGCACAGCAGGTACAAGTTGGTGCAACAAAAGTAAGTCTGGAATCCATGATAAACCTCCTCAAAGTTAAAGTAGCTAGACTTGTTATCCGACGTCAAACAGACCATTGATCGTCACGCGCGCGCTGTTGCGCCGCAGCGCGGCGTCAATCTCTGCCAGCGTTTCGGCCGGTGTCTGACCGGGAGCGTTCCCCGGCGCCGCGATCAGCAAAACCTCATCGCCGTGACGTTCGTACACGTGGCCGGGCCGGGCCGCGCAGACCAGGCGCCCTTCCCGGCGCAGCAGCGGCATCGGCGGGATACAACATTGACACAGCCCCTCCGGGACGGCGTCGGCGGGCAGCACCGTGCCATCAGACAACAACAGGTAAACCCGGCCCGTGGCCGGACAAACCGCACCTTGATTCCCCTTGACCAAGGCCTGCGGCGGCTTGCAGCATGTGCAAATACCCAGGGGTAACGTGGCCAGGTCCACCAGATGACCGGGAGACGTCTCTAGCCAACGCGCGCCGCAGCGCCCCTGACAACGATGCAGACCCGCCTCGTCGCGCGCCAGCGCTCCACGGCAGAGCGGACAAGAGGGCGGCGTCGGCACAGAAGAGCAAGTGTCATGCGACGATGAAGGAGCACCAGAGACACCACGCTCAAGCGGGCGATCAGGCTTGAGGGGACACGCACCGGTCTGGGCGGCAAAGGCCGGCCTTGGCATCTGATCCGCCCTTTGCTGCCCTGTCCCCGCTTTGCACTGGTCTCGCTCGTCCCCCTTGTCAGGCCGTGGGCCGGTACGCACACCAAAATAGGACATCGCCGCTCCCCTCACCACTCGGCTCAGCGCTGCGTCACGCCACCCGGCCGAGCCCGCAATACTCAAAGGCATCGTCCACGGTGCGGGGCGCGATCCCGCCGATCATACGGGTGATGTCCAGGGCGATATTGTGATGCTCGCGCTGCACACTGTACGACAGCGCGTCCGACAGCGCCACGCGCCGGAAGCGGATCGTCGCCTCGCGGTTGCTCGGGTCACGATAATCAGGGATGCCGTGGTGCAGCAACTCCCACACGCCGCAAAACAGCTCCTTGATGATGCTCCAGCCACCGATGTTCAGGATCTGCACGTCCTCCGGTCGCACGCCATACACCTCTTCCACCTCCTGGCAAATCGAGGTGATGACCGGGATAAAGCCGGTGCCGTACACATTGTCGTTGAGGCCCGGCGTGCGCACCACGTGCGTACGCCCGTTGCGCAACTCGCGCCATTCGGCAGTGCGCCCCGTGCCCAGGTAGCCCGCGATGCCCCGCTCGTCCACCTCGCCCGGCACGCAATGGCGGCCAAATTGTTCAAAGTGCGCTCGCGTCAGTTCGCTGCCATCGTCAATGTGCTCGTCGTCCACGTACACAATGTGCACATATTCGCTACCGGGCACACTACCGTCCTCCCCGCCATGGACGTGCCACAAGAAATCCTCCAGCACGTTGGGCAGATCTTGCGGCCCTCCCCCGAGCAAGCGGATCGTATTGACATAGCCCGCGTGCAAGTGACACGGCTTGAGCCGTGGGTCTGGCCCCGCCAAGGGGCTAAGAAAAGAACGCTGTAAACATTGTGCGATCACGATGCTAATAGTTGGGTTCGTCATGATTGACTCCTCTCAAAAAACGTAAAAACTGGAAATCCTTGACAGGACTAGAGCCCTTTTTCATCCAATTCCCCGGTCAATCTGGGCCGCCAAATGATGACCGGTGGCAGTTTCTTTCGCGTACAGGTGCAGGATACCGTCAACGTCGACGGCAAAAGTGACGGTGAACTTGGCATGGCAGCCCCGCTTTGGATGTAGGCCATCGAACTGCCAACTGCCCAAAACCTCGCAATCCTGGGGGGTCACGCGCCCGTCGCCATAAGGGTCAGGGTCACGCGGGCCGCGATATTGCAATACATCCAGCGTCACGCTGTCCTGATCAGGATGACGGGTTTGGTAATGCTGGATAGAGGCGCCGCTGGCACCAACGGACGGCGTGGGAATGGGCGTGTTGGCCTGTATGATGGGGCTGAACAACTCGACCTCGCCATAGTAGCAATTGATACCCAACGCAAAGGGCGTCACGTCCCACACGCTGGCGGCCGCGTCGGCAAAAGCCAACGCCGCGCCATAGACCGGCAGCAACGACGCGTTCGCCGTCTCCAACTGGGCCACCGGGCGCTGAAAAGCCTGCGCTACCCGTTCCTGGACGGTAGGCAGGTGTACCCAATAGCCCGTCAACAGCACTGCGTCCACCTGGCGCGCGCGCAGCCCGGCGGCAGCCAGCGCCCGCGCGCACAGCTCGCCGACGCGGTCCATCAACGGGCACAACCAGGCGTTCAAGTCCTGTCGCCGCACGACGGTCGCCAGGTCACGGCCAAACCCACCGCCGTGATCCAGCGTCAGGGTCGTCTCGGGCGCGAGGCACAACGTCTGCAGCGCTTCTTCAGCCGCCGCGCGCAATCCCAGCGCTGCCACTCGGCCCGCATCCACCGCAAACACGTCTATGCCGGCAGTTTGCTGGAAACGTTCGTCCAGCCCACGCGCCACCGCCCAGGTCAGATCGTCGCCGCCCAGGGTCATGTCGCCAGCGGTGGCCAGGATGTGGGTCTCACCCTCGGCACGCCGGGCCAGGCTCACATCGGTCGAGCCGCCGCCACAGTGTACCACGGCCACGCGCGTCGCATCGGCCGGCAACGTCGCCGCCAACAGCGCCGCCGCCGGCTGGTTGATCAAACGCTTGACCTGCATCCCCTGGGCCTCGACCGCCGCGCGCGCCTGGACACGAAAGCGATCCTCGGCGCTGGCCGGCACGGTCAGCACGACCTCAACCCCGTCAGGCCCATCCGGCAGGCCGCCCATAACCTGAACGGACCGCTCGACCAGCGCGCGCACCAGACGCCCATACAACTCGCTGGCGCGCACCTCGGCGTAGAGCAAATTGCAGACCGACTCCCCGCCCACCTCGCGGACAGGGTAGGGCAGACGCGCCAAAAAGTCTCCCGGCAGCTCGCCGGCGCGCCCCATCAGGCGCGTCGGGCCGCACACTGTGGTCTCGGCATTCCCGGCCCGTGCGCGCGCCGCCTCTGCCCCAAGGCTCAGCCCATGCATCGTCTGGCGCGCCAGCGCCGGCATGGCCGCGACCAACCGGGGCTGGCCATCCTCGTCCAAAGTCGCGGCCCGCGCCATCCCAGTACCGACATCGATTCCCAATCGCATGATTTTCACCTCATTATTTGTGTACTTTTTACACAAAGTGCTGGTAAAAAAATATCCGCCGCACCCACGCCAGTTAGTGTATAATCTACACTATATTTGTGTATACAATACACTAATAATCCATCCTTGTCAAGAGGCAATTTGAGGAAAACCACCCCACTCGCCCATGTCGGCTCCCAGCAAGACCGCGTCTTGCTGCCGTGGAGAATGATATCCGGAGACCTATTCCGCCGCCTCTTGCTCGTCTTCCTCTCTCTTGAGGGCCTGGTCCATCTCGGCCAGGCGGTCGGCCACAGCACGGTTGACGCTGCCCTCAGGGTAAGCGCCCTCCTCGTCTGGCGTGCCCGCTTCTTGCCCTGTCAGCAGCGCAATGCCCTCGTCGACGGTCTGGACAGACCAGATGTGAAATTGGCCCTCGGTCACCGCGTCGACCACATCCTGACGCAGCATCAAATGGCGCAGGTTGGACGTAGGGATGATGACACCTTGATCACCCGTCAACCCCTTGGCCTTGCAGACATCAAAAAAGCCCTCGATTTTTTGATTCACCCCACCGATAGACTGCACCCGCCCGTGCTGGTCCACAGAACCGGTGACGGCAATCCCTTGCTTGATCGGATAACCGGACAAGCTAGAAAGCAGGGCATACAGCTCGGTGGACGAGGCGCTATCCCCCTCTACCCCGGCGTAGGATTGCTCAAAAACCAGGTTGGCCGACAATGTAAGTGAATGATCTTGCGCGTACTTGTGGCCCAGGTAACTGCTGAGGGTCAACACCCCTTTGCTGTGGATGGGACCGCTCAATTCCACCTCGCGCTCGATATTGACCACCCCTGACTTGCCGATAAAGGTGCTGGCCGTCACGCGGCTGGGCTGGCCGAACAAATAATCACCCAGGCTGATGACAGACAACCCATTGACCTGGCCCACCCGCGTGCCGGTAGTGTCAATGTGCAACGTGTCCTCGGTGATCATCTCTTGGATACGTTTTTCGATGAGATTGTTACGAAAGACCTTTTCGTGAATGGCGCGGTTTACATCGACAGCGGTGACCACATCATTGGCTGCGTCATCCGGCTCCCTCGCCGCAGGTTGACCGTCCCGGCGGGTGGCCCAAAAGCTGGCCTCATGCATCAGGTCAGCGATCTCGCCAAAACGCGTCGAAAGTTTGTCCTGATGCTCGACCATGCGTGAGCTATGCTCGATCACGCGCGCCACGGCGCCGCGGTCAAACGGCCTCAAACCATGCTCTTCACAAATCGTCCGCACAAAGAGGGCATACTGGTGCTCCGTATCGGCGGTACGGTCCATGATGGTCGCAAAATCAGCCTTGACCTTGAACAGCTTTTGAAAGTCCTCGTCATAGGTGTACAACAGATAGTAGAGCAGCGGGTTGCCGATGAGCACGATCTTGACGTCGAGCGGAATGGCTTCCGGTTCGAGCGTGACCGTGCTGATCAGGCTCAGTTGTGCGCCCAGCTCCTCAATGCGGATGCAGTGATCCTTGAGCGCACGTTTGAGGGCGTCCCAGGATTGATAGTTCAAGAGCACCTCCCGCACCGGGAACACCAGGTACCCACCGTTGGCGCGATGCAGCGCGCCAGGCTTGATCATCGTAAAGTCGGTGACCATGGCGCCCATAAAGGCGTGATGCTCGATGCGGCCCAACAAGTTGTGATAAGTAGGGTTGCTCTCTACGATGACAGGGGCGCCGTTATTGTCCGAGTGGTCGACCAGCAGGTTGACCTGGTAGCGACTAAAAGGCAAAGACGTGAACGGCAACGGCATACCCATCACCGCGACGTGTTGCTTTTCCTGCTCGTCGCGAAAATCGTCCACGTTTGCCACAATGTCTGCCTGCACCGCCTCAAAATAAGCCGTGACGACGTCCATCTCGCTGTATTTCTCTTTGAGATCGGCGATCAAGTGACCGATGGCACGCAAAGTCGTCTCTTCGTCAAGCTGTTTCAGCTCCTGACGCATCGCCTCTTCGATCTCGCGCAACCGCCGCAGCCCCCGCTCGACGTCCTTTTCGAGCTTGGCTCGCAGCTTTTGGACCTTTTCGCGCTCCGCTTCTTCCAACTGTTCCAGGTCCTGCTCCTTGATGGGGCGGCCCTCGACGGCCGGTGTCAAGACCAGGCCGCCGGGCACCTTGATCAGCACAAAATTTTGTTCCTTGAGCCGCTCCTGCAGCGCTTCCATTTCTTTCTCTTGCTCACCCTGGTAGCGCTGGTTGACCTGCTCTTTCTCCCGCTCATACTCCTCACTGGCAAAGGCCTTGGGGATATCGTGGCGGCAGCGCTCGACCAACTCGGCCATATCATCGCGCAAAGCCGCCCCCTGACCAGCCTGTAGACACAATGCATGGGGCTTGTGAGAATCATCAAAGTTATTGACATAGCAGCAATCGTCGGGGGTCGGCTCGTCCGCCGCCATCTGCTCCAAAAACTTGCGGATCAGCGTCGTTTTGCCCGAACCCGGCAAGCCCATGGCATACACGTTAAACCCATGGCTGGCGATCCCCGCGCCAAAATCGACGGCGCGCATCGCCCGCTCCTGACCGATAAAGTCAGAAAGGAGCGGCAACCCGTCAGTGGTCTCAAATTCAAAAAGCGCTAAATCACAGCGACGATAGAGTTCCTCGGATGACAACTCTTGCGCGACATGGCCCATGCTCATCTCCTAGGTCATCATTGGTGGCACAAACAAAAGTGCCAAAAAAGCAACGGTCATGTTATAACACACGGATGGGGCCAAGTCAATTTAGTCACTCGAGGTGACCGGCACTCGCACAATCGCCTTCACAAGTGCCGGTCACCTGAAAAACTCACCCTGGCGTAAACGGATATTGACAAAAAGACACGGGTTTGCTACAATCGACTTATATTCACCGCACTGCACAGGCGCCCCTCACTTGGACAAACGCCTGATAGCCAGCGCGGCTTTTTAAAAACTCCCACCGCCTGAACACGTCAAGCCATCTAAACGCTAACGCTTTATCGTCTGATCCTATGTCATAAGGGAAGGGGGTGATGCCGTCAAGTCCGAGTGTATGCGAAATTCGTCGATCATCGTTTTAGGCTTGGCACCCTATCTGGCAATAGGCCGGGCGTTCCGGCAAGCCGGACACAATCAGCTTTTAACCCTAAAAGATAGACTATGTATTTTCCCTTTCAGAAGAGGAGAAAGAAAATGAAAAAGTTCTGGTCATTTATCGTGTTGCTCACTCTCGTGCTACCGTTGCTCGTCGCCTGTGGCGGCGAAGAAGCGACAAGCACGCCCTTACCGACAAATACTCCCGTGCCAGAACCCACCGAGGCACCTGAACCCACCGAGGCGCCCGAACCCACCGCAGAAGCGCCCGCTGCCCAGTTGACCATCTGGGCAGATGACACGCGCGCGCCGGTCCTGGAAGCGGTCGGCCAGGATTTTGAGGCCGAGTACGGTGTGGCCGTCGTGGTCGAGCAGTTGGGCTTTGGCGATATCCGTGACCAACTCAAGGTTGCCGGTCCGGCCGGTGAAGGCCCCGACATCATCATCGGCGCCCACGACTGGCTGGGTGAACTGGTGATCAACGGCCTGCTAGCTCCCATCGATCTGGGCAATAAAGAAGACGCATTCCTGGATGCCGCTATCCTGGGCTTTACTTACGAAGGTGAGCTGTACGGCATGCCCTATGCCACCGAGAACGTGGCGTTCTTCCGCAACCCCGAGTTGGTGCCCGAATGGCCCGCCACCTGGGACGAGGTGACCGAGATCGCCGCCCAGCTCGAGGCCGATGGCACGGTAGAACAAGGCTACATCCGCCAGGAAAGCGACCCCTATCACTTTTTCCCGATCCAGACCGCTTTCGGCGGCTATGTCTTTGGCGTCAATGAGGACGGCACCTACAACGCCGATGACGTAGGCATCGACAGCCCCGGTTCCCTGGCCGCCGCGGGGTGGTTAGAGATGATGGTGCAAGAAGGGTACCTCAGCCCGGGCGTCGACTATGACATCATGCACGAACAGTTTGAGACCGGCGCGGCCGCAATGATGATCTCTGGCCCTTGGGCGCTGCCGCGCATCAAAGAGTCCGGCGTCAGCTATGAGGTCAGCATGATCCCCGCTCAGACCCAAGCGGCGCAGCCCTTCCTGGGCGTCCAGGGCTTTATGATCAACGCCTTTAGCGAGGACCCCCTGCTGGCGCAGGTGTTCCTCACCGAGTTTGTGGCCACCGAAAGCACGATGCAAAAACTGTTCGACGCCGACCCGCGTCCCTCGGCCTTTGTGCCCGTGCGCGACGCCATCGACGACCCCGACCTGCTGGCCTTTGCCAAAGCCGGCGCCAACGGCCTGCCCATGCCCGCCATCCCCGAGATGTCCGCGGTGTGGACGTCCTGGGGCGACGCCATCACGCTGATCACCCAAGGCTCGGCTGAAGGGGAACAAGCTTTTGTCGACGCCGCCAGCCAGATTCGCACCCTGATCGAGGCGCCCGAGCCTACGCCGGTCCCCGAACCCACAGAGGAACCCGAGGAAGCGCAAGAGTTGCCCGAAGGGCCGTATCTGACCATCTGGGCGGACGACACGCGCGCGCCGGTCCTGGAACAAGTTGGCCGGGACTTTGAGGCCGAGTATGGCGTGGCTATCGTGGTCGAGCAGTTGGGCTTTGGCGATATCCGTGACCAACTCAAGGTTGCCGGTCCGGCCGGTGAAGGCCCCGACATCATCATCGGCGCCCACGACTGGCTGGGTGAACTGGTGATCAACGGCCTGCTAGCTCCCATCGATCTGGGCAATAAAGAAGACGCATTCCTGGATGCCGCTATCCTGGGCTTTACTTACGAAGGTGAGCTGTACGGCATGCCCTATGCCACCGAGAACGTGGCGTTCTTCCGCAACCCCGAGTTGGTGCCCGAATGGCCCGCCACCTGGGACGAGGTGACCGAGATCGCCGCCCAGCTCGAGGCCGATGGCACGGTAGAACAAGGCTACATCCGCCAGGAAAGCGACCCCTATCACTTTTTCCCGATCCAGACCGCTTTCGGCGGCTATGTCTTTGGCGTCAATGAGGACGGCACCTACAACGCCGATGACGTAGGCATCGACAGCCCCGGTTCCCTGGCCGCCGCGGGGTGGTTAGAGATGATGGTGCAAGAAGGGTACCTCAGCCCGGGCGTCGACTATGACATCATGCACGAACAGTTTGAGACCGGCGCGGCCGCAATGATGATCTCTGGCCCTTGGGCGCTGCCGCGCATCAAAGAGTCCGGCGTCAGCTATGAGGTCAGCATGATCCCCGCTCAGACCCAAGCGGCGCAGCCCTTCCTGGGCGTCCAGGGCTTTATGATCAACGCCTTTAGCGAGGACCCCCTGCTGGCGCAGGTGTTCCTCACCGAGTTTGTGGCCACCGAAAGCACGATGCAAAAACTGTTCGACGCCGACCCGCGTCCCTCGGCCTTTGTGCCCGTGCGCGACGCCATCGACGACCCCGACCTGCTGGCCTTTGCCAAAGCCGGCGCCAACGGCCTGCCCATGCCCGCCATCCCCGAGATGTCCGCGGTGTGGACGTCCTGGGGCGACGCCATCACGCTGATCACCCAAGGCTCGGCTGAAGGGGAACAAGCTTTTATCGACGCGGCCGAACAGATTCGCACCCTGATCGCCGAGTAAAATGAGTACGCTTGAAACAAAGGCTGGGGGCGCTCCTGCGCCCTCGGCCTTTATTCCCGGTTCGCTTTCAGACATCTTTTTACGGCTGTTGGCCCTGGCCTTCATCGACGCTTTTGCGCTGTGGTTCATCTATCAGCTCATTGATGACGGGGTCATCTATCTGGCGATCACTATCGGGATCATCACGCTACTCCTCAACGTCATCTTTTTATGGGAGGATCTCTACCCTCTGCGGTGGATGTCGCCTGGCCTGGCACTGATCATCCTGATGGTGGTCTATCCGGTCCTGTTTACCGTCTACTCGGCCTTTACAAATTATAGCGATGGCCACATCCTCACCAAACAGCAAGCCATCGACCGTCTGCAACAAGACCAATACCTGCCCGAAGGGGGCGCGGCCTACAGTTGGACCGCCTATCGCTCGGAAGCCGGTGAGTACGTGTTGTGGCTAGTGTCCGATGACGGTCAAACCTGGTTGGTGCGCCACGGCGAAGCGATCCAAAAAGCCACGCCCGGAGAAAATGAGATAGGGCCGGCCGACGAAGGAGGTATCCCGCAAAACATCGCCGGCTATGAGCGCCTGGACCGCATCAATGTGGTACGGCGTCTCACGGAACTGGACGCACTGGAATTCGGCGAGGAGCCTCAAATCATCAGGATTCGCTCTCTGGACGAGGCCGCCGAACTGCAGTCCAAGTACTTTTACGACGCCGAGCAAGACGCGATGGTCGATCGACAAACCGGTACAGTTTACCGCCCGGTCGAAGGCACTTTTACCTCGGACGAGGGGGAGAAACTGCGGCCCGGGTACCAAGTCTGGACCGGGCTGGACAACTTTCGACGTCTGGCTACCAGCCCGGCGCTGCGCGGGCCGTTTATCCGGGTGTTCATCTGGACGTTCGTCTTTGCCTTTATGAGCGTGTTTACCACCTTTGTCATGGGCCTGTTTATGGCGCTGGTGTTCGACGCGCCCGAAATACCGGGCAAAAAGCTCATCCGCTCGCTGCTCATCATTCCCTATGCCATTCCCAGCACGATCAGCATCCTGATCTGGCGTGGGATGCTCAACGAACAACTGGGCGTCATCACCAAAGTGATGGAGAATGTCATCGGATGGTCGCCGGCCTGGTTCTCACATCCCACCTGGGCCAAAGTGGCCATCATCCTCGTCAACTTGTGGCTGGGCTATCCTTACATGATGCTGATTTGCAGTGGCGCATTACAAGCCATCCCCACTGACATGTACGAGGCCGGAGAAGTAGATGGGGCCGGGATATGGCAGCGCTTCCGCTATCTGACGTTACCACTGCTGCTGGTCGCAGTGGGGCCGCTGCTGGTCGCGTCCTTTGCCTTTAACTTTAACAACTTTAACGTGATCTACCTGTACAATGAAGGCGGTCCGCCCATCGCTGGCTCGATCACGCCCGCCGGTCACACCGACATCCTGCTCAGCTATACCTTCCGGCAGGCCTTTGCCAGCGGGCGTGGCGCCGACTATGGCTATGGGGCAGCGATCACTATTATCATTTTCACGATCCTCTCCCTCATCACACTCTTTAACTTCCGCTACACCCGCATGTTGGAGGAGGTGTCAGAAAATGTCTAGCATGAGCTTAAAGGGCGGAGGCAGCTCACAGAAGCGACGTCGCAATCTGATCTTCTACGGCCGCCTGTTCATCGCGGTCGTGGCGATTTTGTACGCAATGTTTCCGGTCATCTGGATCATCTCGGCCTCCTTTAACCCTGCCGGGTCCTTGTCCAGCCAGAAACTGATCCCGTCAAACGCGTCCCTGGAAAACTATCGCGAGCTACTTGACGACCCCCTACACCCCTTCTTACGCTGGATGTGGAACTCGTTCAAGATCGCCACGATCAGTTCTATCCTGGCTGTGGCCGTGACCACCTTGAGCGCCTATGCGTTCTCTCGCTTTCGCTTTCGGGGACGTCGTAGCTTGATGGTGACCATCCTGCTGATCCAGGTATTTCCCAACACGCTGATGATGGTCGCGCTGTTCTTGACCCTACAAGCGATCGGGACCTATATCCCCTCGATGGGCTTGAACTCCCACGGCGGGCTGATCCTGATCTACCTGGGCGGCGCGATGGGCATCAACGTCTGGCTGATGAAGGGCTTTTTCGATTCGATCCCGGGAGATATCGACGAGTCCGCTATGGTAGACGGGGCTTCGCACTGGCAGGCCTTCCGCTACTTGATCTTGCCGCTGGTGCGCCCCATCCTGGCCGTGGTCGGCATCTTGACGTTCATCGGCAACTATTCCGAGTTTGTGTTGGCCCGCGTCATGCTGCAGAGCAACGAGCAGTTCACCCTGATGGTGGGCCTGTACCTGTTTGTCTCGGAGCAGTTCTCAAAACAGTGGGGCGTGTTTGCCGCCGGCGGTCTTATCGGCGGGATCCCCATCGTCGTCCTATACTTGCTGCTGCAAGACCAAATCGTGGGGGGCTTGACCCAAGGCTCCGTCAAAGGCTAAACCAACAAACGGGATCACCTACGTTTTGACAAAAGACGGCTGGTCCTATATAGGACCAGCCGTCTTGACATAAGGCATGATGACACAAAATATTTCAAAGCACGTCGCCTGGCTCATCCTGATCTTGGCCGTGTTGGTGCGCCTCAAAGCAGCGTTAGAGTTGCGCACCGACTTTGACGAACCGGTTTACGTCACGGCCGGAGAACACTATGCCCGCGCCCTACGCGAGGGTGACCTGACCGCGATCATCGGATACGACGATAACCTGGAACATCCCATCCTGGTCAAGCTACTCTATGGCGGCGGTATCGCGCTGTTGGGACCCGACGCCAGCCCCCAGGACAGGCTGACGGTCAGCCGCTTGATCTCGGTCCTCTTTGGCGCAGCAGCAGTGGCCCTGGTGACAGGAGTCGAGCCGTTCGCCGGGCTGGCGCTGGCGTTGCACACCATGCACACCAAATATACCAGCCAGGC
>CAZSJU010000023.1:0-3779 GCA_964607235.1 uncultured Anaerolineae bacterium | reverse complement strand
CGTGGCGGGTTTGGTCATCCTGGGGTGGCTGCTGTGGGACGTCAAGCGCCAGGCGCGGCGCGTTTACGACCCGCTGCTGTTCGGCTTGACCGCGGCGCTCGTCTTTTTGGCGCTGAATCCCATCCTATGGACGGACCCGCTCGGTCGGCTGCTGGATTCGATCTTTTTTCACGGCGGATATGTCACCAGTGCCGAGGTCGCCCGCTACAACTATGCCTGGTGGAAACCGCTGGATCACATGGCGCAATCTTGGCCGATGCTATGGCATCCCGGCGTTTTTTTCTTTGCCGTGGACGAGCTGGTCTTTGTAGCCGGCCTCTTGGGACTGGGCTGGTTCGTGTGGCGCACGCGGCTGGGGGCAGCCATCCGCGCCCGGTTGCCCGCCCTCCCGCTGCACGAGAGGCTGACCGATCAGGATACAAGCGCCGAGCGGACACTGACGCGGGCACGGCTGGAAAAGTTGATCCTGTCCTGGTTCGCGGCTGGGCTGCTGTTCCTGTTGATCTGGCCGACCAAGTGGCCACAATACACGCTGGTCACCGTCACACCCCTGTGCCTGGCGGCCGGCCTCGTCGCCCGCGAGGCGCTGAGCCGCCTGCGCCAGAGAGAGGCCTACTGGGGCAAGACATTTTTCGACCTGTTCCCACACAACTTTTGGCCCGTAATGGGCCTATTGGCGCTCGTGTTCATGGGCGCCCTCACCGCGCGCAGCGTGATGCGCTACACCCGATTGCGCGGCTGGCGGACCTTTGACCGGGACAACTCGTCGCTGCCCAGCAACATTGTCCACGCCGTCACGCTGGATGCTGAGGGGCGGCTCTGGATCGGTACCGCTCACGGGGCCGCAGTCCTGACGCTTGAGCAAAATCTACTCAACCAGCCCCAATGGACGATTTATGATCCGGACAACTCGGACCTGGTAGAGGATGACGTGCTAGACCTGAGCGCCGGACCTGCCGGCGAAATGTGGATGGGCACGCCCCACAGCTTGAGCTGCCTGGACACCCAGCGTGAGCGCTGGATCAGCTTTACGCCCGCAAACTCACCCTTGCCCCCGGAGCGGCTGAACGCCATCACCGCCGCCCCCGACGGTAGCATGTGGCTCGCCACCGACGGCGGCGCGGTCGTGCTGAACCGGCACGAGGATGCCGCGTCCTGCACCGACGCCGAGTGGGCGTGGCAAGTCTATGACACCACCTATCCCGGTTTGCTCAACGACGTGGTCTTGGGCCTCGCCGTTCAGACGGGCACAGTCCCGAGTTCCCTCGCGAGCCTGTCAAAGGACGACTTTTACATCTGGTTCGCGACGAACCGGGGCGCCTCGTCCCTGGACGTGACCAGCGGGACGTGGACGTCCTACACCAGCGACACTTCTGGCCTGGTGTGGGACGGAGTCTCAAACGTGGCCGTCGACGCGGCCAGAGGTGTCTGGCTCACCACTTTTGGGCGCGGCATCAGCGTCTTGTACCCTGACGGCCAGTGGCAAACCTTTAACGCACGGAACTCAGACCTGCCTTGGGGGACCGCCGTCCTGGCTGTCGCGGGCTGCCAGTGCGGTGAGCGTCCGGCCTGGATGTGGTTCGGCGCCGATGCGCCCGGCGCGGCGGGCGGGCGGCCGCTGGCGGCCTATGAATCCCCGCCGAACGAGCGCTGGCACACCTTTGGTCAAAACAACTCTGGCATGCCCGGCAGCGCCGTGAGCGACGTCGCCGTGCAGTGCCTCGTCCACCCAGAGGTAGGCGCCACGGGCTGTGCGGGTAAGCGAATCTGGATCGCCACCCGCAGCATGGGCATCGCCGTCTATGATATCCCAGATTGATAAAGGATTGAACAGGATGCACACACAATTTTCAGAGGTCAAATACTTTGGCGAGGTCGGCACCCTGTATCCCTACGACGTGCGCTATGACCAGGCCGATCGCGCCTGTTGCAATCCCCTACCCGACGGGCGGGTACAGTTCCGGCTGCGCGCCGAGCCAGCGCTGACCGCGGCGACCCTGGTCTACAATGACGGGCAAGTCAAGGGCGCACCCATGACGCCCACGCTGACCCATTGCGCCGAGGGACGCTTTTTATACTGGCAAACCACCATCCGCCCAGCGCGCCCGCAGTTGCGCTACTCATTCGCCTTCAAGAACGCGCACGGGCAGCCGGTCTACTATTGCCGCCACGGCGTCGATCACGCCGTCGAGCCGCTAGACCGCTGGCGCCTGGACCTTGACCACTGCGCGCCCTTTGAGACGCCCCAATGGATGCACGGGGCGCTGGTCTATCAAATTTTTCCCGAGCGCTTTGCCAACGGTGACCCTGATAACGACCCGCCCGACACGGTGCCCTGGGGGTCCCCGCCACACTGGTTCGAGTTCCAGGGCGGTGACCTGGCCGGGATCCTGGAACGGCTGGACGATCTGCAAGACCTGGGCGTGGAGGTGCTTTATCTGAATCCCATCTTTGCCTCGCCCTCGACGCACAAGTACGACACAGTAGACTATTATCACGTCGACCCGGCCTTTGGGGGGAACGACGCCCTGCGCGCGCTGGTCAAAGCGCTACACGCGCGCGGCATGCGCGTCATCCTC
Source organism: uncultured Anaerolineae bacterium (assembly GCA_964607235.1). Lineage (GTDB taxonomy): Bacteria > Chloroflexota > Anaerolineae > S140-20 > S140-20 > CAZSJU01. Next base: position 1,200 of record CAZSJU010000023.1, on the reverse strand, counting down.
GACGCTTCCTTTAACCACTGCCATCCCCGCTTTTTCGCCTTCCAAGACGTGGTACAGCGTGGCGCCGCTTCGCCTTATGTGGACTGGTTCACGTTTTACGAATTCCCGGTCGTCTTGTACTACCGGCCCGCACAACTCGAGGGCTATTGGCAAGCGTGGATCGAGTGGATCGAGTGGATCGAGCGAGTGCCGGACTGGCTAGGGCTACCGCTGCAGGCCCTCCCCCCAGAAGACGCGGACGGCCCCGCTTTTGCGCCAACCTATGAGGCCTGGTACGGTGTGCCCAATATGCCCAAGCTGAACCAGATGAACCCTGAGACCCGCCGTTACTTTCTCGACGTGAGCGCCTACTGGCTGCGCGAGTTTCAGATCGACGGCTGGCGTATGGACGTCGCGCGCCACGTCGAGCCTGACTTTTGGCGCGACTTTCGCCGGGTAGCCAAGGCGACCCGGCCCGACTGCTACCTGCTATGTGAAATTTGGGGCGACACCTCGCCCTGGTTGCAGGGCGAGCAGTTTGACGCGACGATGAACTATTTCCTGCGCGACCTGGCACTGGGTTATTTTGCCCGACAGACGATGGACACGGCGACTTTTGTGGATGGCTTGCTGCGCATGCTGTCCCTCTACCCCCCGCAGGTGACGGCGGTGACCTACAATCTCATCTCCAGCCACGACACCGAACGGTTCCTGACCATGTGCGGGGGTGACCTGACCCGCTTTAAGCTGGCGACGCTGCTGCAACTCACGCTGCCCGGCGCGCCGGGCATCTATTATGGCAACGAGATTGGCATGGCGGGCGGCCACGACCCCGAGTGTCGCCGCGCCTTTCCCTGGCATCAGCCCGAGCGCTGGCATCGCAATGTGCGCACGCTGGTCAAGTCGCTGGCTCACCTGCGCCGCGAATACCCCGCGCTGCGCCACGGCAACTTTTTCCTGATCTGGCAAGATCAAGCAGCCTTTGCCTTTTTACGACGGCACCAAGGCCAGCAAGTGCTGGTGCTCATCAACCGGGGTGAGAAACTGGACAAGGTGACCCTGCCCATCGCCGGGTCGAGGGAGAGAAAAAAGGGACAGGTCAGAGGGACGGTATTGTGGGGCGACGTGCACGTCGCGGTAGACGAAAAGACCATTATCTTGAGCGACCTGGCGGCAGAAAGCGGGGCCGTCATCTTGTTATGAGCAATTATGAAGCGTAAG
>CAZSJU010000022.1:13922-20157 GCA_964607235.1 uncultured Anaerolineae bacterium | reverse complement strand
GGCATTGTGATATTGAGTGGGTGTTGGGGGGGGCTGGCCGTTGGCGGAGGACAATATGAACGATAACGTTGGGACAAAGGAACAGCTTTTGCAGGAAATAGACGCGTTGCGCTCTACAATCACCGCGTTAGAGGCGTTGGAAACTAGACGCCAGGAGGGGGGATCGCGCGCGGGTGCAGAGATTTTTCAACGCATTTTTGAGGCGCTTCCAGACCCTAGCATCCTGTGGGAACGTCAGAGCGATGGTAAAATAGTGCTGGCACGGATTAATTTGGCAGCGATGAATCTTTCCAGAGATAGAGTCATTGACTTTATGGGAGCCACTATCGAAGCATTCTTTGAACAGGTTCCTCAGGCCGCGGACAGAATCAAGCGTAGCTTTGACTCGCGGGAAAAGCAGCGGACCGAGCTATTTTACCGCTTGCACACCACCGGCGAAGACAGATGGTTGTCGATCGATTGTGCCAAAGTGGCAGACAACCTTGTCTTGAGTATCGTCCAGGATATCACTGAGCGCCGGCGGTCAGAGGAGAGGTTACGACGGCGCAACCGTGAGCTGGCGCTGCTGAACCGGGCGGGGCAGGCTTTTCTCTCCACCTTGAACTTGGAGCAGGTGTTTGCAACGATGCTGGATCAAGTGCGCTCCTTGTTGGGGATGACGTCTTGCTCTGTCTGGCTGATGGACCCGGAAACGGGCAAGGTTATTTGCCAGGCCGCTACGGGGCCTAAAAGCGAGGTGGTGCGCGGTTGGACGTTGGTGCCTGGGCAAGGATTGGTTGGCTGGGTCGCACGGCATGGTAAGAGCCTGAACGTGACCAACATACGGGCCGATCCGCGCCATTTTGTGAAAGTGGATCAAAAGACCGGGATACCGTTACGCTCTATTCTCAGTGTCCCATTGCGCGTGCGACAAGAAGTTATTGGCGTGCTGCAGGTCGTTGATACCAAGTCAGACCGTTTCAGCCCGACAGATCTGGCAGTGATGGAAGCTTTGTCTACCATGGCAGCGATGGCGATTGAGAACGCATGGTTGTACGCGGAAAAGCAAAAGCGCGTTGATGCGTTGACCAATGCTTTGCAGCGACAACGGCGACGCGAGGTGCGGTGATCCGGTCGCCCTGGCTGGCTTTTCACTGTGATTGACTTCTCTTGTTCCCTGTGCTATATTCTAAAGATCACGCGAGTGATTAGGGGACGGGGAAAAGGGCTGCTCCGTGACGTGGAGGTCATCCGCCCCCGCTGGGGCGTTCCCCACATCTATGCCACTGACCCCCGTGACTTGTTCTTTGCTCAGGGGTTTGTGCATATCCAGGATCGTTTTTTCCAGATAGAGTTGCGGCGTCGGCTGGCGGTTGGGCGATTATCACCCTATGTTATGCGCTCGAATGGATCTAGAGCGCGAGGCAAAGGAAACTTTTAGATTGTGTATGCCGACGTGTCGTAAAAGGAAGGGAAGCCTATGGCTACAACAAGTGATTTGTCCAAGTTTGAGTTGGTCGTTCACTCGACTCGTGAGGCGGGCGTCAAAGTCGGTGGTGTCGGCGCCGTGCTGGAAGGGATGCTGAGCAGTGGCAGTTATTTGCTTGGAGTAGAGCGCACGCTGCTCGTCGGCCCAATGAATACGCGCGACGATGCCGAGATGGAGCGGCTGGTCAGCCCCAGCAACAATCTCGCGGTCGAGTATTCCTCTTATCACGGGCTGGACAAGCTAGAACGCCCGCTTTCGGCGGCCTTGGGCAAGATAGAGGCCGGCTTTAACGTGCGAATTCTTTACGGGCGGCGTGAATTTGATGGAACCAGGCACGAGGTCATCCTGGTAGATGCGAGTGAGGCTCTGCCGGATAAATCGAACTATTTTAAGCGGCGGCTGTATGATCGCTTTGGGTTGCGCTCGGACCAGTATGAGCATGATCCTGAATATAATTTTTACATCAATGCGGCGGAACCGAGTTATTTGGCGCTCAAGGCCGTCGTCGGCAACAGTAGCGATGGTGAGCGTTTCATGGTTGCTCACGAGGTCACGGGGCTGCCTTTGCTTTATTCGGCCATGCTACACGCCCCCAATGTTTACCATCCGGTGTTTTTTGCCCACGGTGTGGCGACGATGCGTTCCATTGTCGAAAAGAGCTATGGGCACGACACCATGTTTTACAACACACTACGTCGGGCCAGTGCACAGGGGTTGTTTCTCCAGGATGTCTTTGGCGATCAATCTGGCTTTTTCAAACATGCGATGCTCAAGACCATCGTAGAATGCGATAACATTTTAGCGGTGGGGGATCTGACCATCGAAGAGCTGCGTTTCCTGTCGTCCGTCTTGGCGCAGACACACGTTGACCTGGTCTATAACGGTCTGTCCTCCATTGAAATTACTCTAGAGGACAAACTCGCTTCAAAACACCGGCTGGCACAGTACGCCGTTAATCTGGGGCTCTTTAAAGAGCCACCGGACTATGTCTTTACCCACGTGACGCGCTTTGTGACCAGCAAAGCGATGTGGCGCGATGTGCGCGTTTTAGAGTACCTGGATGACCTGTTGGTCGCCCAAGACAAGAGTGCTGTGTTGTTTGTGCTGGCGACGGCGATACCCAGTGGGCGGCCCACGCGGTCCGTTCGTCAATGGGAAGAAGAATATGGCTGGCCTGTGGTCCATCACCAGGGGAGCGGTGATTTGATGCGCGATGAGGTCGATTTTTATCGTTTGATCGATTTCTTTAACGCCCAGGCCAAAGCGACCCGTGTCGTCCTGGTCAATCAATTTGGCTGGAACCGTGAGCGTTGCGGGCAGCGCATGCCGGCGGACATGAGCTATAAAGATATCCGCTGGGGGACTGACCTGGAGTTTGGTCAGTCTATCTATGAACCCTTTGGCATCGCACAGGTGGAATCGCTGAACTTTGGAGCTTTGTGTGTCGTCTCGAATGTGTGTGGCTGTATTGGCTTGATCCGTCGCGCGGCCGGTGGTCGGTTGCCGGAAAACCTCATTGTGGCAGATTATACGACTGTGCCTGAGGATATGGTGGTTGATGACTATAAGACTGCGCAACTGATAGGGCAGCCGGAACGGGACAGGATCGAAGCGAACCGCGCCCGGACCGTGGCCCAGGAAATTATGGCGCGTTTGCCGACCGGGCAAGAAGCACAACAGCGGTTATTAGAGCAGGGGTATCAACTGGCTAGAAAGATGGATTGGGACGTGATGGTACAAGAGCATTTATTGCCTGCTTTGGTCTATGCTGCCAACCGCTAAGTTTGCCGCGCTGTTCCTTCCCACGGCACCGGCCTCCCTGCAGGACCGGAACGGGTGTGAGATTTAACCCAATTTTAATTTTGTTTTTACGTGTATTATACTTTTCTGGTTTATGATGGTATTGTACAGTGGAGGAGAAATCGTATGTCTATATGTCCTAGTATCACTGACTTGCCGCATTTGATCGAATCTTTGCCTGAGGCCGGCCGGCGCCGCTTTGAACGCATTTTTCACCTGAGCTTGACCACGGGGCACCTGGTGCCTTTGCCGGTGATGCATCCCTGGATCGAGCGTTATTTTGGGTCGGTGGAAGCTGTAACAGCGCAGCAGATTGTCAAGTTGACCAACTTTGTGACCTGGGAAGGGGCGCTTTTTAATGACTTGCGTGCCCGTCGTCCCTTGGAAGCGCGTGACCACGGTGACGTCCGACGTATCATAGGGCACAATGGCAGTGGCCCGTTTGCTAATCCTCTGGAAGGAACGCCGGAAGATAGCTTTGGTCGCATCAAGGGGCGTTACTCTATCACCGCCAGCAACATTGCCAAGTATGATGGGTTTCACGGATTGGTGATCTTTGACGAGCATGATCCGCTCGAGTTTGATCGGGAATCCCTGGGTGATTATCTGGATACTGCTTTGGCCTGGGCAGCCAAGGCACACGAGACGGATCTCGCGGCGCGCTATTTTTTCTTTATGTGGAATTGCTTGTGGAAGAGCGGCGCTTCTATCATCCACGGCCACGCTCAGATGACCTTGACGCGGGATATGCACTATGCCAAAGTTGAGGCTCTACGTCGGGTGGCCCTGGGGTATCAGCAGCAGTACGGAACCAGTTATTTTAAAGACCTGTATGACATTCACCACGATTTAGGGCTTACTTTTGGAGATGACGTGGTGCGTGGTATGGCCTATTTGACGCCGGTCAAGGAAAAAGAGGTATTGCTCATCGCGGACAATATTGACGATGCTTTTAAAGACTTGCTTTACCATACGCTTGAGGCATTTACGCGCGAGCTGAACGTATTATCTTTTAACTTTGTGCTCTATATGCCACCTTTGAGTGGAGTAGAAGGTGAGGATTGGAGTGGTTTCCCGGTGATGGCCCGTATCGTGGACCGGGGGGACCTGGGTAACAAGGTCACTGATTTTGGAGGGATGGAACTGTATGCGCAGAGCGTTATTGGGACAGATCCTTTCTTTGTCGCCCGCACCTTGCGGCGAAATGGTTAAGCCGCGTCTGCAATGTTTAACGGCCCCCGCTTAACGGGGGCCGTTTTTGTGTTTCAGGAGAGGATGTGACAGACATCCCAACTTTAGATCACTGTCCCGTCAGGAATGATGGCGTTTTTGGGAATGATGACGAGACCATCGCGAATGACATAATATTCTTCTTCTATCATCTCGATCACTTCGGGATGGGGGCGGATGACCACATTTTTGCCGATACGGACGTTCTTGTCTATGATGGCGCCTTCGATCGTGCTTCCTGAACCAATGCCTATGTTAGGTCTGCCTTTTTCCCGATTGCTCGCGTGGTGCGCTTCATCTTCATAATAATCGGCGCCCAGGAGCACCGAGCGAGAGATGCGCACCCCAGGTCCGATGGTGCTACGTAGGCCGATGATCGAATCGCTAATCACGGCATCCTGCAGCAGGCATCCATCAGCCAGCATCACGCGTTCCAGGTGACAGTCGTCGGCGCGCGTGCCTGGCAAGTAACGCGGACGCGTGTAGATCGGGTGTTCTGGCTCGTACAGGTCAAAGGGCGGATTTGGCAGGGCCAAGGAAAGATTGGCGTCATAATAAGCCTGTACTGTCCCGATATCTTCCCAGTAGCCTCCAAAGGTATACGCACAAACTTTGTGGCTCTTGATAGCGGCCGGCAGGATATGTTTGCCAAAGTCATCCTTTTTGTGTTTTTCTAGCAGTTCTTTGAGTACGGCATAGTTAAAGATATAGATGCCCATGGAGGCCAAGAAGGGCTTTTGCGGATCGTCGCCACTGGCCATTTTTTCCAAGGCTTTGCCTTTGGGCTTTTCGGCAAATTCGGTAATGTATCCCGATGGGTCTGTTTTGAGGAGGCCCAGTTGAGGCGCTGCTTCGGGCGTCACCGGTTGCACCGCTACGGTCACGTCAGCATTGCTTTCCCGGTGGGCGTGGATAAACTCTCGATAGTCCATGCGATACAGATGGTCACCGGAGAGGATGAGCACATCTGAGGGGCGTGCCGTGCGTATATGGGTGAGTTGCTTGCGCACTGCGTCGGCAGTGCCTTGATACCAGTCAGAGGTTTCAGTGTCCAGACTGCCGGTCTGTTCGGCAGCCAATACCTGCACCCAGCCACCCCCGAAATTGTCAAATTTATAGGTGCGATAAATGTGTCGATTGAGGGACTCGGAGAGGAATTGGGTCAGCACGTAAATTCTCGAAATGCCCGAGTTGAGACAGTTGCTGATAGGGATGTCAATCAGTCGGTACTTGCCCGCTAATGGCACAGCCGGTTTGGCCCGCAGTTTTGTCAAGGGGTAAAGGCGCGTACCACGTCCGCCGCCGAGGATGATACTGAGCACACCATGCATAATTTGTAACCTCCTGGTTAGGTTCTTTTTTTTCCTGGTGGAAATTGGGGATCAACACTGTATAGATTATACCATAAACATGCCCGCGATTCATGGCTGTTGGTGCTCTAGAGGTGATTTGTCAAAAATTGCATCGGCGGGCATTCCGGGTTTGAGGGCCCCCTTTTCGTTGGGCAAGCTCACCTCTACGGCGTAAAAGGTATTTAGCCGTTCTTCTTGGGTCGCGACGTTGCGGGGTGTGAACTCGGGTTGGGCGGCGATGTGTTTCACGCGACCTGTAAAGGACTGTCCTGGTAGGCTATCAACTTTTAGCGTGACGACTTGGCCCAGGTAGACGTGAGCAATTTGGTTTTCCGGTACATAGAGCGTCAGCGTCACCTGGCAAAGGTCTGCCACGGTCAGGACC
>CAZSJU010000022.1:12457-13822 GCA_964607235.1 uncultured Anaerolineae bacterium | reverse complement strand
TTGGGCGACCAGTCCCAATGGCTCGTTGCGTATCGTCCATAGCCAGTTTAACAACATCTGGGCTGCTTTTTCGTCCGCTTGGGCGGCTGCCAGGGCTTGTGTAGCAGCCTGCACCTGCAGGTCAGAGACCTTGTGTTCGAATGAGCTTTCTTGTCTCTGCTCGCACAGCAGTTGCTCCTGAGCCAGTTGCGCCTCTGCCAGTTCGACGCCTTGAATCGCCAGTTCCAGTTGGGTGCGCGCTTGGGCAATTTGGGCGTCGAGTTCTTGGGGGGACTCGAGAACTTGCTGGGCATTCTGCCAGGCGGCGAGCGCGCCGTCGCGTTCCGCCTTGGCCAATGCCAGGGCCGCTTGAGTGGCTGCAATCTCTTCTGTACGCGGCCCAGCTTTGACGAGTGCCAGGTCTGCCTGAGCGGTCGTCACGGCCGCCTCGGCCTCGGCCAGTTGGGTGAGCAGCGGCGTGGCGTCGAGCAGCACTAGCACATCACCCTTTTTTACTGCTTGTCCTCTGCGCACCGTGACATTGATGATGCGGCCTCCTAATTCGCTGGCGACCCGTATCTTGTCCGCCTGGATCGTCCCCGAGGCTTTTAATGGCTTGTCGTCCACCTGGGAGGCGATCTTGTCGCGGCAGCCGTTAGTCAACGGCGATACCAGGAGCAACACGGCGATGAGGTACACGCGGGCGCTCACAATGTGACCTGGTAGAATCTTTTTATACCCCAGCGCTTTATGGTTCATCTGGCTTCCTCTTGGCTGGCCCGCGCCTTAATTTTCAAAGGTAGCATCGGCAGGCATTCCGGGCTTGAGTGCGCCGTCCTGGTTGGCGAGTTGGATTTCTATGGCAAAGACAAGGTTGACACGTTCTTCTTTGGTAGCCACGTTGCGTGGTGTGAACTCGGCCTGATCAGCGATGTGGCTTATTCGGCCTTGGAAAATGCGGTCTGGAAAGCTATCCACTTGGACGTTTATCGTTTGACCCAGGTACACCTGACCTATTTTCAGCTCGGATAGATAGATGACCAACTGTACTTTGGAAAGGTCCGCCACGGTGAGCAGCGTCGCGCCGGGCGCGGCGACCTCTCCAGAATGCATGGCCAGGTCTAGCACCGTGCCGTCCACAGGCGCGACAATTTCCAACTTTTCGCGCTGCGCCAGCAGCGAATCCAGCGCCGTCTGCGCCTGTGCGACGCGGGCTTGCAGAGCCGCGATTTGTTGCTGCGTGGCGCCAGCTTGCAGGCCGTCCAGTTGAGCCTGAGCCGCAGCGACTTGCGCCTCAGCCTGCGCCAGTGCTGCCATGGCCTGGTCCGCTTGCGCTTCCAGGCTCTGTGGGTGAGCGCGCTGCATATAGAGTTGGGAAAGTGTGGT